>DASTMQ010000351.1:0-2939 GCA_035714005.1 Hyphomicrobiaceae bacterium
TTTTTCGCCTCTTCAGCGCATTGGGGAGCCTCGCCTGGGCCGGCTCCTGTTGCGTGCCGTTCCGCCACACCGGGTGCGTTATCGCAGGTCTGGCAGGGAACCGTCAAACGGTTGATCGCTCGAGCCCCGCCGCAGGGCGTCGTCGGCACCGGGCCTGCGGAGGTTGACCCCTTGGCGGGGCGCGCCGCCGACGATCATGCCCTTGAGACGTGCAGCGGCGGCGTGCGCCCCTTCCACGGCATGGCCTCCTCCAGCGCCATCGCCACTTGCAGCACCACCGCTTCGGCGGCGGGTTTGGCGGCGATTTGCACGCCGATCGGCACCCCGCTCGAATGCATCGCCAGCGGCAGCGACATGGCCGGCGTGCCCATGATGTTGTGCGGGATCGTAAACTGGCAGGGAACCTTGAACAGCTCCTCGATCAGGTTGTGCCAGCCGACGCCCGGCTTCGACAAATGATAGGTGCCCCACGGTTCGGCAACGCGCGCCGTCGTCGGCGACAGCCAAAGATCGAATTTTGCGAAAAAGGCGCCAAGCTTGCGGCGAGCAACGTTGGCGGCGTTGGTGGCGGCAATGAAACGGGCCGGCGTAATGTCCTTGGCCGCCTGATAGACCGAGAAAATCGCCGGCTCCAGCCTGTCGGGCCCTGGCCGGTGCCCGCTGCGCTCGGCATAGGCGTCGAGGCGCAGATCGAAGCCAAAAAAGAACAAGTCTGTCGTGGCCGATAAGACCTCGACGCCACCCATATTGACCTTCGCCATCTCGACGGAGTGACCCATCCCCGCCAGCGCTTTACCGGTGGCCTCGACGGCGGCAGCGACTTCGCCATCCACCTTTACGCCGGTAAGTTCGTCAAGCACGATGCCAACCCGAAGTTTGCCGGCAGGCGCCTTGGCGAGGGTGGCATAGGGCGCCTCGGGTTGCGGAATAATGAAGGGATCGCCGATTTGGGGGATCGATAGGCAGTCGAGCATTGCTGCAACGTCACGCACCGACTTGGCCTGCACGAGATTGACCGAATAGCCCCAACCGCCCTCGTCCACCACCGGTCCCACCGATACGCGCATGCGCGAAGGTTTGAGACCAACGCCACCACACAGGCTCGCCGGTATGCGGATCGAGCCACCGATGTCGGAGCCGTGTGCGATCGGCACAATTCCGGCGGTCACCGCCGCCTGGGCGCCACCCGAAGAGCCACCGGCCGAGTAGCCCTGTTTCCAGGGATTGGAGGTATTGCCGAACATCACGCTCTCGGTGGTAGCCGACATCGAATATTCAGGGGCCGCCGAGCGGCCGAGGATGTTCACGCCTGACGCCTTCAGCATGTCGGCGAAGTAGGTGCCCGTCTCCACCGTCATGCCTTCGCACAAGCGCGAACCAAACTCGATCTTGCGGCCCCGCTCGTGACCGAACACGTCCTTGATCAGCAACGGCACGCCGCGGAAGGGCCCCGAGCCTAACGACCTATCGTCCAGTTTCTCGATGCGGTCCGCGTAGAGTTCGACGACGGACTTCACTTTGCCGTCGATCTTGTCGACCGCCGCCGCGGTGGTCTCGGCCAGCTCCTTGGGGCTCACTTGTTTTTTGGCGACCAGCTCGGCAAGGCCCAGCGCATCGTAGGTCGCATATTCGGCCAGGTTCATAGGCGGCATTCCTCTTTTTCGCGCGTTCTCAAGGTCGTTTCTTCTAGCATGGCTTTGCTGAACGGCGGCAGCGGCGCACTGAGCAGGGCGCGCCTTAGGCGGCGCCCGCCACCGCGCCAAACTCGGCATCCTTGCCCGGGGCCGCATCGAACAAGGCCCGGGTGTAGGGATGCTGCGGCGCAGCGAACACGTCGGCCGTGACGCCCTGTTCGACGATCACACCCCGCTGCATGACGGCGATGCGGTCGCAGATTTGCGCCGCGACCCTCAGATCATGCGTGATGAAGAGCACCGCGAGCTCAAAGCGGCGGCGAACGTCATCGAGCAGCTGCAAAACTTGCGCTTGTACCGACACGTCAAGAGCCGAAACGGCCTCATCGGCGATCAATACCTGGGGCTCCATGGCGAGGGCGCGCGCAATGGCAATGCGTTGGCGCTGTCCGCCCGAGAACTGGTGCGGGTAGCGGTCGAGCACGTCCTGCGCCAAGCCAACGAGCGTCATCAGCCGACGCGCCCGATCGAGCGCCTGTGGCCGCGGCAACCCGAAGTTGATTGGCCCTTCAATGATCGACATGCCGACGGTACGCCGCGGGTTTAAGGATCGATAGGGGTCCTGAAACACGATCTGTACATTGCGCCGGTGCGGACGCAGCCGGCGCTCGGGCAACCGCGCCACGTCGACCTCGCCGATGCGGATCTCGCCGGCGGTCGGCGCGATCAGGCGCGCGACGCAACGCGCCACCGTCGACTTGCCCGAGCCGGACTCGCCGACGATGCCAACCGTCTCGCCCCGACGGACGGCGATGTCGACGGACTGGGCCGCCCGCACGACGCGGCCGGAGCCAAGCAGCCCGAGGCTGCCATAGGTTTTGCTCAGTCCATGCGTCGATAACGCTATCGGCCCAGTCTTGGGCGGGCGCGCCGGCGGCTTGAGGGGAGGCACGGCGGCGATCAACATGCGCGTATAGTCGGCCCGTGGCCGGCGCAGGATCTCCTCACGGCTGCCAATTTCGACGATGCGGCCGCGCTGCATGACGGCGACGCGATGCGCGATTTCGGCGACTACGCCAAAATCGTGCGTAATGAACAGCACGCCGGTGCCACGCCGTTGCTGCAAATCGCGCACGAGTTTGAGGATTTCCGCCTGCGTCGTGACGTCTAAGGCGGTCGTCGGTTCATCGGCGATCAACAAGGCGGGATCCAGCACCAGGGCGGCGGCAATCATGATGCGTTGGCGCTGACCGCCAGACAGCTGATGCGGATAAACGTCGATCAAGCGTTCAGGTTCGGGTAGAC
>DASTMQ010000352.1:0-3176 GCA_035714005.1 Hyphomicrobiaceae bacterium
CGATCACCGCCAGGTCGAGATTGGTGAAGGGTCCCACTCCGCTCATGATCGAGGATCCTCAGCCACGCGCTTGCCGCTGAAAAAACGCACACGCGGGCCATGCCAACCTCGGCGGGGTTGCCGAGCCACAGGCCATGGGCGGCACCCGACGGGGGCCCCAGACCGTGCTCTTGTCCACTCCGCGCAGGTCAAAGTCCGCTCCCGGTGCCAGGCTCGGGCCGCGCAGCGCGCGCCCCGTGCCCGCCCCTCCCCGTACCGTCGTCCGACGCATAGGCTCTAGGGCAGCTTGTTGGCGAACACAATATAGCCGGGTTCGGCGCGCCCGGGTGATGCTGGGTGAGCACAACGCGAGGGGGATCCGCGGCGCCCTCGCGCGGTCCCATTTGCTTCACTGCCGCGCGGCCCCAGGGGTGGCTTCGCCCGCCCCGCGGGCGGGGCGCCGGCCCGGGCGGGGTGCGGACGCCGTCAGCGCCTCCTGCAGCTCGCGCACGTGGGTCAGGGGGAGGCGCTGCAGGGGGTCGTGGTCGGCGCCGGCCTCCACGGCAGCGGGCAGAACGGCGGCCTTGAAGCCCAGCTTGCTCGCCTCCTTGAGCCGCAATGGCGCATGCCGGACGGCGCGCACCGCCCCCGACAGGGCGATTTCCCCGAAAAACACCCGCTCCGGCGCCAGCGCCAGTTGGCCGATCGAGGACAAGAGGGCGGCGGCGGCGGCAACATCGGCGGCGGGTTCGGTGATCTTCAATCCTCCCGCCACATTGAGATAGACGTCGTGGGAGGAAAAGCTGACCCCCGCGCGCGCGTCGAGGACGGCGAGCAGCATCGACAGACGGTTGGCATCCCAGCCAACGACCGCCCGGCGCGGCGTGCCAAGTCCTGAGGGGACCACCAACGCCTGCATTTCGACCAGGATCGGGCGGGTGCCCTCGAGGCCCGCGAACACAGCCGAGCCCGGCGCGGACGCCTGGCGGTCGGGAAGAAAGAGCTCGGAGGCGTTGGCGACTTCGCGCAAGCCTTCGCCCGCCATCTCGAATACGCCGATCTCGTCGGTGGCGCCGAACCGGTTCTTGGTCGCGCGCAGGATGCGGTAGGGGTGGCCACGATCGCCCTCGAAATAGAGCACGGTGTCGACCATGTGCTCGACCAGCTTGGGCCCGGCGATCTGGCCATCCTTGGTGACGTGCCCGACCAGGATGACGGCGGTGCCGCTCAGCTTGGCGAAGCGCACGAGCGCGTGGGCGGCCGCCCGCACCTGGGCGACGGTGCCGGGGGCAGCCTCCAAGCCATCGACCCAGAGCGTTTGGATCGAATCGATAATGACGAGATCCGCGGCTGGACCCTCGTTCAGCGTCGCCAGGATGTTGGCAAGGTTGCTGTCGCAGGCGAGCGCCAGGGGTGCGTTCGCAACGCCGAGGCGCTCGGCCCTGAGCCGAACCTGTGCGGCCGCCTCTTCGCCGGAGAAATAGAGCGCGCGGCGCCCGCGCGCCGCCAACCTGGCGGCCAGCTCGAGCAACAAGGTTGATTTGCCGATACCGGGCTCGCCGCCGATCAGCAGGGCCGACCCTGGCACAATACCGCCGCCCGTGACGCGGTCGAATTCGGCGCTGGCGCTCGCCAGGCGCCGCATCGGTGGCGTATCGGGTGCCGCCAGACTTTCCAGCTCGAGCACGCGACCCTTGCGGGCTGCGCCGAGCCCGGTGCCGGGCGGGGGGGCCGTGCCCGCCTCCTCGACGAGGCTGTTCCACTCGTTGCAGGCGGCACATTTGCCGGCCCAGCGCGCGAAAGCGGCGCCGCAGTTCTGGCACACGTAGGCGTTTCGCTGCGGGCGCGCCATGCGCTCAGGCCTCTTCGTAGACGCGATGCACGCGCTGCCCCAGCCGGGTCAAAAGCTCATAACCGATGGTGCCGGCGCGATCGGTGAGATCATCGACCGTGACGCGTGCCCCCATCACCTCCACCCAGGCACCGCGACGGGCGAGCTCGGGGGGCGCGCCCGTGACGTCGACGGTGGTAAAATCCATGGAGACGCGACCAACGATCGGCACGGGATAGTCGCCGATGAACCCCACCGGGCCCGCCTCGCCGGTCTTGACGCTCAAGGCGCGCAGGAAGCCGTCGGCGTAGCCGATGGCGATGGTGGCGACGCGCGAGGAGCGCTGGACCTTGTAGGTGGCGCCGTAGCCGATGGTGGCCCCGGCCGGCACATCGCGCACCTGCAGGATGCGCGCCGCCATGCGCACGACGCTGCGCATCGGGTTCGGTACGCCCTCGTGGGCGCGACCGCCGTAGAGCGCGATGCCGGGGCGCACGAGGTCGAAGTGGTACTTGGAGCCGAGGAACAGCCCGCCGGAGTTGGCGAGGCTCGCCGGCGCCGGCGGCAGCTTGGTACGCAGGGCATCGAAGCGCTGGCGCTGGCGCTCATTCATGGGGTTGTCCGGCTCGTCGGCGCAGGCGAGGTGGCTCATCACCAGGCACATGTCGAAGGCCTCGATCAGGCCCGGCTCGGTGGCGAGCCGCTCGATTTCCGGCTCCGGCATGCCCAGGCGGTTCATGCCGGTATCGAGGTGCACGGCGGCCGACAACTTGCGCCCGCGCGCCCGGCCATAGGCCGCCCAGTCGCGCACCTCGGCCAGGCTGGAGAGCACCGGTCTCAGGTCGAAGCCGGCGTAGCTGGGCTCGGCCCCGGGCAAGAGGCCGTCGAGCACATAGATGGTGGCGCCCGGCTGCACCTGGCGCGCCGCCCGGCCTTCATCGACGGTGGCGACAAAGAAGGTCTTGCAGCCCTCGCGGGTGAGCGCCTTGGCGATCGGCGCCAGGCCCAGGCCGTAGGCATCGGCCTTGATCACGCCGGCGCATTCGGCGGTGCCCGAAGCCTTGTTCAGCTCCCGCCAGTTGGCCCTGAGTGCGGCGAGATTGATGGAAAGGACCGCGCGCGCATCGGCCGGAATGGCGCCGGAGCGGATACCCGCGATTGGTCCTGGCGCCGCTCCACTCACTCCAACCGCTCCGGCATGTACTGGTCGCGCGCCAGATCGCAGAAGCGCGTGACGTTGGAATCGAACTGCAACTGCACGGTGCCCACGGGACCATGACGCTGTTTGCCGATGATCACCTCGGCCTTGCCGCTGACCAGCTGCATCTTGGCCATCCAGTCCTGGAACTCTGCCGTGCCTTCGTGC
>DASTMQ010000353.1:0-10826 GCA_035714005.1 Hyphomicrobiaceae bacterium
GACCGGGCGATGTGGTACGGTGGCGCACGCATGATCCGGCTGTATCAGTGCGGGCTGACCGAGCAGAAGCTTTATACCGGCGAAATCGACGGCACCTGGCGGCCCGAGGTGACCAAGGCGCTCGAGCAGTGCGTCTTGGACAAGGCCTGCGACCCATTGCCCGCCGATGAGCAATGCCGCGCTGCCACGTCTTAAGGCCGGGCCCGGTTTTCGGCCAGGCGTGGCCCGGGGCCCCCGGACACAACCGCGAAATATGACACCAAATCCGGTCAAACGCGGCGGGCAAACGGCGCCTTGCCGAGACGCGAAAGCTTGGCCGCGCCCGCGCTCTGGAGCGGGAACTTCAGTTGCTTTGACACGTTTAAAGCGCGCTTGGTTCCCTAACAACGCGTGTCCCATGAAAATCGCCCAGATTGCGCCGCCGATGGAGAGTGTCCCGCCCCGCCTCTACGGTGGCACCGAACGGATCGTCTCCTACTTGACGGAGGAACTCGTGGCCCAGGGCCACGACGTGACGCTGTTTGCGAGTGGTGATTCCATTACGCGGGCGAAACTCGTCGCCAGCTGTCCGCAGGCCTTGCGTCTCAACCCTGCGGTGCGCGATCCCATTCCCTACTACATGATGATGCTATCGAAGGTGCGCCGCGCCGCCAGCGAGTTCGACATTCTGCACTTCCATATCGACCAATTCCATTTTCCGCTGTTTGAGGCGATGGCCGCGCGCACGATAACCACCATTCATGGCCGCCAGGATCTGCCGGACCTGCAGAACCTTTATACCGGCTTTCCGAGCATGCAACTCGTCTCCATCTCCGAGGCGCAGCGCCGGCCGCTGACCGGTGGGGCCGCATTTGCAGCGACCGTCTATCACGGCCTGCCGCGCGACCTGCTGGCGCCGGCGCTGATCCCGCGCGGCGGCTATTTGGCCTTCCTCGGCCGCATCTCGCCGGAAAAACGCGTCGATCGGGCGATCGCCATTGCCCGCGCCGTCGGCGTGCCTATCAAGATCGCCGCAAAAATCGACCGCGTCGATGAAGAGTACTTTCGCGCCGAGATCGCACCGCTGCTCGATCAGCCCGGGGTTGAGTACATTGGCGAGATCGATGATCGCAAAAAGTCTCGCTTCCTGGGCGATGCGCGCGCGCTGTTGTTCCCCATCAACTGGCCGGAGCCCTTTGGCCTGGTGATGATCGAGGCCATGGCCTGTGGCACGCCCGTGCTGGCGTTCGAAGCCGGCGCCGTGCGTGAAATCATCGATGAGGGCGTGACCGGGCACATCGTGCGCAGCGTCGAGGAGGGCGTTTGCAAGATCGGTGCCGTAATGGCGCTTGACCGCGGTCGGGTGCGACGACGTTTCGAAGAACGGTTCACGGCCACCCGTATGGCCAACGACTATGTTAGGGTCTATCAGGCTCTGCTCGGCGCCGAGGCGCGGCCTCAGCCCGGTTGGGAACCGGCGGAGGCCGCCAGTGTGGCGGAGCCCGTGGCGGCCGTGCACTGAAACGACGGATAAGAGGGCAGGCGCGTAGAAGTGGTCGTTTCTCACTCCAGCAAGCCCAACGCAATTCCGATCGCGCCGACCGAGGCGCCGTTCTACATACCTGCCACCAATTCCCCGTCGCGCCCGCGCCGAACGCTCAAGCACGACGATACATTTGCCGTGTTCGACAGCTACGGGGATATTGGCGCGAGCGCCGGTGGGCCCGACGGCCTGTTTGACCACGACACGCGCTACCTGTCGCACCTTGAGCTGTTGATCAACGGCACCCAGCCGCTGCTGCTGCACTCGGAAATCAAGGCGGACAATCTCAGCTTTTCCGTCGACCTCACCAATCCCGACATCTACCGGGACGGCAAGCTGTGGCTGCCCAAGGACACCGTGCACATCGCGCGGGCGATCTATCTCTACAAAGGCTCGCTGCGCGAGCGGATGTGTATCAGCAATCACGGCTCCGACGAGATCAACATAACGCTGTCGCTGGCCTTTGCCAGCGATTTTGCCGACATCTTCGAGGTGAGAGGCATCCGCCGGGAACGACGCGGCGAGAGCTGGGCGCAACTGACCAGCAAGAGCAGCGTGCTCTTGTCCTATCGCGGCCTCGACGCGGTCATGCGCGAAACCGGCCTGAGCTTCGAGCCAACGCCGAGCCTATTGCAGAGCGGTATCGCCAGCTATGGCTTGCGCCTGGCTCCCGGCAGCAAGCGCGCCATCTTTCTGACGGTGACCGGCAGGGAGCAGCTGCCCAAGTCCACGCTCTCCTTCTTTACGGGGCTGTTGCGCCTCAATCGCGAACGTCGGATCGCAACCAGCGGGGCGGCGAGCGTGGAAACCAGCAATAGTCTGCTGAACGAGGTGCTGTATCGGTCCAGTGCGGACCTGCATATGCTGATGACCGCGACCCCACAGGGCTACTACCCCTACGCCGGCATTCCCTGGTACTCAACGACGTTCGGTCGCGACGGCATCATTGCGGCCATGCAGATGCTCTGGCTCGATCCCAGCATTGCCGCGGGCGTCTTGCGCCGCCTCGCCTTTTTGCAGGCAACCGAGGTTGACAGCAGGGCCGACGCTGCGCCCGGCAAGATCGTGCACGAGATGCGCGGCGGTGAAATGGCGGCGCTGGGCGAGGTTCCCTTCGGCAAGTACTACGGCAGCGTTGATGCGACGCCGCTGTTCGTCATGCTCGCGGGCGCCTATCTGCAGCGCACCGGCGATGTCGCGCTCATTACTCAGCTTTGGCCCTCGATCGAACGCGCGCTGGCTTGGATCGACGGTCCCGCCGACGTCGATGGCGACGGCTTTATCGAGTATGCGCGCGGCATGGAAACCGGGCTCGCCAATCAAGGCTGGAAGGACTCGCACGATGCGGTCTTCCATGCCGATGGCACGCTGGCCCGCGGCCCCATCGCGCTCGTTGAGGTGCAGGGCTATGTATATGCCGCCAAAAAGGGGGCGGCGGCGTGCGCCCGCAAGCTTGGCAAGTCGGCGCGCGCGGCCGAACTCGAGCGGCAAGCGGAGGCGCTGCGCCGGCGCTTCGAGAAGAGTTTCTGGTGCGAAGAAATCGGCAGCTACGCGCTGGCGCTCGACGGTGCCAAATCCCTCTGCAAGGTGCGTAGCAGCAACGCCGGCCATGCGCTCTTCACGGGCATCGCCGGGCCGGAACGGGCGCAAGAAATTGCCACGCGACTTTTGCTCTTTCCCTACTATTCGGGTTGGGGCATCCGCACCGTCGCGCACGGCGAGGCGCGCTACAACCCAATGTCCTATCACAATGGATCGATCTGGCCGCACGACAATGCCCTAATCGCTGCTGGCCTGGCACGCTACGGCCATGGCAGGCCCATCGAGGCCTTGTTCGAGGCCATCGTGCGCGCCGCCTTGCACATGCACGACCGCCGCATCCCAGAGCTTTACTGCGGCTTCCGCCGACGGCCCGGTCGCGGGCCAACGCTGTATCCGGCCGCCTGTTCGCCACAGGCCTGGGCCGCGAGTTCGCCGCTCTCGCTGCTGGCCTCGATGCTCGGATTGAGATTCGACCCCGTGGAGCGCACCGTGCGCCTGGTCAAGCCCGTCGTGCCCGCCCTGGCGGGCAGCATCGCCATTCGCAATCTGGCGCTCGGCGGTACTTCGGTCGATTTCATGGTCGGCACCAAGAACGGCCTCCCCACGCTCGAAATCCTGCGCGCCTCCCAGAACGTGCGATTGCTGATGGACGTCTGAGCGCCGTCGGCGCGAAGCGCGATCGCTTACGCAGGAACCACGACGCCCTTCGTTGAGTTTAGTGGGTCGATCACCCCGAAGGGAGCTAGATAAAAAAATGGATTCCGACCTTCCAAGCAACGCCGCCCAGCTGGGCGGGTTGACTCGATTTCTGCCGGCCTCGCTGGTGTTTGTCATAATCCACGTGCTTTTTGTTGGCGGCGCCATCTTCTTGGCTTCCATGAATTGAGCGCATCGCCCGGTGCAAACGGCAGTTGCCGAGATCACCGTTTCTTGAAGTTTGGCACACGAGCGTGCATGCGAGCCGCGGCCGCATCGCAACAGCATGGATCAGGAGGCTCCAAGACCGAGTTCGCGCTTTGACACGCCGGCTGCGGCCTCCGCCAACCCGTACCCTCGTCGTTACCGCGTTGCTGCAGCCGGCAAAAAAAGTCCTATTTGCCAGCAGCGGCTCATCGCTCAGCCGTTGCGGGGATCCACGCCTATTTTGCGCGTCCTCGTCAGCGGCAAAACGCTGCGCGCCTCGCCGATGCCCCGGCCACTGCCGGGGGTGAGCCGCGATCGCGCCCGCTGTGGGGCCTCAGCCGACTTTGGCCGCTGCCAACACCCGCAACCAGTTCTCGCCGGCGATTTTGCGGACGTTGTCCTCGCTCGTGATGCGTCGCAACTGTGCCAGCAACTCCGGATAGCCAGACGGGCTCTGCGGCACGGCGCTGCGCCCCGCCACCAGATCGAGGCCAAGTCCGACGTGGTCGGCACCCACGGCTTTGATCACATAGTCGACCTGCTCGGCCCATTCCTCCACCGTCGCAAGCGCGGCGCCCGGATCCTCCCGCCAGGCATCGAGGCCCTTCCATCGATCGGCAAACTCCGCGTCCATTTTGGCAATATAGTCACCGCGATCCCCCGCTGGTCGCGGCGCGGAGGGGGCAAAACCCACCATGGCGGTGACCGCCTTGGCCGCGTTGGCCGCGCCGGCCGGATTCTCCGCCATCCATTGGCGATAGCGCTTGGAAACGACGGCCGCCCCGCCATGGATGCCGACCAGTCCGCCCTTGGCCGCTAACGCCTTCAGTACCGCGTCGGACAAGCCAACGCCGCTGACGGCGCGGATGACGTCGTGGCTGGCGACCACCGGCGCGCGGCTGGCCTCGATCAGCTGCAGGTGCACGGCCTCCGTGCCGTGCGTGATGTCGATCAGGATGCCGAGCTCGTTCATGCGCCGCACCAGCGTGCGTCCGCGCTCATTGATGCCGTGGTAGTGATCGGGCGTCTGTCCACCCTGCGTGGGGGCGAGCGCACTGTCGGCGAAGGCATTAAAGCCGCTCTGGGTCGCGAACTGAATGCTGCGCAGGCCAAGCCGATAAAAGGCTGCCAGCACGTCCGGATCGCCTTCGTGATCGAACCCGGATTCGATGCCGAGAAAAACCGCCATGCGCCCGCTGACAACAATGGCGCGCGCCTCGGCGACGCTGCGCGCCACGCCCATTTTGTCGGCATGCGCTTCGGCGAAGCGATGGAAGGTTTCGATCAGCCGCAGGGTCTGCTTGGGTGAGTAGTTATAGTTCCAATAGCCGTAGGTGCCGAGGTTTTCGATGATGCAGTTGACGCCCGCGGCACGCGCGCGGGCGTAGTCCCAGCCGCGCTCGGTCGCCTGCCAGGGGTCGATCTTCTCCCAATAAATGCGGTTGGTGACATGCACGTGCCCGTCCATCAGAATGAAGGGTGCCGCTGGTGCAGGACCGGTTTGGGCGCTGGCCGGCAGGCAAACAAGCCGCTTTGCCGCGCCGGCGAGAAGCGCCCCACCAGCAATTAGCTGCAGCGCCTCGCGGCGCGATCGTCGCGCGGTCATGTCATCCTCCTTGACCCCTCGGTTGCGCACCACCGCGGCGCTGGCGGCAGCCGCGGTCCAGGCAGACTACTCGCTCGAGCTGGCGCGACCCAGCAGCCAGTTCGCATGTCAGCCGTACGCCAGCAAACACCTAGCGGACACGCGGCAGCACCTCGGTGTAGAACAGCTCGAGCGACCGCATCAACTTGGCGTGTGGCACCAGCGTGTTGTGGGTCCAGCCGAAAATCCAGTTCACCGGCAGCTTGCGGCGCAGCGCTTCCAGGCTGCGCGTGACCGTGTCGCGCGTGCCAACCAGCGCGTAACCCTTGGCGATCGCCTCCTCGGGAGTCGGTGCCTCACCCGTTTGCGGGTCGAGCATGCCACGGCGAAAGCCGAACGGCACGAACCAGGCATTGCCGGCGAAGGTGGCCGAGTCGATCCAGAGCTGACGCGCTTCCTCATCGCTATCGGCGATGATGATGTCGCGCAACATGCCCATGCCATCGCCCAACGCGCGGCCCGCGCTGGAGGCATAGACCTCAAACAGATGCTTTTCGTGCGTCTCGTGCATCGGTGGCAGAATTGCCGTCACCCCATTCTTGGCGCACCAGCGGATCGAATTCTCCGACGAGGCAAACGGCTGGAAGATCGGCGGATGCGGCTTTTGCAGGGGCTTGGGCACCACGCCGACCGCTGTCAGAATGCCGTTCTCGACCCCCTTGCCCCACTTGGCCGTGGTCTCGAGCGGCCACGGCGTTTCGCCAGGCGGAATCTTCCAGAATTTGCCCTGGAAGGAGAGCATTTCCTCGGTCCAGCACTTTTTGATGATCTGGAAGCTTTCCTCGAAGGCGGCACGATTGGCGGCATCGATCGCATCGTGCTGGTGGGGCAGCGCCCCGTGGATGCCGTGCATCTGTTGGGCCATGGTGTCGACCCAGCGGCGCTGATAGCCGCGGGCGAAGCCGGCGCAAGCGCGACCGCCCGTCATGTGGTCGAGCATGGCGATGTCTTCGGCGACGCGGATGGGATTGGAGGCCGGCAGCACGATTCCGAGCTGCCCCACCCGGATCCGCTTGGTCTGCATGCCGATGTAAAGGTCGAGCAGCACCGGGTTGTTGGAGACCTCGAAACCCTCGATGTGGAAGTGGTGCTCCGTAAAGCTGACCGAGTCATAGCCGAGCGCGTCGGCGAGCCGGCATTGCTCGGACACCTCGCGCAGCATCTGCTGGTAGAGGTCGGCCCGGGCGCCGGCCATGCCGGCCTCGATGTCGGCCTTGCTACCGAGCGACGGAAGATAGAAGAGCGAGACCTTCATCGCTTCCCCCCGCGAACGAGTGAGGTGTTGAGTTCCGCAGAAAACAGTGAGGCCTTGCGAGCGTGGCGGCAATCCCCCCAATCGGCAGCATGGGCCCGCGCCTGGGCTAGCTGACGTTTTCCCTGCTGTCGGCGACGGCGGCCTCGTAGACCTCACTTGCGGCGAGCCAGTCGTGCTCGCACCGCGTGCGCGCTTCGACCAGTTTGCCGCGCTCGCGGGCCAGTGTCTGGGCGCGGGCGGACGCCTTGCGGTAGATGTCCGGATCGGCCAAGGCGGCATCGATCGCGGCGATCTGGCGGTTCAGCGCCTCGATCTGGGCCTCGGCCCTGGCAACATCGCCCTTGAGCGGTGCCAGGGCGGCGCGCTGCTCGGCCGCCTGGCGGCGCGCGGCTTGCGCCGACGGCCTGACGGATAGCTCACCCCGAGACTTGGACCTCGGTCCATCCAAGGCGCGCCGTTCGGCGAGACACTCGGCGCGGTAGCTGTCGATATCGCCATCATAGGTCCTGACCGTGCCGTTGCGCACAATCCACAGCCGATCGGTGCAGGCAGCCATCAGATGTCGGTCGTGGCTGATGAGGATCACGGCACCCTCGTAGTCGTTGAGGGTGCGCACCAGCGCCTCGCGCGAATCGACATCGAGGTGATTGGTCGGCTCGTCCAGGATCAGCAGATGCGGCCCGTGAAAAGTGGCGAGCGCCAAAAGCAGGCGCGCCTTTTCTCCGCCCGAGAGATTTTCAGCGCGGGTGTCGGCCTTATCGACGCCGAAGCCCAGGGCGCCCAAGCGGGCACGCTTCTGTGCCTCGGTAGCGTCGGGCATCAGATCGCGGATCTGGTCGTAGGGTGTTTGGCGCGGGGCCAGATCATCCATCTGGTGCTGCGCGAAGTAGCCAACGGTGATTTTGTCGGATCCGTAGCGCTGACCCGCCATCGGCGGCAGGCGCCCGGCGATCAATTTGGCGAATGTGCTCTTGCCATTGCCGTTGGCGCCCAAGAGACCGACGCGGTCGTCGGCGTCCAGCCTGAGGTCCAAGCCGCTGAGCACCGGCCGGCCTGGCTCGTAGCCGGCGGCGGCGGCCTCCAGCCGGATCAGCGGGCTCGCCATGGCCTTGGCGGGATTGGGAAAGCAGAAGGGTGCTACGCGTTCTTCGATCGCCTCGGCGATGGGCTGCATGCGGGCCAGCGCCTTGATGCGACTTTGTGCCTGCGTTGCCTTCGAGGCCTTGGCCTTGAAGCGGGTGACGAAGGCCTCGATGTGGCGGCGCTCGTCGTCCTGCTTCTTCTTGAGCTTGAGGTCGAGACGCTGCTTTTCGCGGCGCGTTTCCTCGAAGGTGTCGTAGCCGCCCGTGTAAAGCATGAGCTTGCCCTGTTGCAGGTGCAGGATTGACGTCACCGACCGGTTCAACAGCTCACGATCATGGCTGACGATCAGCACGGTGTGGGGATAGTCGGCGAGATACGCCTCGAGCCACAAGGTCCCCTCAAGGTCGAGATAGTTGGTCGGCTCGTCGAGCAACAAGAGTTCCGGCTCCCGGAACAGCATGGCCGCCAGCGCCACGCGCATGCGCCAACCGCCGGAAAATTCCGAACACGGCCGTCGCTGGGCGGCCTCATCGAAGCCGAGCCCGGCCAGGATGCGGGCGGCGCGCGAGGGCGCCGCGTGCGCGTCGATGTCGCTCAGCCGCTCGTGGATTTCGGCGATGCGCGCCGGGTCGCGGGCTGTCTCGGCCTCGATCAGGAGGCGCCGCCGCTCCTGGTCGGCGGCGAGCACGAAATCGAGCAAACGCTCCTCCCCGCCGGGCGCTTCCTGCGCCACCGCGCCGATCCGCGTGGCGCGCGGCACGTTGATGCTGCCGTCATCGGGCGACAGCTCGCCGGCGATCAGGCGCAAAAGCGTGGTTTTTCCCGAGCCGTTGCGCCCGACCAAGCCGACCTTGTGGCCGGACGGGATACCCGCGGTGGCCCGATCGAAGAGAGGACGTCCCTCGATGCGATAGCTGAGATCGTTGATGTGCAACATGGGGGCTAAGCCAATAGCCGATACGCCGCCGCGTGTCATGGGTGCGCAAAACCGCCGCCCGATCACCCCGTCCACGGGCCGGAACAGACGCTCGAGCGCTCAGATAGCGCAAAGCGCGATCGGCCCCGCGCGCGCCCGCAATGGCCACCTCCCAAGCGTCTCGCGGTGGTGGCCGAGGCCGCCTCAGATCAGGGCTTGATAGACCAAATTGCGCAGCATTTGCCGGTACCTGAGGCGGATCAGGCCCGGGGCGGCGGCCATAAAGACCACCGTCAAAGCCTCCTTGGGATCGACCCAAAAATAGGTGCCATAGACGCCCGACCAATAAAAATCACCGGCGCTACCGGCCATGGCAGCAATGCCGTCCTGCCGTCGCACGGCGAAGCCGAGGCCAAAGCCATAACCCATGGCGGCGGGGTCCATGCTGTCGGCGATGCGATTGCTGAGCTCGCCCGGCAGGTGGTCACACGTCATCAGGGCCACGGTACCGCGCCCCAGAATCTGCGCCGCGCCGAGCCTGCCACCCAAACGCAGCGCCTCGGCGAAGCGCAGATAGTCGGCTGCCGTCGAAACCGTGCCGCCACCGCCGCTGTCCCAGATCTGCGGCTTGTCGCCGGCGTGGTGAATGGCAACGTTGGCCGCGCCGGTCAGCGGGTCCTTGGCAAGCGCACGCGCATAGCGCTGGCGCTTGTCGGCGGGCAGGGCGAAACTGGTGTCGACCATCCCGAGTGGTCCCCACAGGCGCTCGGCCAGGAATTGGGAGAGCCGCTTGCCGCTCACAGCCTCGACGATGAAACCCAGCACGTCGGTGGAAAATCCGTACTCCCAATTGGTCCCGGGATCGAACAGCAGGGGTGCCCGCGCCAGGGCGGCGATCGTCGCATCCTTGCTCAGCTTCTCCGCCGCCACCACCGAGGAGCCCGGATAGGCGGCATGCGCATACGTGTCGCCGCGGTTCTGGTAGGTGAGACCCGAGGCGTGACGCAGCAAATCTTGCACGGTCGGTAGTTGCTTGGGCGCGCGTGTGCCACCCTTGCCATCGGCGACCCGCAGCGCCGCAAGCGGGGGCAGGTAGCTTGCCACCGGGTCGCCTAACAGCACGCGCCCCTCCTCGACCAACTGCATGACGGCCGTCGAGGTCATCGCCTTGGTCATGGAGGCGATGGAGAAGATCGCGTCCGTCTTCAAGGGTTCGTCGTTCTCCGGGTCACGCCGGCCGACCGCCTCGTAATGGGCGAGCTTGCCCTCCCGCATAATGCCGACGACCGCGCCCGGCAGCCGCTGGGCCTCCACCTCGCACCGCAGCGCTTCGCCGATCCGCCTGAGGCGAAGGGAGGAAAGGCCAACCGCTTCCGGCTCGGCCCGGCTGAGTGTGGTCGTGGACATGGGAAAATTCCTCGGTACGGGACATGGACGGCGGTGGGAGCCCTACCAGAGTGCGCTTTGCCTGCGCGGGACACAAGCACAGGCACCGCGCCGCCAGGTCGCGGCCACGTTGCGGAACGAACCCAGAACTTGTGCTCGACAGCCGTCCCGAATCGGCCCATGTTCACATTCTGTTCCCGCCCTGGTGGCGGCCAGACCAACCGCTCTCAACCACCCGCCTTTCGCCAGCCTCGACCCAATCCCTTGAGCCGATCCATGCGCACCTATCTCATCACCCACGACCGAGCCGGCAGCGCCAAGCACACGCTCTCCGCTGCCATCATGCAACTGGGCGAGGCCTGGGCCCGCCCCCTCGAAGCCACCTGGTATGTGCAGTGCAAAGAGCGTGCAGACGCTCTCGAAGCCCGCCTCAGCCAGTTCCTTGACGGCGAGGACGGCCTGCTGATCCAGCAGGTCGAGACCGAGGCTGTGCTGCTCAATACCTCGCTGCGTTGGTTCCGCAAGCGCCAAGCCAGCGCCGGTGAGCCGTCCAACGTTGTGGCGTTCCCGTTGC
>DASTMQ010000354.1:0-4895 GCA_035714005.1 Hyphomicrobiaceae bacterium
CACGTGAACGATGCCTTGCCGGCGATCCTGCAAGCCGAACAGGGTCACACCGCTCGCGCGCGTGTGCGCCTCAAGGTCCTCGACCATGGAACGGCGGCTCGGTTCGTTGATCGCGGCCAGCTCGCGCCCGAGCGTCGACACATAGTGGTCCGGCGTGGCGAAGGTCCGATCGGGGCGGCGCACCTTCAGGTTGCGGGCTTTGAGCATCCGGAAGGCGTTGCTGGATCCGTCATGCACAAGGTGCCGGTCGATATGGAGCAGGGTCGCGCCGTCGGGGCGCGTCTCCACCGCGTGGGCGGACCAGATTTTGTCGAACATTGTCGCAGGTTTGGCCATTTGCCTGGCTTTCCGTGCTATTCCGCCGCCTGCGAGCGCTTCGATATGGTCGCCGCAGGCGTGCGAAACCGCTCGCTGACGGCGTCCCACTGCTCGGCACCCATGCGGCGGAAGGCATCCCCTACCGTCATCTGCGTGTCGAGCGCGGGATGGCGGCCGCACGCCTTCAGCTGCGCCAACATGGCATCGCACACGCCGATGACGGCCTTGAAAAGCAGGCCTGGGACGATGGCCAGCCTATAGCCCGCCCGCTCCGCATCCTCGAAGGCGACATCGGGCGTCTTGCCGCGCCAGACCACGTTAAGGAGGCACGGGCCTTTGACCAGGCGTGGTACCGCCAGAACCTCCTCCACGGTCTGTGGCGCCTCGACGAAGGCAACGTCGGCACCGGCCTCAAGGGCGGCGTTGGCACGGGTGATCGCCGCCTCAAAACCCAGGACGGCGCGCGCGTCCGTGCGCGCGATGATGACGAAGTCAGGGTTCTGCCGCGCGGCGACCGCGGCTCGCACTTTCGCCAGGTACTCTTCCAACGGCACGATGACTTTATTGTCGAGATGCCCGCATTTCTTGGGAAAGCCCTGATCCTCGATGTGCAGGCCAGCGACCCCGCGCCGTTCGTACTCTCGGACCGTACGCGTGGCGTTGAGCTCGTTGCCGTAGCCCGTGTCGGCATCGGCAATGAGGGGAATATCGACCGCGGCGGCCAGGCGCCCCGCCGTGTCGGCCATCTCCGACATGGTGAGGAGCCCATAGTCGGGATAGCCGAGCGTCGCCGCCGTACCGGCCCCTGTCATGTAGACGGCGCCGAAGCCGGCTTGAGCAATCGTGCGCGCCGTGATGCAGTCGTAGGCCCCAGGGGCCACGAGCATTTGCTCCCGGCGCAAGAGTTGGCGAAGCCTGGCCGCTGTCGTCATCTGGTAATGCTCCTCGGGGTTGGCGCTGCCATGATAGGGGCAGCGGCGGTGCTCTGGCAAAATGATTGATGCGGGGCAGCAGCGGGGAAATTCCCACGGCGGTTTGCAAGGCGCTGGGCGCTAACGAGCCGCAAAACCCGCCGGCCAGCCGGCAGCTCAACCGGTCGCCGCGCCTATTGCTGGGCCTTCCAGGCCGCCAGAATCTCGCTGCCCGTGGCGGACCATACTCCCGCCCGGCGTGCCAGGCGATCGAGCACCTGCTCGACGGCGGCGATACGATGCGGCACGCCGCTGATCCAGGGCCGCAAGGAAAGGGCGACGATGCGGCCGCCGCTCGCGGCTGCCTCCCGGTACAGGAAATCGAAATGGTCCATTACCTGCTCGACGAACTGTGCCGGCTTGTACTTGTAGAAATGGAATATTTGCAGGTCGCTGATCTCGTAGGCATGCGGCATGGCACAAAGCGATCCGGTCTTGGTCTGTAGCTGGTAGGGCATGTCGTCGTTGACCCAGTCGCAGACGTAGTCGCAGCCCGCGGCGGCGACGAGGTCAAGCGTGTCGCCGCTTTCCGAATAGGCCGGCGAATACCAACCCTTGACCGGCTGCCCGGAAAGCCGGCGCAGCGTGGAAAGGCAACGCTCGATCCACTCCCGTTCCACCTCGCGCGCAATGCCCGTGGCGTGGATATGGTGCATGTCGATGCCGTGCGCGATCAGCTCGAAGCCCAGGCGATTGACCTCCTGCAGAACGTGGGGGTAGCGCTCGGCCAGCCGGGAGGACATGGCTACCGAGGCCTTGAGGCCGCGGCTCTCGAGAGCCCGAAACAGTCGCGCAAACCCCACCCGGTTGCCGTAGTCGCGCAAGGTGTAATTCCAATAGTCGGGAAACGGTCGCTCCAGGCCACCGGGAGGCTTGACACCCTTGGGGGCCATATCGAGCGGAAAGAATTCCAGTGTCGGTACGATCCAGAGCGCGATGCGCGCGCCGGAGGGCCACAGCACGGGCTTGCGCTTGAAGAGGTTGGAATAGGGGTACCGGTCATGGTCCATGCCCGGTCGCCGATAAGGGTAGTCGAAGTAGTTGGCTGGCAGCGTCACGCCTCACCCCGCTTTTTGCCGGCCGCAATGGCGGCTTGGAACGCATCGTAGTGGTGGGTCAGGTAGTAGCCCGCGATCTCGCGACCGGTCGCAAGCCAGACTTTGTCGTGGGAGGTGATGTAGTCGAGTGCCTCCTCGAACTGCCGCAGGCGGTGCGGCTGACCGATCAGGAATGGATGCAGCGGCAGGCACATGACCTGACCGTTATCGGCTCCTTCCTGGTAGAGGCGGTCGAATTGCGCCTTGATGGCGTCGGTGTAGTCGCGCGGCGTTGCGTTGCCTTGCAAGAGGCTGGTGAAGTCGTTGATCTCCAGCGAATAAGGCACGCTGATCAAGCGTCCGCTGCGCACATTGACGGGAAGCGGTTGGTCATCGTGAAACAGATCGAGCGTATAGATGATGCCGGCCTCGGCCAACAGGTCCATGGTGCGCTCGGTTAGTGTCAGCGCCGGTGCCAGCCAACCCGCGAGCTCCTGACCCGACCATTTGCGGATCGACATCTTCACATCCTCGATGAAGGCCCGCTCCTGTTCTTCGCTCATGTTGTAGGTGTAGCGGGTGTTGTAGATGCCGTGCGAGAAGAACTCCCAGCCGCGCTCGCGACAAGCGGCCGCAATTTCGGGAAAATGATCGCAAACCGCCACGTTGAGCGAAATGCTGCCGCGCACGCCGTAGCGGTCCATGGCGTCCAGCATGCGCCAGATGCCGACACGATTGCCATGGTCGCGCCAGGCATAATGCAAGACATCGGGCACGGGACGCGGCCACGAGGTGCGCGAGGGGTTTAGCGGCGGGTCGAGCTCATAGTGCTCGATATTGGGCGCGCACCAGAAGGCCAGGCGCGCGCCCCCGGGCCAGGTGATTTTGGGTCTGTCGTAATAGGGCAGGTAATCGTAGAGCCCAGGATCCTCCTTGCCCATGTCCTCGCTCCTAAAGGGCTTCGCCGCCGACTTTCATATCGTACATCGTGGCATTGTGCAGCTTCGTGGTAGGCTGTGCGTCGGGTTCGCTAGTGAGGGTGTCCGGATATGGAACTTTCCAACAAGAGTGCGCGCCAACTGTTCGCAGAATTCAAGGCAAAGCCAAGCCGTGCCCGCTTCGGCTTTGGCCTGAAACCGGCTCTCGTCAATATTGACCTGCAAAAGGCCTACACCGCGGTCGGCGAGTTCGCGACGGCCTATGAGACCGACCCCAAGCAACTGGCCTACGTTAACGAACTCGCCGAGCTCGCCCGCGCCAAGGCCTTGCCGGTGGTGTGGACGTATGTCGCCTATCTGGCATCGGGTGAGGACTGTGGGATCTGGGGAACGCGCTCCAATACACCCGACTCGCTGCAGAACATCAAACTGGGCTCACGCCGGGCGGAGTTCGACGACCGCCTCGTCATTGACCGCAGTCGCGACATTATCATCAACAAACGCATGGCCTCCGCTTTTCACGAGACCAACCTTGCCTCGCTCCTCAACTTCCACCGCTGCGATAGCCTCATCATCACCGGTGGGTCGACGTCGGGTTGCGTGCGTGCAACGGTCGTCGACAGCCTGTCGCGCAGCTATCGCACGATCGTGCCGGAGGAGTGCGTGGCCGACAAGCACGAGAGCCCGCATTTCGCCAACCTTTACGACATGGCCGTCAAATATGCCGACGTCGTGCCGGTGGCCGAGGTGATGCAAGCGCTGCGCCAATTGCGCACGTAAAAGGGCCATCGCCGCGACCGCCAGGGCCGGCCGGCGCACAGCGTCCAAGCGACAGGGGTCACTCCGTCAGGCTGGGCGAGCCGCCTCACTCACGGGGCCGGGCGCAGATCGTCAATGATGCTGCGCAGCAGGCAATCGTTGTCGTGGATCGACTTCAGGGCGCCGCGTATTTCTTCGTCAATCAGGCTGCGGCCCGTCCGGCGCTGGCAATTCTGCGGACGCCCGCTGAACAAATCCAGGTACTTGCGGGACAAATCCGCCAGCTGCCAACCGACGGGCAGCGGCAAGTATTCGTTGTTGAATTGCGCCGACCTGGTGGTGTAGGCGCCCCGACTGCGATCGGCCTCCGCTTCGGCGGGCACCGCCGAACTACGCGCCCGCCAAGCCAGCAGCAGCGCCGAGAGCGGCGCGGTCAACTCGTCGTAGGATTTCTTGCTGCTTTTGGTTTGATAGAAATTGTCGACGGGCTGGTAGCTGCCGGTGATCATGATGATCTTGGGGGCGATCTTGACGCCCTTGAGCAGCTCGGGATTGAGCTCGGCGTACTTGAGAAGATACTGCGCCAAATTTTCCGCGGTCGCGACCCCGGAGCCCTCATAGTAGCCGCCGTCGACGAAGGTCATGCGCCGTTCCTGCGGCGGCTCCGCGGTGTCGACGGGTGCGGGTACGGTGAAATCGTACCAGCCGACGGGCAGGACCCAAGGAAAGCGCGCGCTGAGCCCGACGGCCGTGCTGAGAGGCAGCTCGTTCATCGCCGCCGATTTGCGATAGAAGTCCTCCAGGAAACCGGTGCCGAGAATGTAGGTTTGGCCGAGATAGAGGGGGCTCAAAATCATCTGCGCGCCCGTCTC
>DASTMQ010000355.1:0-5314 GCA_035714005.1 Hyphomicrobiaceae bacterium
GATCAGATTTGTCGGTTTGTTGCGCCGTTTGTTGCAACTCGCATGGCGCAACCAACCTCCCAGGGCTAAAAACATCAATAATATCAATGACTTAGTGGCGCCCCGTAGGGGAATCGAACCCCTGTTTCCAACGTGAGAGGCTGGCGTCCTAACCGCTAGACGAACGGGGCGAGGCTTGCCCCGTCTATAGGGCAAGGTCGGCCGACGGGCAACTCACTCTGTGCGGGCCGCGCCCGAGCCGCAAATGCGAGGTTCGGGCGCAAGAAACGAACCCGAGATTGCGCCCGCACCCAAGATCTCAAGAAACTTGCCTTTCCCGCTGGGATGAGTCACGCCACCAAGCCAGCGTAAGCACGCAGCAGCCTTTGCCGCCAGAATTTGCCGCGCCATTCCCTATGGCACACAAACCCCGCCCCTCTACACCGACCCGTCAGGACGCTAGCCGGCTGACCCTGGAGGTCGGCGCGGCCGAAGCAAATCAGCGTCTCGACCGTTTCCTGGCACGCCGCCTTCCCCAAATCAGCCGGTCACGACTCCAGGCCTTGTTGCGCGCCGGTGAGGTGAGCCGAAACGAGACTGTCGTCTCCAACCTGAGCGGCAAGGTCAAGGTTGGCGAGATCTATGAGCTGCATGTCCCGGCAAGCGAGGCTCCGGACATCGCTGGGCAGGACATTCCCCTCATCATCCTTTACGAGGATCCGGAGCTCATTGTCATTGACAAGCCTAAGGGCCTGGCCGTGCATCCAGGACCGGGACATGCCTCTGGCACGCTCGTCAACGCGCTGATTGCTCATTGCGGCGCAAGCCTCTCCGGCATCGGTGGGGTACAGCGACCCGGCATCGTCCACCGCCTTGACAGGGACACCACCGGCCTGCTGGTCGTCGCAAAGACGGATCGTGCACATCGAGCACTTGCGGAACAGTTCGCCAACCACGGTGCCGATGGGCGCCTGCAGCGCAGCTATCGCGCCCTCGTCTGGGGCGTCCCAGCGCCGCCGCGCGGCCGCATCGATGCGGCGCTATCGCGCAGTACCAGCAACCGCACCAAAATTGCGGTCGCACGTACACCAAAGGCTCGGCGCGCGGTAACACACTACGAGGTCCTCAGGGCCTTCACCCTGCCCAATGAGAAGCCCGGTGTTAGTCTGCTGAGGCTTACGCTCGAGACCGGTCGTACCCACCAGATCCGCGTGCATACGGCGCATATCGGGCATCCCTTGCTCGGTGATCCGGTCTACGGATCGGGCTTCAAATCAAGTGCGCGTCGCCTTGGTCTCGCGGCGCAGTCGGCGTTGCAGCGCCTGCAGCGACAGGCCCTCCATGCCGCGGAACTGGCATTTGAGCACCCGGTTAGTGGCAAGCGCTTGCAGTTTACGAGCGCATTGCCAGACGACATGGCCGAACTGGTTAGCGCGCTCACGACGCACGCTTAGGCGCCAAGATGTGGCAACTGACACGCAACGGCCGTTGAGGCTTCCCCTCAAGCGTGTGGGCGAGATGAACGTGAGCTCAGCGGCTGAAGAGTATCGTCATTTGCCGGCAGCCCATGCCCATTTTGTTGGCATTCGGCGCCATTGCGTTGTCTTCGGCGGCGATGATTTGAGCCTTTTTGCCATCTCCACGGCTCTCCTGCGGCCAAGACCTGGCCCCCGGACGGCGTTGAACTTGAGGTTGGCGTCGGATTTACCGGCATCCCAGTGCCGCCGGCGCAAACTTCCGCCCGTTCAGCTCTTGGGAAAAGCCACGCATGCACCGACGGCATTCTAGTCATTTCCCCACGGCATAATCGCTCGGGTCATTACCGAAAATTTAGCTGCGGCCTGTGTGCATCGGTCGCAGACGGTAACTGCGTCGTCTGGACGTTAAGCACTATGCCGTGAATGGGCGTTACCGCGAGTGCACAGCAATGTGCCTTGCACGGAGGAGCGGCAACTTGCTATTGCCTCGCTCGCGACAAGCTTGGCGCATAGCCTCGCATGCGGGCGATGGTTTTCAAACCCGCGATTGGCTTAAGGAGAGCAGTCGGCGCTGATCGCAGGCGCCGATTGAGGGATACAATGGCAACCAAAACACTTCCGTCGGTCGTAGGTGGTGCGGGTGGACTTGCGCGCTACCTCGAGGAAATCCGCAAGTTTCCCATGCTGGAGCCGGACCAGGAGTACATGCTTGCCAAGCGTTGGCAAGAGCACGCCGATTCGGATGCAGCGCACACCCTGGTAACGTCCCACCTGCGTTTGGTGACGCGGATCGCCATGGGCTACCGCGGGTATGGCTTGCCAATTGGGGAGGTAATCTCCGAAGGCAACGTGGGGTTGATGCAAGCGGTCAAACGTTTCGACCCTGACAAGGGTTTTAGGCTCGCGACCTACGCCATGTGGTGGATTCGCGCCTCGATCCAGGAATACATCCTGCGTTCCTGGAGTTTGGTGAAGATGGGTACGACCGCCGCGCAGAAGAAGCTGTTCTTCAATCTTCGGCGCATGAAGGGTCAGATCAAGGCGCTGGAGGAAGGCGACTTACGGCCCGATCAGGTCAAGCACATTGCCACCAAGTTGGGTGTGCCCGAAGACGACGTCATCTCCATGAACCGGCGGCTTGGTGGCGACGCTTCGCTGAATGCGCCGGTGCGCGCCGATGCCGAGGGCGGCGGTGAGTGGCAGGATTGGCTGGTCGACGACAGCCCGGATCAGGAAGAGCGGCTAGCCGAATCCGAGGAGCTGACGCTGCGCAAAGGGTACCTCGCCAAGGCGATGTCCACCCTGAATGACCGCGAGAAACGCATCTTTGAGGCACGGCGGTTGGCCGAGGAACCGGCGACACTCGAAGACCTGTCAGCGGAGTTCGGCGTCAGCCGCGAGCGCATTCGTCAAATCGAGGTACGCGCCTTCGAGAAGGTCCAGGCGGCGGTGCAGAAATCCGCACGCAAGGACGAGGAAGGGGCCACCGCGTCGGCGGGCGCCTAAGGGTGAATTGGGCATTTGCTCACGGCGCGCTTTGCCGGCACTATCGGCGGCTGGACTGAACCGCGTTGCACCAGCATCATGCGTCGCCGATTTTTTCTGGTCGTCAATACGGGCGCCGGCTTGAGCCGTCCCTGGCTGGTCGATGAGGTGACCGCGGCCCTCGAGCGCTCCGGGGCCTCGGTCGCTCGCGAAACCTTGGGCGATTTTCACGAGATCCGTCGGCTGGTTGGAGCCGCGGCTCGGTCCTTGCGCTACGACGTCGTCGTCGCGGCCGGCGGCGACGGCACGATTAGAGCTGCGGCCGCCGGAATAAGTGGCACGGACGTACCCTTGGCAATCATCCCCTGCGGCACCGCCAATGTGCTGGCTCAGGAGATCGGGCTCAAGGCAACGCCTAAGCTCGTTTGCCATATGCTGCGGAATGGACCGCAACTGCCCGTCAGCTATGGCCGAGCGAACGGCGAGCCCTTTCTGCTGATGGCGGGAGCAGGCTTCGATGCGCGGGTCGTCGGCGGTCTCAATCACACCCTGAAAGGTCGCATCGGCAAGGCCGCCTACACGGGCCCCGTGCTCGGCGCCCTGCTGCAGCCCCTCGACACCCTGAGCGTCACGATCGACAAGCGATCCTATGACGCAAGCTGGGTCGTCATTGCCAACGCCCGCCATTACGCTGGCCGTCTTGTGCTGGCGCCGCGGACGGGCATCCACCAGCGCGGGCTCGAGGCCGTTCTCTTCACCGCGAGAAGCCGTGCCGTCTTGCTGGCCCAGCTTCTAAGCTTGCTGCGCGGGCGGCTCCATGCGCGCGCCGGGTCGCATGGCGATGTGGCGATGTTCCAATGCTCGCACGTAAAGATTTCGGCACCCGGGCCGGTGCCCGTGCAAATTGACGGCGATCCATTCGGCGTGACGCCGCTGGAAGCGCAGGCTGGCACCGACGCGATACACTTGATCGTGCCAGCCAACACGCTCACGGCAAATCTTCAGTAGCCTTCGATTGTTCGTCCCGAAACGCCTTGTCGTTGCAACCAAGGCGCTAGCGGCAAGGTCGCCCATCGAGGCCGGCTGCTGTCGCCGGCTGGTCCTAGGTCTCAACCAGCGCGACGGCGAAAATCAAGCGCAATGTCTCCTCGGTGACAGCGTCGAGGTAAACCGCGTGCGAAGCGTCGAATGCTATTCGGCGTGGGGGACCCCATGGAGACTTGGCAAACGCCCAAGGGCTTTGGGGCGCTCGCGGGAATGTCGTTGGCGACGCTCGCCATTCTAATCGCCGTAGCGGTGGTCGTGTGTGCAAACTGACCGGTCTGATCGCACGCAAGATTCCGCTGATCACGCGGGCCCCCCGGGGCCGCGGGAAGCAACTTGTTGCAGCGGTGGGCGTCGCCCTCGAGTTCCAGAGGTTGCTGCCGCAATAGCCCGCCACGCGCAAGGGCAACTCCGCGGCTCCTGCGCGGGCCTAGAGGCGCAATAAGGCTACTGGCGCCCCCGCCGTGGGCATCGAGGCGCGTCGCCGTTCGCTCCCGCGTGCTATCCGCGGGGCGCAACGGAGCCTGCCGGATTGCCCCCTATCCTATCGCAACCGGTTCAATCCGCCTTAACGCTTAGCCGATAGCCTCATGCGGCGGGCTGATGCCAATGCTGGAGCCGAGCGTATGCTCGAGGTGCAGGTAATGCTCATTGTGGTCGCACTTTGGGGCGACGCAGAAGAACTGCTGAAAGTGCCGATGCCGTCGCTGGACCATTGCCGAGCCTTTGCTCAGCTGTGGAATGCACGCTTGCCCGGCGTCGGTGCCTCATGCGTGGTTGTGCAACGGGGTGCGAAGCTAACCAGCAGTTTGCGCCATCGCCACTCGACCGTAGCCTAAGGATCCCCTAGCGCGAGGCAGCCGGCGGCGTTAACTTTTCGGGATATGTGCGGCCGCGAATCGGTCCACTTCGCCCCTTGAAAGGTGCCGGCTCTAAAACATGCAGCGCCGCTTTGGCCAGCGGTTGCCATCCAGGTTTTGCACCCCAATGTGTGCAGCTTTGCCGTTTGCCGGCGAGGATCGGCGCGTCAGGGTCAACGTCAGGGGTGGGAAGCGCGTTGCCGTCGGACGTGACGTGGCGTTGGTGACCGTGGCAGCAAGGGACGCCATCATTGTCGGTCGCGCCTGGGTGCCACTTCGTGCCGGCGCGGCGGGTAAACCGAAGATGCCGAGTTGGCTAGGGGAATTGAGTTCGATTGCGCCCAATTAACCTTTCGTTAACCAAATCAGCAAAGCCTGCGGGCAGATCGGAACGGCAAACCGGATGCCGGGCCGACAGCTAGTCAACGACAAACTCCGGTCGGTGTGCGCGTCATGGCGGGATCGCCT
>DASTMQ010000356.1:0-21534 GCA_035714005.1 Hyphomicrobiaceae bacterium
TTGCCGCGTCGGGTCGAAGCGCCCGGCGGCAAGCCGGGGAGCAAGGCAGGCATAGGCGGCGAGTACCTTGTGCGCCCCGATCATCGGGAACAGGTCGCCGATGGCAACGACGATGCGGGCGGCAACGCCGCTGAGCTCGGACGGGATTTCGAGGTAAGCCGGCACCGGCCGGCGCCCCCGGCGATCCCAGTCATTGAACCAATGAACGCGCGCAAGATTGGCAGCATCGGGTGCATCCGGGCCGACGGTTGCGAGCGCTCGCACGCCAGGCTCGTCCCCGAACGCGGGATCGGCCAGCTCGGCAAAGGTCGGCAGCCGCACCCGGCGCTCCTTTAGGAGCGCAACAACGCGCGCGCGGACCTTGGCATCCTCGACCCGACGCGGACAATCGAAAGGGGACATGGACATGCTCCGCCGGCCGGCTACTCGGCCGCCGCCAGGGGCGATTGCCCAAAACCAGGGCCTTGGGATTGTGCGGCGCAGACCGGATTGGGCACCGTCTGGTAGAGGGTGGTGCGCTGGCGGGGTGTGCGGCCGGCGGCGCGGATCATCGCCTCGAGCTCGGCGGCACCGATCTCCTGGCCGTGCCTGGCGCCGGCGGCCCGGGTAATCGATTCGTTCATCAAAACCCCGCCGAGGTCATTGCAGCCCGCCGCCAGACAGGCGACCGCGCCCTGCGGCCCCATTTTCACCCAGGACGCCTGAATGTTGTCGATCTCGGGATTGAGTACGAGCCGCGCCACCGCGTGCATCAAAATGGCCTCGCGCCAGGTTGGCCCCTTGCGCGCCTGACCCTTGAGGTAGATCGGCGCTTCCATGTGCACAAACGCCAGCGGCACGAACTCGGTGAAGCCCTTGGTCTTGGCCTGCAGCCGCCGCACCTTTATGAGATGCCGCGCCCAGTGCCGGTAGGCATCGACGTGACCGAACATGATGGTGGCCGTGCTCTTGAGGCCGACGGTATGCGCGCTCTCCATCACCTCGAACCATTGCTCGGTCGTAATCTTGTCGGGGCAGAGAATGGCGCGCACCTCATCGTCGAGGATTTCGGCGGCCGTGCCGGGCAGGCTGGCCAGACCCGCCGCCTTGAGCCGTGCCAGGTAGGTATCGAGCGGCAAGCCAAGGCTCGTGGCGCCGTGCCAGATCTCAAGCGGGGAGAAGGCGTGCACGTGCATGTCCGGCACCGCCGCCTTCACGGCGGCAACAATGCCAAGGTAGGTCTCCCCGGTATAGCCGGGTCGGATGCCACCCTGCAGGCACACCTCGGTGGCACCGCGTTGCCAGGCCTCGCGGCTGCGCCGGCCGATCTCGGCCGCGTCGAGGTCGTAAGGGGCGTCGCGATGGCCGAGGTTGTGTCGCCCCTTCGAGAAGGCGCAGAACTTGCAGCCGTAGGTGCAGATGTTGGTGTAGTTGATGTTGCGGTTGACAATGAAGCTGACACTGTCGCCAACCGTGCGCGCGCGCAGTAAATCGGCGGCGGCAACGACGGCGGCAAGATCGGGCCCGCGGGCGGCAAACAGCGCCACGACGTCGGTCTCGCCGAGCGCCTCGCCGGCCAGCGCTCGCTGCAGCAGGGCTTCGAGCCGGCGGCTCGGTTTGGCGCCCCGCAGCGACGGCGGCGACGGCAGCGCCTCGAGTCCACCGGCGACCCAGCCGTCCTCGCGCGCATACCCCTCCCCATCCATCAGGCGCAGCGTCGGCCCCTTGAGCGGCGCGGCCAGCCAGTCGGTGACGAGATAGGGCGCCGATCGACCGATCCTGGCGGGAGTAGCGGCGGCGCCGGCCGCCGGCGCTTGCCCGTCTTGGGACGCGGCGGGCGCCAGCAGGAATTCCGGGTAGGCCGCCAGCCGTTCGACCAAGCTGCGGCCGGCCCGCTCGGTCGCCTGCCGCAGCGCATCGAGGTGTGGCCAGGGTGCTTCCGGGTTGACGTGATCGGGCGTGACGGGCGACACACCGCCCCAATCGTTGATGCCGGCGCCGATCAACGCCGCCAGGGCCTCGGGTCTCAGATTGGGCGGCGCCTGGATATTCATGCGGCAACCGAAGATCAGCCGCGCCACCGCGATCGTCCACAGGTGTTCGTCGAGCGAGGGCTCGGCGGCGTGCGCCATGCGCGTGCCGGGCTTGGCCCGGAAGTTCTGAATAATGATCTCCTGGATGTGGCCGTAGCGCTCGTGGAGCTCGCGGATGGCGAGCAGCGCCTCGATGCGCTCTCGGCGGGTCTCGCCGATGCCGATCAGAATGCCGGTCGTGAACGGCACCCGCGCCCGCCCAGCCGCCTCCAGCGTCGCCAACCGCCGGGCCGGATGCTTGTCGGGAGAACCGTAGTGCGGCCCGCCCGGGGCGGACAGTCGCACCGATGCCGTCTCCAACATGATGCCCTGTGAAAGGGAGACCTTGCGCAGACGTTTGAGCCAGGCTTCATCCAGCAGCCCCGGATTGAGATGGGGCAGGAGGCCGGTCGTGGTCAGCACGCGCTCGGCCGAGGTCGCAAGATAGTCGAGCGTCGAGGCGGCATTAAGCTCGGCCAGCGCCCGTCGCGCCGCGGCGTAGCGCGCCTCGGGCTTATCGCCCAGTGTAAACAGCGCCTCCTTGCAGCCCGCCGCCCGTCCCGCTTCAGCGATCGCCAGCACCGCCTCCGGGGAGAGGTAGGCGCCCCCTCGCCGGCGTGGCGTCTCGGCAAACGTGCAGTAGTGGCACACATCGCGACAGAGTTGCGTCAGCGGAATAAAGACTTTCTTGGAAAACGAAACCCGGTCGCCATGCCCGGCCACGGTCAGCGCCGCCGCCACGGCGCCGAGGCGGGCCACCTCATCGCAGTCCGCAAGGCTGAAGGCCTCAGCCGGGCCGAGCCGGCTTCCGGCTTCGGCCGCGGCCAGTGCGCGCGCTAGTGCAGTCCCAAGTGCGCCCCCGAGTGCGCTCCCAAGTCCGCTCCCGAGTGTGCTCCCGATCGCTGCACGCGTCATGGGCGGCCTCATCCCGCTACACCATCGCCGGCGGCCTTCATGACATGCTGGACAAGGAACTGGAAGGGCGCAAGCTGCGGGGCAGGTGAGATGAGACGGGCGAGGTCGGCGGGGCGGTCGATATCCCCGGCCAGCCCCGGCAAATGCAGCACCCCGACATCCAGGCGCCGCGCCAGGGCGTGGGACAGGTGGCGCACATAGCTGCCGGGGCCGAAAGCTGGCTCGAGCGCAGCCGGGGGCGCCAACAGCATCGCATTGGTCCCATCCCCGTCCGCGGCCGGCACCAGGACGACGCGTGCGCCCCCCTCGCTGGCGCCACTGCCGATCAGGCCGTCAAGTTCGTCCGGCGTCACCAGGGGAACGTCGGCCGGCAGCACCAGGGCGCGGGCGGCGCCGGCAGCGGCAGCCCGCGCCAGACCCTGGCGCACGGCCGCGTTCAACCCGCGCGCCCGGTCCTCGCGGACCACTTCGCCGCCCTTGGAGGCCGCTAGCGCCGCCACGTTCGCATCGGGCGTCACCACCAGGAAGCGCGTCAACCCGTCCGTCGCAAGCACGGCGGCGAGCACGCTTTGCAGCATGGCAAGCACCAGCTCCCGGCGCGCCGGCGGCGGCAGCACGGGCGCCAGGCGCTGCTTGGCGCGCTCCAGCCTCTTGACAGGTATGATCGCCCAGGTCTCAGCCGGCATCGTCGCTCACCTTTGCGTGAGCACTGGCCCGGCCTCGGCGCCGGCCGCGCCGAGCTCGCCACAGAAGGCAAGGCAGGTGCGGGCAAGTGCAATCTTGTCGTCGAGCGTTGCCATCAGCGTCTTCGTCACCTTGACGGGCACGGCTATGTCCGCGGCAAGGCCCGCATCGGCCGCGTCGATGATGAAGCCATCGACCAGCCCGGCATAATAGCGGGCAACGCTGCGGCTGTCCGCTGCCACGCCCAGCTCCGCCATGATCTTTGCCGTTGGTCCCTTGACGGCCTGGCCGGCGATCAGGGGGGACACGGCAACGATGGGCGCGCCGGCGCGCTTCAGCGCCGCCCGCAGCCCCGGCACCGCCAGGATTGGGTCGACGCTGAGATAGGGGTTTGACGGGCAGATAATAATGCCGGCCAGCAGTGGGTTGGCCAGCGCCGCCAGCACTTGCGCCGTCGGCTTGGCCTGCGGGACGCCGACGAAGCGAATTTGGCGCAAGCGTGGCCGGCATTGCTCGCGCACAAAGTAGTCCTGAAAGGCCAGCGTGCCGACCTCGGTTTCCACCAGCGTGCGCAAGGGCTCATCGCACATGGGCAGGATGCGGGCCGCAATCGAAAAATGCCGCGCCAGCTCCGCGCACACGGCCGTCAGCGTCGCCCCGTCCTTGAGGCGGTCGGTGCGCAGCACGTGCGTGGCGAGATCGCCGTCGCCCAACTTGAACCAACCCGGTCCGCCGAGCTTTGCGAGCGCGGTCATGAATGTCCAGGTCTCGCCGCTCAGACCCCAACCGGTCGCCGGATTGACAACACCCGCCAGGGTGTAGAGCGCCGTGTCCAGGTCCGGCGACACATAAAGGCCCAGGTGCTCGAAGTCGTCGCCCGTGTTGACGATCAGGCTCAGCCGGTCCGCGAGCAGGCTGGCCAGCCCCAGCGACAGCTTGGCGCCGCCGACGCCGCCCGACAGCGCCACATAGTGGGGCGAGGCCGCGCTCATCGGAACATGTCTTGGCTTTTGGGACGCACCAGCGCCGAGGCAGGGCGCGCGGACGCCGACCAGGCAAGCCCGCGCACCAGCGCCGCGGGCCGTGCCTCGGCCGCCTCCCCCATCGCCAGCACCGCCATGGCGGCCACCGCGTCGGCAAAGCCCACCTCGGTCACTTCCAGCGGACGCCCGGCCATGTCCGGCTCGCCGCGTCGGTCCCACAGCGAGGGAACGCCGGCGGCGCCGATGGCAATGCCCACGGTGCCGAGCCGCCAGGCGCGGCCAGCGCTATCGGAAATAATGAGCCCGACATCGCAGTCAAAGTGCTGATCGAGCCGCGCCTTGAGTGCGGTAGCGCTACGATCGGCATCCTCCGGCAAGAGCAGCACGCGCATGCCGCGGTCCTGAACTGTCAGGTTGGACTGGTCAATGCCGGCGTTGGCGATGACAAGGCCGGCGCGGGTGGCCACGATCAAGACGTTGTGTTTGGCGCGCAGCACCTCGTCGGATTGGCTTAGCACCGCCTCGATGAGACGCACGTCCTTGCCGGTAAGCCTGGCCAAATCGCGCGCCCGCTCCGACGGTGCGACGGCGCCCAGGTCGAGGTAGCGCCCCTCCGCCTTGGAGACGATTTTCTGGGTCACGACCAGGATGTCCTGGCTGCCGGGCACAAGCGCGTTGTCTTCAAGCGCGGCGATCAAAAAGCCGGCCAAATCGGCGCCCGGCGCCACCTCGGGGATGCCAGCCAAGGCGGTGACGGTGAGCTGAACCGTGCCGGGTCGCATGCCGTTTGGCTCAATCTTTCTCTCAGATCCGTCGCATCGCCGCCGAGCGCGCTTGAGTGCCGTTGGCGTCTCAAACGGCCCCCCATAGCGCGCGCGCCACGTTCCCTTACACGTCTCGTCGGATACCGGTGATACGGATGCCGGCACCGTCGACCTTATAGTTGCGGTTGATGCCGATCAGCACCGAAGTTAAGGCCTCGGCCGCCACCGAGTTGGCAAGCGGTCCCGCGTGCACGGCATCAAGCCCCATGGCCTTGGCGAGCCCGACCACGATCTCGCGATCCTTGGGATCATCGCCGAACACCAACACGTCGCAATCGATGCTGTCGCTGCCGGCGAGCTTGTGGGCGGCCAGGTTGTGGAAGGCCGATACCACCCGCGCCTCGGCGCCAAGGCGCTGCTTGGCGGCCAGTGCCGCAGACTGCTCCTTCGGCAGCTGCACGCGCGCCACCCTGGGCGGCACCAGCGGCACCGTGGTATCGACGAGGAGCTTGCCGGCAAGGTGCGGTTGGATGTCGGCAAGGATGGCGGCATGGCTCGACCACGGCACGGTGAGGAACACCACCTCCCCCGCAGCGGCGGCCGCCGCATTGTCAGCCCCGGTCAACCGCGCCGTGGCGGTGGCAGCATTGCCGGCAGCAAGATCGGCGGCGACGGCCTCGGCCTTGGCGGCCGTGCGCGAGCCGATCACCACGCCGAAGCCGGCGGCGTAGAGCCGCCGCGCCAGCCCAGAGCCGAGCGGGCCGGTGCCGCCAATGATGGCGATGGCGGGCTTGTCGCCGGCCATTGTCGATCGTCCTTGCGTGGCGGCCACCGGCGCTATCTCCGCCTCAAAGGTGCATGTCGGGCAAGGGCACCACGGCGATGCCGGCCTCCTCGAGGCTGGCGCGGATGCCGCGCGCCACCGCCACGCCGGTGGCCTCATCGCCGTGCACGCACAGCGTGTCGACCTTGACCTTAATGCGCTTGCCGCTGAGCGCCACGATCTCGCCGTCGCGCACCATCCGCAAGGCGGCCTCGCCGGCGGCCTTCGGATCCTTGAGGACCGTGCCCGGTATGGAACGCGCGGCAAGGTTGCCATCCTCCTGATAGCGCCGATCGGGAAAGCCTTCCAGCGCCAGCCGCAAGGAGAGCTTGCGCGCCGCCTTTTCCATCGCCGAGCCGTAGAGCACGACGTAGATGATATCGCGATCGACCACCTTGATCGCGCGACCGATGGCCTCGGCGTAACTAGCGTCCTCCGCCGCCATGTTGTTGAGCGCGCCGTGGGCTTTGAGATGCGTCACCTTCAAGCCGGCGTAGGCCGCCATCGCCTGCAGCGCCCCGATCTGATAGGCAATCATGTACTCCAAGTCGCCGGCGCTCATCTGGATGCGGCGGCGTCCGAAACCCCACAGGTCGTTGAAGCCCGGATGCACCCCGACGCTCACGCCATGCTCTTTGGCCAGCAGGCATAGGCGGTGCATGGTGTTGGGATCGCCCGCGTGGAAGCCGCAGGCCACGCTGGCGGACTTGATGACCTGCATCAGCTCGGCGTCGTTGCCGATATCATAGGCGCCCCAGCCCTCGGCGATATCCGCATTGACATTGACCATCCGCGCCATGGTGTCCTTCCCTGCGTTCCTAGAAAAATGGCGGTAGCCGCCGATCGCCGCATCGTACTATCTATAGCCAGACCGTACAATGTGAACGAACCCGAGAGCCGGGCTCAGGTGCCGCATTGACCGCCGCCGATCACCTCCCGCAAGGCGCAAAATTTCTCGCCGCCGGCGACACCGCGCTGGTGGTGGAGTTCGGTGACCGGGTCGAGGAGCGCTTGAGCGCCCGCGTGCTTGCCCTGGCGCGCCGCGTCGAGGCGGCGGCGATCGCCGGCGTGGTCGAGACCGTGCCGACCTTCCGCTCGCTCATGGTCCACTACGATCCCCTGACGATCAGCAACGCGCAATTGAAGGGGCGCCTCCAACCGTTGTTGTCGGGGCTCGCCGGCAGCGTTAGCGCCGGACGGCACTGGCGGCTGCCGGCCTGCTACGATCGCACACTCGGCCTCGATCTGGCCGAGGTTGCCGAGCGCACGGGGCTCAGCGAGGCCGAAGTGGTGGCGCAACACTCAGCCGCGCCCTTCCGGGTCTACATGGTGGGCTTCCTGCCCGGCTTTGCCTACCTCGGTGGCCTACCGGCCGCCCTCGAGCTGCCGCGGCGGGAAAATCCGCGCCTCAAGGTCGAGGCTGGATCGATCGCCATCGCCATGAGCATGAGCGTGATCTACAGCATCGAAAGCCCGGGGGGCTGGAACATCCTCGCCCGCACGCCGGTGGCCCTGTGGGATTTGCGGCGGGAGCCGTCAGCGCTGGTGAGCGCCGGCGATCGGGTGAACTTCGCGCCGATCTCACGCGCCGAATACGACGAGCTCGCCGGGAAAGCCCGAGCTGGGGAGTTGCGCATGACGCCGCAGTCGCAAGACGCATGAGTGCGGCGCTTGCTTGCCTTGCCCCCGGCTTGCTGACAACCCTGCAGGACCTGGGCCGGGTCGGCTATCAGCATCTGGGCATTCCCGTCTCGGGTGCGCTCGATCCCATCAGCCTTACCGCCGCCAACCTGCTGGTCGGCAACCCCGCCGCGACCGCGGCGCTCGAGATCGCCTATCAAGGGCCGTACCTCGTGGTCGAGGCCGATAGCGTGCGCATCGCCGGCGCCGGTGCCGCCGCGCCGATCGAGCTGATGGCCGCCGCCGAGGGCGGCCGACCCCGCCGCTTGGAGATGGGCGAGAGCGCCCGCCTCGCGCGCGGCGATCGGATCCGCATCGGCGCCGTTGCCGGCGTGCTTTATCTCGCCGCCGAGGGCGGCTTCGACGTGCCGGCCGTGCTCGGCAGCCGCTCCACCTTGGTGCGGGCGGGTATCGGCGGCTTCCACGGGCGCCCCTTGCAGGTGGGCGACCGCCTGCCCTTGTGCCGCGCCCGGGCGAGCGAGGCCGAGGAGGTGCGCCTTACCGGCCTCGACCTCACCCCACCCGCGAGCTTCCGCATCATTTTAGGTCCGCAGGACGACTACTTCACGCCCGCAGCCCTCGGCCTCCTCACGCAAGCGAGCTTTACCGTCACGCCGGCCAGCGATCGCATGGGCATGCGCCTTGCCGGCCCGCGGCTCGAGCACAGCAAGGGTTACAACATCGTCTCGGACGGCATCGCGCCGGGCACCGTACAGGTCCCCGGCAACGGGCTGCCGATCGTGCTGCTGGCCGATCGGCAGACGACCGGCGGCTACCCGAAGATCGCCACCGTGATCTCGGCCGATTTACCCGCGCTCGGCCGGCTGACCCCGGGCGCCACCGTGCGTTTTCGCCGCGTCAGCATCGAGGAGGCGGAAGCCGCGCGGCGCCAGCAAGCCGCCCTGATCGCCGAGCTGGCACAGCGCCTGATCCCCGCTCCCCGCGCCGCCCGCATCGACGAGGCCCAACTGCAGGGCGCCAATCTCGTCAGCGGCATGATCGATGCGCTGGCAGGAGACCCCGCATGAGCCCTGGCACAAATCAAGGCATCGGCGCCCGCCTCCTCCGCAAGGAGGACGACCGCTTCCTTATGGGTCGTGGACAATATGTCGGCGACCTTAAGCTCCCCGGCATGCAGGAGGTGGCCTTCCTGCGCAGCCCGCTGGCGCACGCCAGCATCAAGGGCGTGCGCGTGCCAAGAGAGCTCAAGGCCCGTGTCTTTATCGCCGAGGACCTCGCCGACGTTGCCCCGATCCGCGCCGACACCGCACTGCCGGGGTTCAAGTCTTCCGTGCAGCCCGTGCTGGCGCGCGGCAAGGTGCGCTACGTCGGCGAGCTCGTCGCCATGTGCGTGGCGGGCACGCGCGCCGAAGCCGAGGATATGGCCGGCGAAATCGAGCTCGAGCTCGAACCGTTGCCCGCCGTCACCGACATGCTGGCGGCGCGCAAGGCCGACAGCGCGCTGCTGCACGAGGCCTGGGGCGACAATGTTTTTCTCAGCACGCTGACGGAGGTGGACTTCGAAGCCGTGCTCAAAAAGGCCACCCAGTCGGTGACGCGCGAACTGAGGACCTCGCGACAGGCCATGAGCCCGCTGGAAGGCCGCGCCGTGCTCGCGCATTGGAATTGGCGCCTCGATCAGCTCGAGGTGATGAGCTCCACCCAACAGCCGCATATTGTGCGCTCCGGCCTGGCGGAGTGTCTTGGCATCGACGAGGGCCAAATCCGGGTGGTCGCCCCCGATGTCGGCGGCGGCTTCGGCTACAAGGGGATACTTTTGCCCGAAGAGGTGGCGCTGGCCTGGGCCACGCGCCGGCTTGGCCTGCCCTTGCGCTGGGTCGAGGACCGCCGCGAGGGGTTGGCCGCCAACGCCAACTGCCGCGAACACCACTACCTCATCACCGCCTACGCCGACCGCGACGGCCGCCTGCTGGCGCTCGATTGCGAGGCCAGCGTCGACGCCGGCGCCTACTCCGCCTATCCGTTTTCGGCCTGCCTCGAGGCCGGCCAGATCGGCTCGATCTTGCCGGGGTTATATGATTTCCCGCACTACCGCTGCCGAACCTTTTCGGTTGCCACCAACAAGCCGCCGATCCTGCCCTATCGCGGCGTGGCGCGCACGGGGGTGTGCTTCGCCCTGGAGGTGACGCTCGACGCACTGGCCCGCGCGCTCGGCATCGAACCCACCAGCTTACGGCTCAATAGTCTGGTGCGGCCCGAGCAGATGCCGTTCGACAATATTAGCAAGCGCCATTTCGATTCGGGCGACTACCCCGAGGCCTTGCGCCGCGCCATGACGGCGATCGATCTCAAGGCGGTGCGCCAGCGGCAAAGCCGTGGCGAAAGCGACGGCCGCCGGCTCGGCGTCGGCTTTGCCATGTACTCGGAACAAGCCGGCCACGGCACTAGCGTCTATGCCGCCTGGGGCATCCCCTTCGTGCCGGGCTACGAGCAATGTTTCGCCCGCTTCACGCCCGACGGGGCGCTGGAGCTTCGCATCGGCGCCCACAGCCATGGTCAAGGGCTCGAGACGACGCTGTCCCAGGTCGCCCACTCCATCCTCGGCGTGCCGCACGATCGCATTCGCCTTGTGCACGGTGACACCGCCGCCACGCCCTATTCCACCGGCACCTGGGGCTCACGCTCAATGATCATGTCGGGCGGCGCCGTTGCCGCCGCCTGCGATCAGCTCGCCCAGCGCCTCATCAAAATCGGCGCCGCGCTGCTGCAGGCCAAGGTGAGCGACGTGTCCCTTAGCCAGGGCTTCGTCACCGGCCCGGCGGGGCGCATCGGCGTCGAGGATGTGGCCCGCACCTACTATCGCCGACCGCAAGATTTGCCCGGCGACGTCGATCCGGGTGGCCTGGAGGTGACGGCCGGCTACAAGGCCAAGCGCGATACCGGCACCTTCAGCTATGCCGCCCACGCCGCGCTGGTGGCGGTCGATGTCGGCACGGGCGAGGTCGAGATCCTCGACTATGTGGTGGTCGAAGACGGCGGGGTACTCGTCAATCCGATGATCGTCGATGGCCAGATCTGCGGCGGCACGGCGCAGGGCATCGGCACGGCGCTCTATGAAGAAATGGCCTACGATGCGCAAGGCCAGCCGCTCGCCTCGACGCTCTCCGACTATCTGTTGCCGGGGCCGGCCGAAGTCCCGGAAATCCGTATCCTGCACATGGCAACCGCCTCCCCCTACACGCGCTTTGGCCAGAAAGGTCTGGGTGAAGGCGGCGCCATCGCGCCGCCCGCGGCCATCACCAACGCCATCAATGATGCGCTGGCCCCGCTCGGCGCCGAACTGTTGATCTCGCCCGTTACACCGCGGCGCATCGCCGAGGCCGTGGCCGATGCTGAGCGCACGGGCTTGAGGAAGGCGCCATGAAAGCCGCCCGCTTCGACTACCTGCGGCCAACCACCCTGCCCGAGGCACTGGCGCTCATCGCCGAGACCCCCGAGGCCAAGGTGCTGGCGGGCGGTCAGACGCTGGGACCGATGCTCAATCTGCGGCTGGCGCAGCCGTCCCTTCTCATCGACATTGCGCGCATCGCCGAGCTGGCCGAGGTCGCCGAGGATGCGGACGGCGTCACGTTCGGTGCCATCATCACGCACGCCGCCATCGAAGATGGCCGCGTCCGCGACCCCACGGCCGGCTTTTTATCTGAGGTCGCCGCCGGCATCGGCTATCGCGCGGTGCGCACGCGCGGCACCATCGGCGGTAGCCTAGCCCACGCCGACCCGGCGGCGGACTGGCTCGTCGCGCTCAGCGCACTCGACGCCGAACTGAACCTGGCGGGGCCCGACGGCCGGCGCCGCGTCGCGCTCGGCGGCTTCGTGGCGGGCGCCATGCAGACGATGCTCAAAGCCAACGAACTCATCACCGGCGTGCGGCTTGCCAAGTTCTCGCCGGCCGCCCGCTTCGGCTATCACAAGATTTGCCGCAAGGTCGGGGAGTTCGCCGACGCCATCGGCGCGGCGGCCTACGACCCCGAGCGCGGCCTGCACCGGCTTGCCGTCAGCACGCCCGCGGGTGCACCTCTCCTCCTGGACGCGCCCTTCGAGACGCCGGCGGCCGTGCCCGAGATTGCTGGCCTCGAGAGCCAACTGCGCCAGGCCGGTTTTGCCGGCGATGCCTACGAGACGCGGCTGCGCGCCGTCGTCCTCAAGCGCGCCGCAACCGCGATGGCCGCCCGATGACCCTGATCACGCTCACCGTCAACGGCAAGCCGATCAGCGCCGAGGTGACGCCGCGTACCCACCTTGCCGACTTTTTGCGCGAGAGTTTGCTACTGACCGGCACGCACATCGGCTGCGAGCATGGCATTTGCGGCGCCTGTACCGTGGAAATCGACGGGGAGATCGCGCGCGCCTGCATCACTTACGCCGTGGCCTGTGACGGCGCCGCCGTGCGGACCATCGAGGGCTTCGCGGATGACGCCGCCATGGTGGCGCTAAGGGACGCCTTCCGACAGCACCACGCGCTGCAGTGCGGCTACTGCACGCCCGGCATGCTGATTGCCGCGCGCGATCTCATTCGCCGCAAAGGCGGCCTCCGCCGCGACCAGATCCGCCGCGAAATGAGCGGCAATCTGTGCCGCTGCACGGGCTACATGGGGATTATCGATGCCATTGCCGCAGTAATGGCCGCGCGCCCCCCGGCGAGCGCGCAGCCGCCGGCGGCGAAAGCCTGGCTCGGACCGGCGCCCGGACCGCGCGCGCTTGCGCCCGCGTCCGCCACAACGCCAACGGCGGCCCAAAGGCTGGCAAGGCCGGCCGCACCAGCGGGAGCCACGGCGGCCGCCGCGTCCGGGGCAGATCGCCGCGCCCCTGCCCGCGCCGTCACCCTCACAGCGCATCGCCTCGAGGAGCGTGAGGAGGGCACCCGGGTGAGCCAGCAGTTCGTGCTCGAGCACCCGCAAGCGGCGGTTTGGGCCCTGCTCAGCGACATTGAGGGCGTGGCGCGCTGTCTGCCCGGCCTCACGCTCGACGGCCCCCCCGAGGGCGAGCGCGCCGCCGGCCATCTCGAGATCAAGCTTGGTCCCATCACGGCGCGCTTTGCCGGCGAGGGCCGCCTCAGGCTCAGTGCGGCCGAGCAGCGCCTCAGCGTCGAGGGCCGCGGCGTCGATCGCAAGGGTGGCTCCAACGTGACGGGCAGCCTCGCCTGCTGGATCGCCCCCGCCGCGACGATGCGCGCAACCACGGTAAACCTCGATTTGACCTATGCGCTAACGGGCCCGTTGGCGCAGATCGGCCGCGGCGCCATTGCCCGCGATCTGGCGCGCCGCCTCGGCGAAATGTTCGCGCAAAACCTGGATCGGCGCTTGACCGACCCCGACGCCGCCACGCCGGCACGTCCCATCGCCGGGCTTGCCATCCTGCGCCAGATCCTGCTGACGCGCCTGGCGGACCTGGCGGCTCGGCTGCGCCGCCGCCTGCGCACTTGAGGGGTGGCGCGCGATATGCAGAAAACTCCCAGTAACGGCAGCTTCTGGCGACGGACCCCTACTTTGCTCGCCGCCAAACCAATTGGCGCTTTCCACTTGCTGAGGCAGCGGGTTGATGAAGCTCAATTCATCAGCAATTCATCAGCGCTGAGGAAAGTGATGAGGCGCTTCTGATCAGAGCGGCCAACCAAGTTAGGGTTGGTACTTCCTGCAATTTTGGCGCCAATCTCTTTGCGGCGTCGCTGACCGTATACGCACCAAAGCAAGCTTTTTTTGCTCGCCCTCAACCATCATCTCCGGGACATCGGAGCTTTTTGCTCGCGGTGTGTGGTGGTCGCGTCAAACACAAGTCTGAAGAGCGAGGAAATTCGAGGTTTACTGCGAAAAGCACAGCATTCCGAACCGTCAAGCTGGGGTAGCGACCACCGCATACGGCCAGTTTAGTATTAGTGTCGATACTGACTTTGGGCCCTACCCTTGCGGGCGCCCCCGCACGCTAGGCTGAAGTCACATTCCAAAAAACTGATCTCTTAAGGCCGGGAGGCGTATATGAAGGGGCTCAACATAATTGGTCTGTCCGGAGTCACTGCCTTGGGGTTGGCACTGCTATCCGGGGCCGTTTTTTCTCAACAGAAGTCTCTGAAGGATCAGCTCGTCGGCAGTTGGACGCTGGTGTCAGCATCTCAAATGACCAAAGCAGGAATCAAATCCGACCGGTGGGGTCTGAACCCGAAGGGGCGCGCCATCTTTGAAGCCGATGGTCGATACTCCTTCATGATTTTCCGGTCCGACGTCCCGAAGTTTGCTGCAAACAACATGAACGATGTCACTCCGGAAGAAAGCAAGATTGCTATCCAAGGATTGACGGCCAACTTTGGGACCTGGTCGATCGATGAGGCGACGAAGACGCTCGTTACGAACATCGAGGCGGCGTCGTCTCCGAATTTGACTGGCGGTTCGCAGAAGCGGATCATAACGTCGCTTACGGCGGATGAACTGAAATATACCAACCCCGCCTCCCAAATAGGGACCGTTGATGATGTGGTATGGAAGCGATCGAAGTGAGGGCGCCTAGGGCCTCGCGTCGGCGGGACCAAGCGAGCGCCGCGGCATGCGCGGTACGGCCTCGCTAGCGCGCTGCTATCGGTCGCCGGCGAAGACCGCCGCGACGTCGTAGTCTTGAAGCGCGGGGCGCGCGTGCCCGGAGCTCGCGTGATCGCTAAGACAGGCGTGGAGTTCACCATCGACGAACCGTAGGGCGGACGCGGACGATGTCACCGTGATCGAGGTTTGCAAGGGATGCGCGCCAAACGGGAGCCCGCGCCCCGTCCCAGCGGCACGCCGCGAAGTTATGCCTGCTAGTGCAGCTCGACCATCACACTCCGGACGTTCGACGTTTGCTGAAAATGCGCGCTGCTCCTGCAACATACAGTCTGACAGAGGTAGTTTGGGCAGTTTGCCCCAAAGCCCTCATTCATCGTTTCGGCGGCCGTAAAAATGTCGTGCTGAGGTAGGGCGACGTGTCACGCCCCCGCCGCATCGGGGGCCGGCTCGACGGCGCGATGCGGGTTAGGCAAAATTGCCAAACTCTAGCTGGGGCGTGAGCTGTAATCGGCTCTTTGGGAGGGGACCAATGGGGCAAATGCCATGGGCAAGTGTATTTGATCCGCTCGTCAGCTATGGCCTCGGCTGGTGGTCGGCGATAGCCTGCTTTGTAATTTCGTTCATGGTTGCGAAGCTGTGTGCCAGCCAGCCGAGACTATCGGCGGTATTGGCACTGTTCTCCGGGGCATGGGTGCTAGTGTCGCTCGCGATCTGGGCGCGGCTGAAGTTTCCGCAGACTGATCCGGCACCCGAGCTCATCCTTTTGAGCGACCGCGCAATCGACATGGCCTCTTTTCTATTGGTCTTCACAGGCTGCGCACTTGCGCGCGAAGCAGGACCAGATCACTGGTCCAATTTCTACCAGAAGTGGGCGCAGGTGGGCGCATTGTGGCTATTGTTCTACCAAATGCTGCCTAACAATGCGCCGGGGAAAGATCAATTTACGCCGGTACAGCAGGACTTAGTTTTCGCTGAGCTCCTGGGCGTGCTCGGCTTTGCTTGTTTGGCGCTGGGTGTCGCCGCGGTTGCCAGTAAAAGGGTCATCGCATGGACGATCGTCGTGCTGCTATTTTACGAAGGCCTGAGTATCGTGCGAACTAACGAGCTATGGTTGGGCGGTCGTCCATTCATCGCATGGTGGTTGGCGTATCTGTTCATGGTGGCTCGGTTTTCCCTGACCGGCCTAATTTGCTATGCGGTTTGGCACTGCCACACCAGGCTAGATAAAGAGCAGCGCAGAAAGGAGTTCGAGGCAGAGCAAAGAGCAAACCTAGCCGCCTAGCTACCTCACATTCCCAGCAAGGGTTTGATCAGTCACCTGACCATCACCAACTATAGGAATGGCGTACCCAGTGGCCGCCAGGCTGTCGCGCCCTCACCCGGGCCCTGCTACCGGCATGCCGAAGCGCGCAAAAACGCGTGGCAGGCCGGCAGGGCGCGCGGCAACGTCTGGCACGCGCCCAGGGGGCAAGGAGGAAGCGCGCTAGCCGCGCCCCTCAAACGGCATCTTGGTTGCCTTGATCTGCATGAATAGGACGTTGGCATCGAGCGGCAGGCTCGCCATGTAGCGGATGGCCGAGCCGCAATGCTCAACGTCCATCACCGCCTCCGGGGCAATGGTACCGTTCGCCTGCGGCACGCCGGCCTTCATGCGGCCACCCATGGCGGTGTCGGCATTGCCAATGTCGAGCTGTCCGCAGGCGATGTCGTGCTTGCGCCCATCGAGCGCAATGCATTTCGTCAGGCCCGTGATGGCGTGCTTGGTCGAGGTATAGGCAACCGAGTTTGGTCGCGGCGTATGCGCGGAGATCGAGCCGTTGTTGACAATGCGGCCGCCCTTGGGCGTCTGCGCCTTCATGATCTTGATGGCTTCCTGCGCGCACAAGAATGAACCGGTCAGGTTCACGTCGACCACGGCCTTCCACTGCTCAAAGGTGAGCTCCTCCATCGGCACCGGCGGCGCACCCATGCCGGCGTTGTTGAACAGAAAGTCGAGCCGGCCGCCAAAGGCTTTCTTGGTCTCCTCGAACAGGCGCTTGACCTCGTCGGGTTTGCCGACATCGGCCACCACCGCCAGGATTTTGCCGCCGCCCGGCTTGGCCATCTCCACGGTCTTGTCGAGCTCGCCGCGGCGCCGACCGGTCACGACCACGTTCCAGCCGTCGCCCTGCAGCGCCAACGCCGCGGAACGGCCGATGCCGCTGCCCCCGCCCGTCACCAGCGCAACCTTGCCGTGAGCCATGTCTCGTTTCTCCTTGGTTTGCTGCCGCCTCGCACGGCAGCCTACCTCCATCGCCCCTACCCGCACCAGTCGGATTGCAGGGCGCGCGCCCTTGACATTTGGTCCGGAGACCCAATACTTAACCAAATGGTTTACCGTTGCATCGACCGCCTCGGCCCCTGGCCTTGCGGCAGCCGCCGAGCCAACGCGGCGGCCCGCTATCGATCGCCTGGACGGCGCGCCATCGGGCCCGTGTCGGACCGGTCGGCAGCGTTCGCGGTCGTTTTGCCATTCTTCGACCCGAAGGGGGACGGTCACGAACGCAGCTAACCAGGCAAGCTCTTAAATTCGATCGCTACATTTTCGACCCGAGCAACTTTCCTCACCGAGAACGGAGGCCAGCATGCCAGCAACAGCCGCCAAGTCGCGCAACGCCCGACGCAAGCAGGCGCGGCCGACCACGCCGCACGGCCACTTCCATTGGAATGAGTTGAGAACGCGGGACGCCGAGCGCGCCAAACGCTTTTATGGGCAAACCATCGGCTGGACCTTCGAGGCCACTTCCACGCCCGATGGCGACACCTATTGGCTCGCCCTGTCGGACGGCAAGCCGGTCGCGGGCCTCTTTTCCTTGGCCTCGCCCAGGTTCGATGCGGTGCCGGAGAGTTGGATCTCGTTCCTGGCCGTCGACGATGTGGATGCGCGCGTGGCCAAGGCGATTGAGGCTGGCGCCACGCTGATGCTGCCCCTATTCGATGTCCCCAACGTCGGCCGCATCGCCATGCTGATGGAACCGGGCGGCGCCGGCATCGGCTGGATCACGCCAGTCGCGTAAATTGCAAGGAAAGGATAACCCATGCAGCTTTACTATTTCGAGACGCTCAACCCGCGCAAAGCCTGTGCCGTCGCGCGCTACCTGAACTCGCCCGTCGAGTTCAAGCGCGTCGATCTCAGTAAGGGCGAGCAGAAGTCGCCGCAGTTTCTCGCCATCAATCCCAATGGCAAGGTCCCCGCGCTCAGCGATGGCGGCGCAAAGCTGTGGGAGGCCAACGCAATCATGTGCTATCTCGCCAAGGCCGCAGGCTCAGAGCTCTGGCCCAGCGACACCGCCGGCCAGATCGACGTTTTGCGCTGGCTGAGTTGGAATAGCGAGCATTTCACGCGGCATGCCGGCAACCTTTACTTCCAGCACTTGATCAAGCCGCGCTTCCTGGGCCAGGCGCCGGACGCCAAGGCGGTCGAGGAGGCGACCGGCTTTTTCAAGGCGTTCGCCCGGGTTCTCGATGACCACCTGCGCGATCGCTCCTATCTTCTGGGCGAACGCCTAAGCCTCGCCGACTTCGCCGTCGCCGTCACGCTGCCCTATGCGCAAGAGGCCAAGATCCCCATTGCCGGCTTCCCCGCCATCGAGCGCTGGCACGACCGCCTCGCCGAACTGCCGGCCTGGCGCCAACCGTTCCCGGATCGTACCGCCGCGGCATAGGCGCCCCGCCTTGCCTCCCGCGCCCAAGCCGACAGGCGATGCCGGCGCGGCGGGGCACGCCAGTCGAGCGCGGTGGGCAGGCAACAATGACGGCAGGCGGCGGGGCAGGGGCGAGGCGCCAAGCGCTGGCCCGCCGGCGCCGGGGCGATGTCTGCCTAAAATCACACCACAAAAACAAGGGGGCGCGCGCCGCCGCCGTGCGCCGCGCTGGCCCGGCCCGGCCTCAAGCAACAATCGGTGGAGCCACCAGCAGGCGCGCGGCCGCTTAGCGCGTCGGTACAGGCTTTTCCCCGCGGTAGTCGTAAAAGCCGCGTTGGGTCTTGCGGCCGAGCCAACCGGCCTCGACGTATTTCACCAACAGGGGGCAGGGACGGTACTTGGAATCTGCCAGGCCCTCATAGAGGACCTGCATCACGGACAGGCAGGTGTCGAGCCCGATGAAGTCGGCAAGTTCGAGCGGACCCATCGGGTGGTTGGCACCAAGCCGCATGGCCTTGTCGATCGACTCAACCGTGCCCACGCCCTCATAGAGCGTATAGACGGCCTCGTTGATCATCGGCAGTAGAATGCGATTGACGATGAAGGCGGGAAAGTCTTCCGACACCGCAATGGTCTTACCCAGGCTTTCGATGAAAACCCGCGATTGATGGAAGGTCTCGTCCTCGGTGGCGATGCCGCGGATCAATTCGACCAACTGCATCATCGGCACCGGATTCATAAAGTGCATGCCGATGAAGCGCTCGGGCCGGTCGGTGACGGAGGCCAGGCGCGTAATCGAGATCGAGGAGGTATTGCTCGCCAGCATCGCGTTCGTTTTGAGCTTGGGACACAGATCGATGAAGATCTTGCGTTTGACGGCCTCATCCTCGGTGGCGGCCTCGATCACAAGGTCGGCCTCGCCGATGGTCGCCAGATCGGCGGCATAACCGATGCGCTTCAGCGCACCATGCATGTCGGCATCGCTGATGACGCCGCGCGAAACCTGGCGCGCCATGTTGCGCTCGATGGTGGTGCGAGCCTTGTCGACCGCCTCCTTCTTGATGTCGTGCATGGTGACGTCGAAGCCGGCAAGCGCCACCACGTGGGCGATGCCATTGCCCATCTGCCCGGCGCCGATGATTCCCACGCTTTTGACGTTGGATTGGGTCACGGGATCTGTGCCTTTGCGAGGGCGCTCCATGTGACCTCCGGGTTTTCTCGTTTTGACGCCTGCATCCATGGCGCACGTGCTCCTTCACTACCCCGGCTGCTGTTGTTTGCGCACCGCGCTGGTCATGACTTGGCTTTATCCAGCTCGCGACCGAGCTCCGGCAGCACCTGGAACAGGTCGGCGACCAGGCCATAATCAGCGACCTGGAAGATTGGCGCTTCGCCGTCCTTGTTGATGGCGACGATCACCTTGCTGTCTTTCATGCCCGCCAGGTGCTGAATGGCGCCGGAGATGCCAACGGCGATGTAGAGCTCCGGCGCCACCACCTTGCCCGTCTGGCCGACCTGATAATCGTTCGGCATGTAGCCGGCATCGACCGCGGCCCGGCTGGCCCCGACGGCGGCGCCCAGCTTGTCGGCAACCGGCTCGATGTAGGTCTTGAAATTCTCTCCCGACTGCAGGCCGCGCCCCCCCGAGATGATGATCTTGGCCGCCGTCAGCTCGGGCCGATCGGACTTCTGGATCTCCGCCCGCTCAAAGCTCGCAAGCCCCACCGCCGCCGGTGCGCTCACGCTTTGCACGGGCGCCGCAGCGCTGGTGGCCGCCGCCGGGAACGCCGTGGTGCGCACGGTGATGATCTTTTTCGCGTCGGCGCTTTCCACGGTTTGGATGGCGTTGCCGGCGTAGATCGGTCGCTCGAAGGTGTTGGGCCCAACCACCTTGATGACGTCGGAAATCTGCATGACGTCGAGCAACGCCGCCACGCGCGGCAGAATGTTCTTGCCCGAGGCGGTCGAGGGCGCCACCACGGCGTTATAGCTTCCCATCAGCCCGACGATCAGGGCGGCCACCTCTTCCGCCAGCTGGTGGGCGAACTGGGGTGCATCGGCGTGCAACACCTTGGCGGCACCGTCGAGCTTGGCGGCACTGTCGGCAACCGCGCCACAGTCGGCGCCGGCCACCAGGACGTGTACCTCCTCGCCGAGCGCGCGCGCGGCGGTCATGGCCTTGGCGACGGTCGCCGCGAGTGTCTTGTTATCGTGCTCGGCCAGCAGCAGAGTGGTCATGCGAGCGCCCCGACCTCTTTCAGTTTAGCGACGAGTTCGGCGGCATTGGCCACCTTGACGCCGGCTTTGCGGCCCGGGGGTTCAACCGTCTTGAGCACCTTGAGGCGCGGGGCGACGTCGACGCCATAGTCCGCGGCCTTGCGCACCTCCAGCGGCTTTTTCTTGGCCTTCATGATGTTGGGCAGCGAAGGATAGCGCGGCTCATTGAGACGCAGGTCGGTCGTGATGACGGCGGGAAGTTTCATTTTCAGGGTCTCGAGCCCACCGTCGACCTCGCGCGTCACCAGCGCCGCCTCTGCCTCGATCACCACCTTCGAGGCGAAGGTCGCCTGCGGCCAGCCCAACAGCGCCGCCAACATTTGCCCGGTTTGGTTGCAGTCATCGTCAATCGCCTGCTTGCCGAGGATAATGAAAGCGGGTTTTTCCGCCTTCACCACCGCGGCCAGCAGCTTGGCGACCGCCAGCGGCTCGACCGCCTGGCCTTCCGCCGTTTCGATGAGCAGGCCGCGATCGGCGCCCATCGACAGGGCGGTGCGAATGGTCTCTTGCGATTTACTGGGACCGATGGAAACGGCGACGATCTCTTGGACCATCCCCTTTTCCTTCATCCGTACCAGCTCTTCGACGGCAATTTCGTCGAAGGGGTTCATCGACATCTTAACGTTGCTGAGTTCGACTCCCGAGCCGTCGGTCTTGACCCGGATCTTTACGTTGAAGTCGACGACGCGCTTGACAGCGACGAGGGCTTTCATTCCACAAGGTGCTCCATCTGGGCATGACCTGGACTCCCGGCCACGTCATGCCGCACTGCGGTCGCTGGTCTTGCCGCAAAAGGCCAAATTTGCCCGATTTGTGGCGACGCGAATTGGCGCTTCGCAGGTGCGAGATGGAAACCTAGGGCTCCGAAGAGTGCGTGTCAATTGGGCAGCAGCCCGGACACTTTGGACAAAGGCAAGGCAACAAGCGCTGTGGCCGATCTGCCGCGATTGCAGCCGGCCCGTCCTCCCGCCTCCCCGCGAGCGTCAGACCGGGCGCAGGTCGCGGTCGAACAGCGGCACGCCCGGTCGGCGTAGGAACACGACCAGGACGGCGCCCGCAACCATGCCGCCGATGTGGGCCCACCAGGCGACCTGATCGACCGGGCTGATCAGCACCATGATGACCT
>DASTMQ010000357.1:0-18273 GCA_035714005.1 Hyphomicrobiaceae bacterium
TGGCTGGCGCCGGTGCAGGTGAAGGTGTTGACCATCGTTTCGGAGGCGGACGCCTATGCCGAGGAGGTGCTGGCGGCGCTGACCAAGGCTGGCCTGCGCGCCGAGGCCGACCTGCGCAACGAGAAGATCAACTACAAGGTACGCGAGCACTCGTTGGCCAAGGTGCCGGTGCTGCTCGTGGTCGGCAAGCGCGAGGCGGAGGAGCGCACGGTTTCCATGCGCCGTCTGGGCAAGGACCAGCAGCAGGTGCTGGCCATGGCTGGCGCGGTCGGTGCGCTGGCACACGAGGCCGTGCCGCCCGATCTCAAGCGCGGGCTCGCCTGAGCCCGCGCCGGGCCGGCTGCGCCCGAGGGGCTACCGGCTGCGCCCGAGGGGCTAGTAGGTGGCGCCAAGCACCACCAGCGCCGTCAGCTTCCATTCCAAGCCTTTGAGCTCGAAGGTGCTGACATAGCGCCGTTCGGGCTGATAGCGGTCGACGATTTCGACCTCGAAGCGGGTGAGCGAATAAAACACGGCGCGGCGCACCCGGGCATAAAAGCTGGCGACCCGATCGATTGGCGTGCCGGCGAACAGGGTGCCCGCCAAAATGGTTGGCGGCTCCTTCATGCCCAAGGCGGGCCGGATCTGATTGCGGTAGGTCTCGCGGTAACCAAAAAAAGCGGGCAGGTTCTCAGGCGTCAGGTAGCGGTCGATCGCGCTATCGGCGAGTGTGGGGGCAATGGTGGCCTTGATGCGCTGCCACAGCGACGGGGCCGGCGCATTCGGATCGTTTTCCAGGCGGGCCTTGGTCTCGGCCGAGAGCGATCCCTTGAGACTGGAGCGAACCGACGTCCACTCGATCTTGCGCTCCAGCGTGGCCGTATCGCCTGCGATGATCGCTTCGCGAATTTGTAGCGCCGTCAGCAGCGGCCAGGCGATGTAGGCGATGCCGAGCAAAGCGGCGGCAAGCAAGAGCTTGAGGGCGCGCATGGCCTTGGGGGTCCTCGGGGGCCGCACTGGAAAGCTCGGGAGAGCCCGCTCTTTTTGCCAATCCATTGCGGCGGCCTGAGGACGGGCGCCGCTGGCGATGCCGCCGCTGCGGCAGGGCCTCCGCCTGGCGTTGGCGCGACCCCGCCGGCCTCGCTGCGCGACGCTTGAGGTAAAGACTGAACTTCCCGGTGGAACTGTTGCTGCATAGCAACGAAATCGAAGCGGTGTGCCACTGTTGAGCCACAAATCCCAACGACAGTGCGGGCGGATCGCGGTTGCCGGGGTTGGCGTGCTCGAGGGCGAACACGCTCTATTCCCAACAGGTTTTCCTTCCGACAACGGAGGGTGCTGACGCAGGCTTGAGCCTGCGGCCGGCGGCTCGCAGTTGGCTTGAAGGGAACGGGCAGACCGCCAGGATCCGACCGAGAGTGCGATGAACGCGAGGACGTTCGAGACCAGCAAGCCTCCCCGCCGTCGGCCGACGGCGCCTGGGGCGCGCGCGCCGAACCGATCCTGCGACGGTGCCACGCGGCCGACGGGCGCTGGCGAATGCGAACGCTTGAATGTGGCGATTTGCTGGCGCAGGCGGGGCGACGGCGTGGCGCGCGGCGACCGCAAGGCGCTCACGGGCAAGCGCGGCGCGCAAAATCTCGAAAATGTGAAACTCGATATAGATCAAAACGTTGTCTACCTCGTTACAGATCCCATATCAGCGTGGGGTAGAGCTGTGGGGCTGCAGTCTTCGTTGGCACGGGCGGGTGCCGTCGCGAAAGTGGCAGAGATGACGGAGCTCCCGTTTTTCGAACTGGCAAGGGCGTTTGGCGGCGGCAAGGCAATTCTTGGCGTCGCAAACCGCCGCGCCGGTGACCGGGGCCCGACCACCGTCGCCGGGCGGCTCGATTATTTGGCGTGTGAGGCAAGCGTGGCGCGCTGGCGTGAGGGCTGGAAGGCGCCGGTCAATCTCCATCAATGCGGCGTGCTGAGGACCTATGCGGATCAAGTCGAACCCGCCCGCTTGGGCGCGGTTTCCCATGCGGGTGGGAGGACGAACGTTGGCTGTGATGCGGAAATTTAGCGGGACGGCGGCAGTGCTCTTGCTTGCGGGGGCCCTGAGCGGGGCCGTGGCGGGCGAGGCGGTGAAATACAAGTCACCCGAGCTTGCGTTCGAACAAGGGCTCGGCGCCTACAAGTCCGGCTACTACGAGATGGCCATCCCGGCGCTGGAGCAGGCGGTGGCGGAGGGCACGGAAGTCGATCGGTTCTTCGCCGAGTTCTACCTGGCGCGCATCTATTCGGACGCCGGGGCGCTGACCGACCATGCCAAGGCCTATCGCCTCTACCAGACGCTTGCCAACGAATACGCCGACACGGATCCCGAGGACGGACGCCGCGCACCCTTCGTCGCCAAGGCACTCACGGCCTTGGCCGGCTACCTCAAGCGCGGACTGCCCGAGATCGGGGTCAGGCCCGATCCGCAGCGTGCGGGTGACTATTTGCACCATGCCGCGACATTCTTCGGCGATAAGGACGCGCAATTCGAGCTCGCCAAGATCTACCTTAACAGCACCGGCACCCCCGATGATGCCAAGCGTGGCATGCACTATTTGTCGGTTTTGACGGAGGAAGGCCATCCCGGTGCGCAAGCCTTCCTGGCCGACCTCTTTTGGCGCGGGATCCACGTCAAGAAAGACGAGAGGCGGGCGCTGGCGCTGATCACCATGGCGGTGGAGAACGCTCCATCCCACGAGCGCATCTGGATCGAGGACATCTACCAGAACATCTTCTGCGCGACCTCGCAGAAGACGCGCAAACAGGCCGACGGCATCGCCGCCATCTGGCGCAAGATGTTTCCGAGCACTCCAGAGCGGGCGCCGCAAATGGCGCTCGGGGCAAGTGACTTGCAGCCACGCCGGGCCTGCGAGAACGGCGAGACGCTCGATCTGCAAAACACACCCTTGGTCGCCGGTAAGGACCCGCTGGTGGCGACGCATCCGCCGGCGGCGGGGAGCACGCCTCCCAAAACCATTCAAGGTAATCCCATCGGGTTTGGCAGATAGGGCCTTGGCGGCGCTCTGAACCAAGACGACCGCCGGCGTCCATCGTTCATTCCGTCAGGCGCTTAGCGCGCGGCGCAGGTGCGGCGCGCCAAGGCGCTGGCCGCGCTGCTTTAGCGCGCCGAGCGCACGCGTCGGGGCTCAAGCGATCGGCGGCTTCGAGTGGGCCAGCCCGATGAGCAACCGGGCCTCTTGCTATCTCCCCAAAGATGATCCGCCTGCGACGCATGAGTCGCCGGCGGCTTTTGCTTTTCGGCTTGGCTTTGCGAACGGGGTGGCCGCCCGCCGCTTGGGCTGTTCGGAACGCGGGGCTTGGGCGCGCGTTAGCTAGCCATGGAAATTGGCCAACTGGAGCTGAACTATGATCAAACAACTGTGCCTTGCCGGCGCCACCCTCGCGCTGTTGAGCTCGACGGCCTTGGCGGCCGAATATTACATCGTGCAGGAAAAGTCGACCAAGAAGTGTAAGGTCGTGGACGCGCGTCCCAGCGAGACGACTTGGGTGCAAATCGGGCCGATGGCCTTCAAGACCCGCGACGAGGCCGACAAGCAAGTGGCCGTGGTGTGCAAGGAGAAGCGATAGTCGCTGCCGCAATCGGCAAACGCGGCCAACACTGCTGGCCGGGCCCAGGCTCGGCCAGCAGCCGGCTACCACATGACGTGGCTAGCTCGTCTCGGTGACTTGCCGGCTCGGTCGCCAGATTGCGTGTTGCCGGCTAGATCATCTGCTCACAGAGCAAATCGCTCGGCACCTGCAGCGCAGCAAGCGTCGCCGGCTTAGCGGCTCAGCACGTAGTCGCGTAAGGCCTGATAGTTGGGCGCCGCCGGTCTCTCTTTCAGCGTCGATTCCATGCTCGATGCCTGGTGCGATCGGCCGTCCGGCGCGGGCGTGGTGGGGATTGTCGCCGCTTGAGCCTCCGTGGCGGCATTGCTGGAGGGGCGCACGTCGGCAAGCGGGGGTGGGCCAGCACTTCCTTCGCCAACATCCGCGCCGTCATCGGGATCCCGGGCGCGGGCGACTGGCGTTTGCCCGCCATTGCCCTGCCCGCCGCTCTCTTGCGCGCCACTCCCTTGCCCGCCATTGCCGTCGCCATTGGGCGCGCCGCTCAATTCGGCCCCGGGGGTGCGCCTGAGGGGTTGCACGGCGCCGCTCGTCACGCTCGCGTCCCCTGGTGCCGCAAGCTTCGCCCGCGTCTCCTTGGCGACGGCCTCGATCAAGGCCGCCGTGCGGGTCGGCGGCTCCGTCGGGGCAACCTGCGCCGACCAGCGACCGGCCACAATTCCAAGGCCACCGCAACTCAAGGCGATGGCGATGGCGCCCAACAGGCGCGCGCGCTCCGGCCGCGCCACGGCGTGCCAGACGAAGCTGTCGGCTGGCCTAGCGGGAGGCATAGCCGCGAACGTACTTGTAATCGTAAGGGGGCGTGGTGCGGCGCAAGATGAGGATGACGTCCGTGCCCCGCTCCCTGGCGATCCTGTCGGCGACGCTGGAGTAGCCTCGCCAGTGCTGTTCGCTCTTGCCGAGCGCCCCCGCACCCTTTGGCGGGCCAGCCTTTGCCTCGGCCCCGTGCCGCGCACTGGCGCTGCTGGGAGCACCGTGGCAGGGCTTGGTTCCAGGCACGAAACTATTGGCCACGCGCGCGACAATCGGATCGAACAGGTCGCGCTTGTCGGCTGGATACAGCATGGCGAAACTGCTGATCAGCTGTCCGCCGCAGCTTAAAATCGCCTTTTCGTAGAAGATCCGGCCATCGGCCTCACCCGAAAGCACGAGCCAATCGTCACCGAGCGGCCGGTAGGTGATTTTGTAGTCAGCATAGGAATTGCGCGCGAGATAATCCTGATAGCTCTTGGCGCTGTGATGGTCTTCGTTGCGTAGCGCGCCGACCAACAGCCGTGCCTCCCCCTCGCGGGCCACAAACACCCGACCATCTCCCGCTTCCGTCGTTCGCTCGATGCGGAAGAGGTTGGCGGGATACTCGAGACGAAAGCCGAAGCGCTCGTTGTGATAGCGCGTCCAGTCGCCGGCGGTTGCCTCGAGCGCCCTGAGATGAGTTGAGCCGCTGACGGCGGCCAATGCCAGCACAACGGCCCCGATCGCCCCGATCCGGAACATGACGCAAACTCCTCAGCCTCGTAGCGGATCAACCACGACGGGGAGGTCCTGGTTCCGGGTTCGGTGCCGCCAGTCTCGGCGGCCCAAAGCTGCGCCCGGCGCGGGCGAACAGAGGCGCGAAAGGCCGGCTAGCCGTCCTCGAGTTCGACCCAGACGGGGACGTGGTCGGAAGGCTTTTCCCAGCCGCGCGTAAATTTGTCGATGCCGGCGCCGAGCAGGCGGTCGGCTGCCTGCGGCGACAGCAAAATGTGATCGATGCGAATGCCGTGGTCCTTCTGCCAGGCGCCAGCCTGGTAGTCCCAGAAGGTAAAGACGCCGGGCTCGGGCTGGCAGGCGCGCACGGCATCGGTCAGGCCCAGATTGATGAGGGCGCGAAAGGCGGCGCGCGTTTCCGGCTGGAACAGGGCGTCCTCGCGCCAGGCATCGGGGTTCTTGGCGTCGGCAGGTTCCGGGATGACGTTATAGTCGCCCATCAGCAGAAATGGCTCTTCCAGGGACAACAGTTCGCGCGCCCGCGCCTCGAAGCGCCGCATCCAGGCGAGCTTGTAGGCGAAGCGGTCGGTTCCGATCGGATTGCCGTTGGGAAGATAGAGGTTGCCGATGCGCACGGCACCGCCGCCGTTCGGCACCACCACCTCGATGTAGCGCGCGTGCGCATCGGCCGCGTCGCCCGGCAGCCCGCGCACCACGACCTCGTCGAAGCGGCGTTTGCTCAGCACGGCAACGCCGTTGAAGCCTTTCTGCCCGTGCACCGCCAAGTGGTAGCCGAGCTCTTCGAAAAAAGCCGCAGGAAAGGCCTCGTCAGTGGATTTGATCTCCTGGAAGCAGGCGACGTCCGGATCGGTCTCCTTGAGCCAGGTGAGGGCGCCCTCGAGCCGTGCCTTGGCGCCATTGATGTTCCACGTCGCGATGCGCATGCCCCTTTGCACACTAGCCCGCTCTTGGGGTCAAGCGGCATGGGGGTCAAGCGGCATGGGGGTCAAGCAGCATGGGGGTCAAGCGGCATGGGGCCCAAACGGCATGGGCCCAAACGGCACTGCGATAATGGCCGGGCTCGATCGCGAGCCCGGCGCCGGCCCGTCAAAACAGGTTGAATTTTTCCCACTGCGCTTTGGGAATCTCGCGTTCCAAGACGTAGCTGAAGTGCGTTGCCCGCATGCGATCGTTGGTCAGCACGCAGCGGTAGCTGAACTTGTACCAGTGCCCTCCCGTGCGGACGGCGCCGCCGGCGCCGCGGGCAACATTGCTTTCCACCGTCGGCTGCGCCAGCGCGTCGATCCGGACGCGATCGACCTTGGCCACCTTCTTGTCCTTGGCGAAGGTTTCCAGACCGGACAGATTGCACAGCTGTATCATTCGCGTGTGCGGCTCGAGCGCTTGCATGCGCTTGTCGAGCGCGGTTTGCGCGCCGGCCGGCATCCCCAAGACAATGCCAGCCAAGCCAAGCCAGGCGCTTAGTCCCCTAATGCGCAACGTCTTCCCCCTTTGCTCACATTCGCCGTGCCGTGCGGCGCGGTCCCCAGGCGGGAAAGACGCTGAAGATGCGGTGAAAAAGTGGCGGCCGCGCGCCCGCGCCAACGCGCCCCGAGGGCGCGGCGCGGACCTACTTTATCCAAGGGGTCAGAGGCAAAACCTGGTCAGCGATCAGATGGAAAAACTGGTCCCGCAGCCGCACGAAGCGGTCGCATTCGGATTGATGACCTTGAAGGAGGAGCCGATCAGGTCGTCGACGAAGTCGATTTCGGAACCCGCCAGATACTCAAGCGACACCCGATCGATGAGCACGCGCGCGCCGCCACGCTCAATCAACAGATCATCCGCCTCCGAGGCGCCCACCAGGTCGAACTTGTATTGAAAGCCAGAGCAGCCGCCGCCTTCGACGCTGACCCGCAAAAGCGGCTTGTCGGGCTCGCCGGCGACGATCTCGGCAATTCGCCGGGCCGCGCGGTCCGACATGGTAACTTTCAGATGTTCCATCGCTTTTGCATCACTTTTGCTTGTATCGGTTTTGGCCAGGCGCGGCCAATCGACTATGCTTGGGCCCGATTCTTGAACCCACCTTAATGGAAGATAGGACGGCGCGGGGGCTTGTCAAATCTGGATGCGCGCATGGCCAAGGCGATGATCGATGCGGCGGCGGGGGCGGCGATGGCCTGGGCGCCGGCGCGGCGCGCTTTGGCCCCCTATGCCACGCACCCGGACTTGAGCGCCGGGCGGCTTTATCGCGAACCCGCCTGTCCCATGCGCACCCCCTTCCAGCGCGATCGCGACCGGATCGTGCACGCCACCTCTTTCCGCCGCCTCACCTACAAGACGCAGGTGTTTATTTTTCACGAAGGCGACCACTACCGCACGCGGCTGACCCATAGCCTGGAAGTGGCCCAGATCGCCCGCGCCATCGCGCGCCTGCTCTGGCTGGATGAGGATCTCGCCGAAGCCCTGGCGCTGGCGCACGACTTGGGGCATCCGCCCTTCGGCCACGCCGGCGAACGGGCGCTAGCAGCGGCGATGGCAGCCTGGGGCGGTTTCGATCACAACGCCCAGAGCTTCAAGGTGGTGACGCGGCTCGAGCGCAAGTATGCGAGTTTCGACGGGCTGAATTTGACCTTCGAGACGCTCGAGGGCTTGGCCAAGCACAATGGACCATTGCCGCACGCAGTGCCCCAGGCGCCCACCCTCCTCAAAGCCATCGCCGACAGCGGCGTTGAGAGCAAACTGCATCTGCCCGCATTTGCCCCCGCCGAAGCCCAAGTTGCGGCCATCGCCGACGATATCGCCTACGATAGCCATGACCTCGATGATGGCCTGCGCGCCGGCCTGCTCAGGATCGAGGAGTTGGCCAATGTCGCCCTGGTTGGCCGCTTTCTCGATGACGTGCCGCGCAAAAATATCGACACCCAGCGCCTCATCTATGAGATCAACCGGCGCATGATCACGGCCATGATCGAAGATGCGGTGGCCGAATCGCGACGCCGGCTCGCCGGCTTGCCCCAGCCAAGCCTGGCGGCCGTGCGCACGGCCGATCGCGCCATGGTGGCTCAGTCCGAGCGCATTGCGGCGCAGGCCGAGGGCCTCAAGGCCTATCTTTATGCCAACGTCTACCGCCACCCGCGAGTCATGCGGGTCATGCGCGACGCCGAGGCCATCGTCGGCGACCTCTTTGCGCGCTACCTGCGCCAACCGGAAGAAATGTCCGGTGCGCTGGGAGAGGCGGCGCAGGCGGCAAGCGGCGGCGCACGTGCCGCGATCGTGGCCGATTTCGTTGCCGGCATGACCGATCGCTTCGCCATCAAGGAACATCGTCGGCTGTTTGACGCTACGCCGGAATTGCGTTAGTCGGCCCGCGCCCCATAAGGGGCGGGACGCCGGCCCCGGATCGATTGGACTAAGCCCATGAACGCCCATGCCCTTGTGCAAAGCCGGATCGTGGCCGCGCTGCAGGCGCTGGAGCGCGAGGGCGTCCTGCGCCCGGGTCTCGACTTCGCCGCCACCGAGGTCGCCCCGCCGCGCGATGCCGCCCACGGCGAACTGGCCTCCAACGCCGCCATGGTGTTGGCCAAGCCCGCGCGCATGAAACCGCGCGACATCGCCGAGAAACTCGCCGCCAAGCTGGCCGACGCGCCGGATATCGCCAAGGTCGAGATCGCCGGTCCGGGCTTCGTCAATCTGACGTTCGCGCCACGCTTTTGGCAGGGCGTGGTGGCCCAAATCCTGAAAGAAGGCGATGCCTATGGGCGCACCAATGTCGGTGAGAGCCAGCGTATCAACATCGAATACGTGTCCGCCAATCCCACCGGACCGATGCACGTGGGCCATTGCCGCGGCGCCGTGTTCGGCGATGCACTGGCCAACCTCCTTGCGTTCGTCAACTACGACGTCACGCGCGAATACTACATCAATGATGCCGGCGGCCAGGTCGACATCCTCGCCCGCTCCGCCTTTTTGCGCTACCGCGAAGCCCTCGGCGAAGAGATCGGCCCAATTCCGGCCGGGCTATATCCTGGCGACTATCTCAAGCCCGTCGGGGCGCGGCTCGCCGCCCTACATGGCCGCAGCTTGCTCGACCTCGCCGAAGAGCGCTGGCTGCCCGTGGTGCGCGAGGAAGCCGTGGCGGCAATGCTGGCGGCCATCAAGGACGATCTGGCGGCGCTCAATATTCATCACGACGTCTTCTTTTCCGAACGCTCGCTGACCCAGTGCGGGCACGATGAAGTCAAGGTCAGCATCGACGAATTGCGCGCCAAGGGCATGATTTTCGAGGGCCGGCTGCCGAAACCCAAGGGCCACGATGAGGCCGATTGGGAGGACCGCGAGCAAACCTTGTTCCGCTCGACGGCCTTCGGTGACGACGTCGATCGCGCCCTGCAAAAGTCCGACGGCAGCTACACCTATTTCGCCTCGGACCTCGCCTACCATCACAACAAATTGGCGCGGGGGTTCCTGCACTTAATCAACGTGTTCGGCGCCGATCACGTGGGCTACATCTCCCGCATGCGCGCCGCTGTCACGGCGCTCTCGGAGGGCAAGGCCGATCTCGACATCAAGGTGTGCCAGCTGGTCAAACTGTTGCGAGCCGGCGAACCGGTGCGGATGTCGAAGCGCTCGGGCACCTTCGTGACCTTGCGCGACGTGGTCGAGGAAGTGGGCCGCGACCCCGTGCGCTTCATGATGCTTTATCGCAAAAACGACGCCCCGTTGGATTTCGATCTCGCCAAGGTGCTCGAGCAGTCCAAGGACAACCCGGTCTTTTATGTGCAGTATGCGCACACGCGCGCCAAGTCGGTCTTCCGCAACGTGAGGGAAGTCTTCCCGCACTTGAGCGAGCCCTCCCCAGACCTGCTTCAGGCCGATCTGACACGCCTGACCGATCCCGGCGAGATCGACCTGATGCGCAAACTCGCCGCCTTCCCGGTCGTGCTGACGGCCGCGGCCAGGAGCCATGAGCCGCACCGCCTGGCCTTCTATCTCTATGATTTAGCTTCGGCTTTTCACGCCCAATGGACCAAGGGCAATGAAATGCCACATTTGCGATTTATTCAGGCGGCCGATGGGACACTGACCACCGCGCGCCTCGCGCTTATCCTCGCCAACCAGCAGGTGCTGGCGACGGGCTTGGCGATTCTCGGCGTACACGCGCCAGTTGAGATGCGGTAGAGTTGTGATTCGCAGGGGGCGAGCGGGCAACGCGTTGAGGGGAAGCCGCGCATGTCGCGAAACGGTCCAGTTGCACAGCCACGGGCGCCGGGACGCCGGTCGGCAGCGGATGAGGATCAATACGCTGCCGGGCAATCCGGGTGGCCGTCGCCGCCGGGCGCCGATCCTCACCAGCAAGGCTATGCCCCGCACGCCGGCCATCCGCCGCAGCACAGTCAGGGCTACTATTTTCCGCAGCCCGAGCCCGACCTAAACCAAGGCTATCCCCTGCAGCCCGCGAGCCAGGCCCTGCCCTTCGATCGCCTGCAGTCGGCGTCCCCCCCGGCCGCCGCCCCGCAGTGGGACGGCCAGCAGATGCACGATGCTGGCCACTATGATCTTGGCAGCTACCTGCCGACGGGTGGCGAGCCGCGCGGCTATGCCGACGCGCCGCCGTTTGCGGGCTCCGCCGACGGTCCCTTCCGCCACCAATATGCTGCCCGTGACGGCTATGCGGAGGCGGACGGCGAGTATGAGGCGATGGATGAGGAGGGCGATGAACCGCGGCGCGGACGGCGCGGGCTGGTAATCGCCGGGGCGCTCATCGGTGCCATCGGGCTTGGCGGGGCCATGGCCTACACCTACAAGACGTTCCTCGCCACGCCAACGCGCGCCCCCGTCGTCAAAGTCACCGACCCCGGTCCGAGCAAGGTGAAGCCGTCCTTGTCCGGTGGCAAAGAGTTCGCCCACACCGACAAGAAGCTGCTCAACCGCCTCGATGAGGAGGGCGGAGGCCAGCGCGGCGCCGACGAGCGCGCCAACGAGGACCCCAACGCGCCCCGCCGCGTGCGCTCCATTCCAATCTCACCCGCCGGTGGATCCGGCGGCTCGGCCGCGGCCGTGCCCGGCATTACGCTCGATCATGTAGGCCCGCCCGGCTCGGCTGCCCCGCCCGCGCGCGTCCAAATCCCATCGGCCCCACCACCGCAAGCGACCGTGGCGCGGGCGGAGGCGCCGGTGGCAGCGCCTCCAGTGCGGGTTGTCGCCGCCCCGCCACCGGCAGCACCCGCGGTTGCCGCCGAAGCGGCCCCGGCGCCGGCCCGGAAAGTCGCAGCCGCAGCGCCGCCGCCCGCGCGGGAGCCGGCTCCGCCAAAGGTCTCCTCGGCGGTAGTGACGGCCAGCACCACCGGCTATGTGGCCGTGCTCTCCTCGCAAAAATCGCGTATGGATGCGCTGAAGGCCTTCGCCGACCTGCAGCAAAAGTACGGTGACGTGCTTTCGAGCAAGACGCCCGACGTGCAGGAGGCCAATCTCGGCGACAAGGGCGTTTGGTATCGGGCCGTCGTTGGTCCGCCGGTATCGCGCGATGCGGCATCGGGTATATGTTCGCAGCTAAAGGCGGCCGGCTATGTCGGCTGTTGGGTAACGGCCTACTAGCGGCACGGGAACCAAGCCGGGCGGCGCGGGATCCCAGCCCGCGATGCACGATGGGACCCCAATGCAATCAGCGTTCGTCACAGGCCTGGCGGGCCTAGAGCTGGCTCCCCACGAAGCCGCCCTGCTGAGGGCGGCGCGGCCCTGCGGCATCATTTTGTTCAAGCGCAATATTCTCGAGCCGGAACAGGTACGCCGGCTGATCGGGGCTGCGCGCACGGCCGTCGGCGCGCAGGACTTTCTGGTTCTGATCGATCAGGAAGGGGGGCGCGTACAGCGCCTGACACCACCCCACTGGCGCGACCGACCGGCGGCCGCGCAATATGGCGCGGCCTGGGCGCGCGACCCGGCCGGGGCGGTCCGCGCGGCGCGCTTTGCCGCGCAACTGGCGGCCCTGGACCTCGTCGCCTTGGGTATCAACACCAGCTGTGCCCCGGTCCTGGACCTCGCCGTTCCCGGCGGGCACACTGTCATTGGGGATAGGGCCTATGGAGCCACGCCCGACCGCGTCGTGGCACTCGGCCGGGCGGTGGCGGAGGGTTTGCTCGCCGGCGGCGTGCTGCCGGTCATCAAGCACATCCCCGGGCATGGCCGGGCGACCAAGGACAGCCATTTGGAGTTGCCGACCGTGGCCGCGAGCCGCGCCGATCTCGAGGCCGCCGATTTCGTGCCCTTCCGGGCCCTGGCCGATCTGCCGGCGGCGATGACGGCCCATGTCGTGTTTCCAGCCGTCGATCCCGCGGCGCCCGCCAGCATTTCCGCGCGCCTGACGCGCGAGGTGATCCGCGGCAGCATCGGCTTCGACGGCCTGCTCATGAGCGATGACTTGGGCATGGCGGCCCTGTCGGGCAGTATGCCGCAACGAGCCCAAGCGGTGCTGCGGGCGGGGTCCGACGTGGCGCTGTTGTGCAACGGCGATTTTGCCGAGATGGAGGCCGTGGCCGCCATCGTGCCCCCGCTCGCGGGGCGTTCGCAGGCCCGCTTCGAGCGGGCCTGCGCCGCCATCGGGCCACAGCAGGCGCTGGACGTGGCCACGGCAGAGGCTTGCCTCGCCGAGGTTTTGCGCGCCGACGCCTGAATCAGTATAGGCTGCCCCGATGATGCACAGTTTATCCACCGGTCAGACGCCGTGATCGAGCCCGGCGGCAACAGCGCGGTCGCGGGAACGGGGCCGCACGCAGATCTGGAGTCCTGGGAGGCCTCCGACGAGATCCCTCGCGACGAGGAGGCGCTGGTGGTCGCCCTCGATGGCTTCGAGGGACCGCTCGACGTGCTCTTGATTTTGGCACGCACGCAAAAGGTCGATCTCGCCAAAATTTCGGTGTTGGCGCTGGCGGAACAGTACCTCTGCTTCATTACCCAGGCGCAGCAGCTGAGACTTGAACTCGCCGCCGACTACCTGGTGATGGCGGCCTGGCTCGCCTACCTCAAAAGTCGCCTGCTGCTGCCGCGCGACAGCGCCGGCGACGACCAGCCAACCGGCGAGGAATTGGCGGCGCGGCTGGCTTTCCGCCTGCAAAGGCTGGAAGCCATGCGCGGGGCCGCGGCCACCTTGATGACGCGCAAGCGCCTCGGCCGCGACGTCTTCGCGCGCGGTATGCCCGAAGGCGTGCGCACCATCAGGGTGCGCCAATTCACGGCCGCGATCTACGATTTGCTCAAGGCCTACGCGGAGCAGCGCAAGCGCACGATCAAGCGCGTGCACGTGGTGCCGCGGCGCGTCGTGTGGTCGATCAAAGAGGCGCGCGAGCGCTTGCAGGCTCTGGTGGGCAAGTGCGACGCGAGCTGGGTGCAGCTCGACCTGTTTCTGGAGCAGTTCGGTGCCGCGCCGGACATCGCGCGCACGGCGCTGGCGAGCTCGTTCGGAGCCACGCTGGAGATGGCGCGCGATGGGCTGGTGGAGCTCTCGCAGGCGCAGCCCTTTGCCCCCATCTATGTGCGCAAGCGCCAAGACGGGGCGCAATGGCAGCGCGTAACTTGAGGCGTGTGGCGTCGGAGCTAGAACACTGCAGAAAAACAAGAGGACACCAATGGTTCCGCCGAAGCTCTCGGTGCGGCCGTCCGAGACGAGGCCCGAAGACGACCGCCGCGAGGCGGCCGCCGAAGGCGGCTTCGATGCCAGCGAGGTGTTGGCGCACGAGGGGTGGCGGGGACTGCCCTCCAATGTCGCCCAACTGCCCTCGGCGGATCGGCGTGAGCAGCTGCGCATCCTGGAGGCGCTGCTGTTCGCCGCCTCCGAGCCGCTGGCCGAGGCCTACTTGGCAACGCACCTGAAAATAAATGACGACGTGGCGGCGCTGCTGGACGAGCTCAAGGGCTTTTATGCCAGCCGCGGCGTCAACCTGGTGCGCGTGGCGGGCAAGTGGGCGTTCCGTACGGCGGAGGACCTCTCCTATCTCTTGGAGCGGCATGCCACCGAGCAGCGCCGTCTGTCCAAGCCAGCCATGGAGACCCTGGCGATCATCGCCTACCACCAGCCGGTGACCCGCGCCGAGATCGAAGATATCCGCGGCGTGGCGGTCTCGCCGGGCACCCTCGACGTGTTGATGGAGGTGGGCTGGGTGCGTCTCAGGGGACGCCGTCGTGCACCGGGACGTCCCATCACCTACGGCACCACGGAGCAGTTCCTCGATCACTTCGGGCTCGACGCCATCAAGGATTTGCCTGGACTGGCCGAGCTCAAGGGCGCGGGGTTGCTCGACAGCAACTTGCCGCCGGGCTTCACCGTGCCCGAGCCGACCGACGCCGCCGCCCTGATGCCGGATGAGGTTGCCCTCGATGCGGCAGAGGAAGAACCAGCGCTCGGCTTGCTTGGCTTCGAGCAAGACGGCGAGGACGATGGCGAGGATGGCCCCCCACGCGGGGCCGCCTGATCGATGGCGCCGCGCTGGCGCCCCTGTTGCCTCGGCCGTCGCGCGCGCCTGAAGGGGGCAGCAGCCAATCCCTTGCCTTAATGCGCGGCCCTCGTGCGGCCTCGGCCCCCACCCGGCGTCCCCGCGGCGCGAAAAGGAGGTTTCGCCCTGGCCTTTCGCTGGCAGACGGGCTCAAGTTAGGATACCTCGGCAATTGGCTTTGGGTTTCGCCGGCGAGCGCGTGCGCGCTCGTGGCACGGCAAGGGCGCGGGCGTGATCTTCCCTCCTCGGCTGAAAGCGAGAGGCGGTGCCGCTGGCGGCGGCCTGGCCGGTCCGGGCAGGGCCGCGGCAACGATTGCTGCGCGGCTGACATTCGATCGGCTCGAGCGTCGCTTCGAGGCCACCGCAGCGCTCGACGGCTTTTCCTTCGACGTTGCTCCCGCCGAGGTGGTGTGCCTGCTTGGGCCATCGGGCTGCGGCAAGACCACGCTGCTGCGCGTCGCCTCCGGGATCGAAAGGCCGACCGGCGGACGCGTCTTGATCAACGATCGTGAGGTTGCGGGGCCCCAGCGCTTCGTGCCGCCCGAGCAACGCAACGTCGGTTTGATGTTTCAGGATTTCGCTCTGTTCCCGCACTTGACCATCATCGAGAACGTGGCCTTTGGCCTCAGGGCGCTGCCGCGCCAGGATGCCCGGCGCGAAGCCGCCGCCGCGCTCGTCCGCGTCGGCCTCTCGCGCTATGCCGATGACTATCCCCACACCCTGTCCGGGGGCGAGCAGCAGCGCGTCGCGCTGGCGCGCGCCATCGTGCCGCGCCCAGCCGTGATGTTGATGGATGAGCCGTTCTCGGGGCTCGATGTGCAGCTGCGCGAGCGCCTGCAGGAAGAGACCTTGACCCTGTTGCGGGAGACCCGCGCCACCTGCCTGATCGTCACTCACGCCCCCGCCGAGGCGATCCGCCTCGGCGATCGCATCGCCATCATGCGCGCGGGACGCCTGGTACAGGCGGGCACCGCCGAAGAGCTTTACCGCAACCCGGCCGACCTGTTCGTGGCGCGGCTCTTCTCCGAGATCAATGAAATCCCCTACCGGGTTGAGGACGGGGCGCTGCGCACGCCGATCGGTGCCTTTGCCGTGCCGGGGCTGCACGAGGGTGAAGAGGCAATTTTGTGCATCCGCCGGCGCGCCATTCGGCTTGGCGGCGTCGGCGCCGGCTTGCCGGGGCGGGTGCTGCGCGCACGGTTCCTGGGCGATTTGGCGCTGCTGGAGGTGGCGGTGGAGGGGTTCGAGCGGCCGTTGCTCACCCTCGTGCGCGAAGGCGAGCAGCCGCCGGAGGGCCAGGAGGTCTCCGTCAGCGTCGCGCCGGAAAGCGTGCTCGTCTTTCCTGCCCAGTTCGCCAATGCATTAGCCGATGCAGATGACGCCGAATTAATCCCGCGCGAGCAGGAAAGACCCTGATTTCAATGGCATAGGCGCAGATACAAGCGGTGTGGCAACCTTGCCCCCACCGGTGCTTTCTGCGATAGTGCCGCAAACCCCGAGCGTATGCAGCCTGGCTGCGAGAGGAGCAAGCGAATGGGTAGCTTGAGCATTTGGCATTGGCTGTTGTTTCTGGCCGTTGCCCTATTGATGTTCGGGGGCAGCGGCAAGATATCCTCGATCATGGGGGACGTTGCGAAGGGCATCAAAAGCTTCAAAAAGGGCATGGCGGAGGACGAGGAGGCGCAGAAAGACGATACGGCCCACAAGGACGCCCCGCCCAAGTCGATCGACGGTGGGCCCGCCAAGCCGGCCGAGCCCGCCAGTGTGCAGGCCAACAAGGTCGGCTGAGACAGAGGCTGTTCGGTCGATCGCCGCAGGCACCGACGCCGCCTCGGCACAGCCTTTGAGAGTTTGCCTCGCGCTCCCATGCGGTTAGGTTGAGCCGATGTTCGACATTACCTCCAGCAAACTCTTGATCCTCGGCATCGTGGCGCTCCTCGTCATCGGCCCGAAAGACCTGCCCGCTCTCCTGCGCACCATTGGCAAGTACATCGGCATCATCAAACGGCAGGCGGCGGAGTTTCGCGCCCAATTCGACGAAGCCATGCGCGAGTCGGAGTTTGCAGACCTCAAACGAGACGTGGAATCGCTGGGCCGAGAAGCGGAGCAGAGCATGCGCGCGGCCGAGCAATCGGTGGAAAAAGACTGGGCGCAGGCCAAGGAGAGCGTGAATGCGGCGCTCGATGCTCCCACCGGCGCAGCGGCCGCAGAGCCGCCAGCGCCATCCCCCGAGCCGGCGCCTGCTGAGGCCGAGCCGAGGCCGCTGAACGGCAGCGCCGAGAATGCCGAGCTCGGCGGCGCGGCGGCGCCTGCGCCGGCCACGCCCGAGGGCCAGCACCTGGCCGAGAGCCAGCACGCGGCGGCGCCGCAGGTCGAAAAAAGCGGAGCGTGACCTCGCCATGCAGGACACGGTCAACCGCGAGGGACACGACGAAATCGAAGCCTCCAAGGCTCCGTTGATGGAGCACCTGATCGAGCTGAGACAACGCATGATCTATGCGCTGATCGGCATCGGTATCGGCTTTTTCGTGTGCTTCGCCTTCGCCACCAATATCTACAATCTACTGGTGTGGCCCTACCAGGTGGCGCGCGGCGAGGGGCAAAAGATTGAAATGATCTACACGGCCCCGCACGAGTTTTTCTTCACTAAGCTGAAGCTCGCCCTGTTTGGCGCCGTCTTCCTCGCCTTCCCGCTGATCGCCTACCAAGCCTACAAGTTCGTCGCCCCCGGGCTTTACAAAAACGAGCGGGAAGCCTTTCGCCCCTATCTGCTTTGGACCTTCATGCTGTTCATCCTTGGCGCCATGGTGGTCTACTTTGTCGTCATGCCGCTGGCGATGAAGTTCTTCCTGTCGATGGAACAGACCGGCGGCCAGGTCGAGATCCACCTGCAGGCTCGCGTCAGCGAATACCTGTCCTTGATCATGACGTTGATCCTGGGTTTCGGCATCATGTTTCAGTTGCCGGTGGTGCTCACCCTGCTGGCGCAGGCCGGCATCATTGGTGCCGACAACTTGCGCAGTTTCCGCCGCTACGCCATCGTGGCCATTACCGCGGCAGCGGGCATCTTGTCCCCACCCGATCCCTTCAGCATGGTCGCCATGGCCTTGCCGACCATCGTGCTCTACGAGGCGGCGATCTTTGCCGTGGCGCGCGTGGAGAAGTCGCGGCTCGAGAAGGAAGCCGCAGCGCAGGCCGCGACGGGTTGACATGCCGGCTGGCGCTGCAAGGGCCCGCCCACGCCTGCCATGCCACGCCTGCCATGCCACGCCTGCCCATGCCACGCCTGCCATGCCACGCCCGCCATGACTGCGCGCGCTTGGGCTGGCCACAAGGCTGCGATCTTGCGCGCCCGTTCGCGCCAGGCGGCGACGTCTTTCCTGCCAGGCGGCGGTCCCGGGCTCATGGGGGGCAGACCCCCCACACACTTGCGCCCCAACCTCGCGCCCGCCGGGGTCGGGCCAGGGACCCCACGCGCGCCATGACCTGGCCCCAGCCTTAGGCCTCGCGCCCCATCGGCGCGGCCGCGCCGGGCCGCCGCCAGGCGCTGGATTAATTGGCCGCAATCGTATAGCACACGCCCATTCGAGCGCGGTCATCTTCAGCGCAAGGCGGATCGCTCCCCGTGTTTGATATCAGGTGGATACGCGACAATGCGGCCCAATTCGACGCG
>DASTMQ010000358.1:0-4035 GCA_035714005.1 Hyphomicrobiaceae bacterium
CAACGTCCAAGACCGTCAGCACCGTCTCAGCCGGCTCCCGCCGGCCCCCCTGGAACGGTGCCTAATGTGCGCCGTCTTGCCGCTTCGTGCAAGCTGATTGCCTGGCTGCGTGCGGCAATGCCCACAGGCGCCGCGCCGGAACCGTTAGCCGAAACCCTTGAGGCAAAGCGCTGCGCTGCGGGTTGGTGTTTGCGCTCCCAAAGTCCGGGGGCTCAGGCCGCCGCGGGGTAGGCGCTCTCCCGATCGGTGCGCTGCAAGAAGTCGGCAACGGCGCCAATGCTGCGGGCGTCCTTCAACAGCGGCGCGTGGCCCTCGCCAGAGATGGTGATGGCCTCGAGGCGCGGATGACGCCCGCGCATGTCCTCGAGCGTTGCCGTGCTCAAGATGTCGGAATGCTCGCCACGCAGCACCAAAGTGGGCACCTTGGCGAGGGCTTGAAACTGCGGCCACAGCTCAGGGATCGCCTGCATCTGTGCCAGGGCTTTGGCTAGCGCGGGATCGTAGGCCGGGCTCGGCAAGCCGTTGTCGTCGTTGAAATATTGATGGGCGAGTTCGGCCCACTGGTTCTCGGCAACGGCGGGAAATTGCCGCTGGTTGATGTCGCGCACCATGCGCGTTGCCTCCGCCCAGTCGGCGGGTAGCGGCACGCGACCGACGTAAGCGGCGATGCGGGCAAGGCCTTCCGATTCCATCACCGGGCCGATGTCGTTCAGGATGACCGCCCCCACCGATGCCGGCCGGATCACCGCCATCAGCATGGCCAGGATGCCGCCGCGCGAGGTGCCGAGCACGGCGGCGTGCTGAAGACCCTTCACGATCATGAAATCGAGCACGTCATTGAGCTCGATCAGGATCGCGTAGTTGCGCCAGTTGGGGTCGTGTTGCGAGCGCCCGCGCCCGCGGTAGTCGAGGGCATAAACCTGGCGCCCGTCCGCGTCGAGCGTCGCCAGCGCGCACGCCAGATCATGAAAGTCGCGGCTGTTGCGGGTGAGCCCGGGAAGACACAGGAGCGGCCGCCGCTGGGCGCCCGGGACCGGGTAGTGGCGGGCATAAAGGCGCAAGCCATCCCGCGAGGTGAAATAAATCTCGTTATACCTCTGCATCGCCCGCCGCCGTCGCTTTCCTCGTCGTTGAGCCTGCCTCGCTCCGCCCACCTCATCGCCGGCATTGCGCCAACGCGGAGCTCGCCTATTGGGCCGCCGTTGCCTTGTCGGTCCCGGCGGTGGAGGTGCGCCGCAGGTCAGTATTGAGCCGCACCGCATTGGCCTCATCGCCGAGGCGCGCCCGATAGATTTGGATATTGGACAACACCTTTTGCACGTATTCGCGCGTCTCTTCGAAGGGGATGCGGTGGATCCAGTCGATCGGGTCGACCTTTTGATCCCGCGGATCACCGAATTCCCTGATCCACTCGCGCGCCCGTCCAGGCCCGGCATTGTAGCCGGCGAGCGTCAAGACGTAGGAGCCGCTGAACTCGTCCATGCGGTCGGAAATGTAGGCGCTGCCCATCATGGTGTTGTAGACGGGGTCCTTCATCAGCCGGGGTATGTCGCATTTGATTTTGTAGTCCCGGCAGACGTGGTGGGCGGTGACCGGCATGACTTGCAAGATGCCGCGGGCGCCAGCCCCCGACAGGGTCAAGGTGTTGAACTCGCTTTCCTGCCGAGCGATCCCCAGGATGACGGCGGGTTCGGGCGGCTTGCGCAGCGGGGTATATGGCGGCAGCGCCCGCACGGGGTAGGCGTAGTAGGCGAGGTTCATGCCGCGCGCAACGGCGGCCTTGCCGACGCGCACCGACATTTGCGTATCGCCGAGCGCGTCGGCGAGGTGGGCCAGCATCGCCACTTCGGCCTCGCTTTTGAGATAGCCGGGCAGATGCCGCAGGAAGGCGCGGGGCAGCGCCGCGTCGAGCCCGGCCTTGCGCGCCACCACGATGGCCCGGACCGCATCGGAGCCCGTGAAGCGGGCGATTTCCTCGGGCGAGGGCGCCGCCGGCAGGGCAAGGTTCAGCCGGCTGGCGCCGGGATCGACCTTGAGGCGGGCCAGCTGACCGTGGAAGGTGTCGAAATAGACGGCGCCGGCGCGATAGGCGTCCAGCGCCTTGCCCTTGTCGCCCAGGGCCTCGAAGGTGCGCCCCAGCCAGTAGTTCGCGCGGGCACGGCTCAAGGGGCCGTCGGCCAGGCTCGAAAGCATCTGGAAATGGGCTAGGGCCTGCTTTTCATCATCGAGGTAGCGCAGGCTCAACCAGCCCGCCAAAAAGGCGGCGTCCTTGGCGGCATTGATGGAGAGGGGCCCCGGTTCGCGAACGAGCTCGTAGGCCATTTTGGGTTTGCCCAATCTGAGCGCGGCGTAGGCATTGGCCCGCCGCTCCTCCCACCAGCCGTCGGGTTTGGTCGTGCCCGGTGCCTCCGGCTCGCTGAGCAGGATTTTCCAGGCCTCCTCTTCTTTGTTCTGGCGGCGCAGCGCCTGCGCCTTCTGCACGGCGAGCCCCCAATCGGGCACCGTGCTGGTCGGCAGCTTGGCGATCAGTGCCTGCGAGTTCTTGGCGCGCAAGAACACGGCGAGGCGGGCCTCGGCCGCCTTTTTTTCCGGCTCCGACAGCAATGGCAGCATGCGCTTGATGATGGCGGCGCGCTCGTTGCGCTCGTTGGTCCAGCGACTGTCGTTGAGCAGCAGGCGATTGAGCCGGCGTTTGTGGTCGGCCTCGCTCAGGAGCGGGCCGATGCGCTTGAGGAAGGCGGGCTCCAGGCTGGCGGGGATGTCGTACTCCGTCCACGCCTTGACGGCGAGCGCCTTGGCGCGATCGGCCTCTTTGTCGGCGAGGAAGGCCGCCGCCAGCGCGGCTTGGCCGACGCCGGTCCTGGGCTCGGCACCGGCAAAGAAGGCCTTAATTTCACGGGCGCTTGCCGAGGGACTATTGAACAAGGCCTCCTCGGCGCGCTGGGTGAGAAGGTTGCGGTCGGGCCAGGCGGGATTGGCCTCCAAAAAGGCCTTGATCTCCGTGGCGGTGCCGTAGCCGGCGCGAAAGATGAACCAGTCGACGAGCTTGCGCGTTGCGGCATCCTTGATGCGGTCGCGCAGGCCCTTGGCTTCGGCAAGCTTGCCGTTGGCGCCCGTCGAGATCGCCTCGCGCAGCAAGGCGGCATCCTCCTCCGCCAGGGTCAAGTTGCGCAAGGGCGCGATTGCCGCGTCGTAGCGGGCGACGTGCTCGCTCTCACCAGGCAGCGCTGATGGCCGTTGCACCGGTGGCAGCGACGCCCCGGCGGCGGGCCCGGCCGCCACCGCGGGGCGCTGGGCGGGTTGGACCTTGGACGCGGCCGGCGCCTTGTTGGCTTTGGCCGCCAGCGTCGTGCCGGCCCCGCGTCGCGGTGGGCTGGTGCCGCCGGGCGCACCGCTTTCGGTGTTGGCCTCGGCGAGTGGACTGGCGAGGGTTGCCGTCACCAGTATGGTGAATAAGGTCTTGGCTGAGCTTCGCATCACACCCCGATTCGGTCTGTGCTGTTTGTCTCCCGGGCGTGCAAACGAACTGTTGGCCTTTCACAGGGCAAACAAGGCACTAACATGGCCGGTCGCCAGCGGGAGCCGCAGCTTGCCCGAGTTTTCCCGCGCCGGCATAATGAATCTGGTGGCCCCCGGCCGATTTTTCGTTGCGCTCGTGCTGCAAGAGGCTATCAAGGCAGAGCCCTGCCGACAAGCAGACGGACCGCGCGAGCGGCGGCCCAAGATGCGGGAATCGGCTGGCGAGAATCGACTGGCGAGACTCTAAAGGGGTGTCGAGGCAACCTGCGACCCCCGTTTTTGGGAGCGACCCATGTTCCAGGGTTCATTCACAGCGTTGATCACCCCCTTCAAGGGTGGTGAGGTCGACGACAAGGCGTTCGAACGTTTGGTGGAGTGGCAGATCGAGGAGGGGACGCACGGTCTGGTTCCCGTGGGGACGACCGGCGAGTGCCCGACGCTCAGTCATGAGGAACACAAGCACGTCGTCGAGACCTGCATCAAGGTCGCCAAAAAGCGCGTGCCGGTGATTGCGGG
>DASTMQ010000359.1:0-4107 GCA_035714005.1 Hyphomicrobiaceae bacterium
AAGCATCGCCGTTATTGCACCGATCGCGCCCGCTCGAGGAGTGTGCCCCATGCCGACCTGGATTGCTGCCTTCATCTTAGCCGTCGCCTCATTCGCGCTTGCGGGCCCTTCGCTGGCACAAGCCACCGATCAAGGCACAGAGTTGGCCTTCATGCCGCGAACCCTTGACGTGACCTTGCTCAACGAGGGCGGCAAATACGTCGCGATCGACCTTAAACATATCCCTCAGGGCGGCATTTGCCGCATGGATCAGGACGCCACGATCGCCCGCATGGGGCCTGGAGCCGGCCCGGGAACGACGCGCGTGCGCTATGTTGCGCCGCAGGTAAGCCCGGGGGGCTGCCCGTTTTTGACGGCGTTTGATCTGAGCGATGCGGACTATGCCAACGCTCGTGCCAAGTTCGTGCAAATGAAAGAGGAAGCAACCAAAAAGGTCGAGCAGCTGAAGAAAGACCTGGGCGACAAGTGGGACGAAATCACCGGGAAAAAGAGTTGAGGGCGCCGAGGGGCTGCCCGATTTGACGAGGGCGCCGGCAATTGGGCTCGGCGCAACCGAGGGCAACGGGTGGTCCCGACACGGACCGGCGAGACCGGCTTGCGGAGCGGAAGGATCAAACTCAAAGCCTGTTACCCGTTGGTGGTAAGGGCCTCGCGCATTGCCGGCCGCGGTGTCTTCGCCGTCAAGGACATCCCCTGGGGCGCGAAGATCATTCGCTATCAAGGGTCGCTGATCGACGACGAAGAGGCGAAAATGCGTGTGGCAAACGGCGCGACCGCCATCATGGAGCTCGGCGACGGCTTCAATTTGGACGGGTTTGATCAAGGCAACGGAGCCGCCTTGATCAATCATAACCGACGCCGGCCCAACTGTTTCTTGCTGCGCGAGCGTGGCGAGGTTTGGATCGTCGCGGGCGTCGAGGGCATCCCAGCGGGCGATGAACTCACCTATGACTATGGCAGCGACTATTATCCGCGCAACAAAGGGCGCAGGGTTGGCTAGTTTGCCCGTAGGATGCTCCCTGCGCCAGTCGTCGCCACAACGCTTAGAGAGCCCCAATGGATATTCTTGCGTGGCTTTGGTGGGTGATATCGACTGTTTTCGGTTTTGCCTTCGCGCTCGTCTGGTTCTTGGTTAGCGGTTGGGTCTCGGCGCTGCTGCAAATCGCCTTGCTGGTGATCGTTGTCTATTTCCTGAAGTATGGCTGGCAGCGCGCCCCGGCTGAGATTTGGCGGCGCACGCGGTCGTTTGCCGGGTTCTTTCTCGGCTGGATCCGCGCCCGCGACGCCGTGCCGGCACCCCAGGAGGCCGCCCCGCGCCTCGTTAAAGCCAAGGAATTTGGCGACATCAATATCTCCACCCTGCTGTCGCTGCTGATGTTTGCAGGTCTGCTGCTTGCCTCACGCCTTGAGGGCCTGGCACGATGATGTCGTGGCTTAAGTGGTCAGCGGCCCGGGCGCCGGCCCTGCCGGTCGCCTGGGTGCTCGCGCACGCAACGGTGCTGTTGTGGAAGGCGCTTGATCCCCGCTACATCGATGAAGCGGGATGGATCGTCGACACGATTCTAAAACCGCTGCATCCGCTGGGAGTGTGGCTGGTCTCCGCGATCATGCCACCACTGCGCACGCTTGTGAGCAATATGCCGCCGACGCATCTCGACGCCGACAAAGTGCTCTACGGCTTTTTGGTGCCGATTTACATGGGGATCATCATCGGATTTTTTCGTATGCTGCGCTGGTTGGTGGCGCCAGCTGCCCGTTGAGCCTCCGCAGCATCGAGCAGCAAGCGGCACACGCGAACTCGGGGAGAGCCCGCCGCTGCGCGCCGAGGTGAGGATTTGCGGGCCATGCCGGTCACTTGCGCGCTGCCACCGGCTGCACGGGGCGCGCGCGCGGCGTGGCGGTGAAGCGCACAACCGCCGTGTCAGGCTCGCAAGAGGCCAGGTGCAAGAGGGCAGGCGCAAGAGGGCAGGCGCAAGAGGTCAGGCGCAAGAGGCCAGGCGCAAGAGGGAAGGGTTGAGCTTTCAGCATGGGCGATCTGGGGTGGGTGCTCTGGAGCGATGTGTGAGCGTTGCCGCGTGAGGGCTGCGCGATGGTCGGCGTGTCGGCGCAAACGTCGCCTCGCCTGCGATGCAGGCATTGGTTTGGCTGCCCACCCTGGCGGCGGAGCCGAGCACCGTCGCGCCAAGGGCTCAACCTCGCGCAGGATCTTGCCGGCCGTCGTGCTTGCGGCGCTTGCCGGGGCCGCGCAGGCGCAGTCCTCGCCCGCTTGGACCCGCTGCTCGGGTGGCAAAGGCATTTCGCCCGACGGCCAGATCGGCGGCTGTACAATCGTGATCTTGTCGGGGCGGGAGAGCCCGCAGAACCTGGCCAAGGCGTTTTCCAACCGGGGAACGGCCTTTTTTGTGAAGGGGGACTACCGCCGCGCCATTCAAGACTACAGTCAGGTCATCAACCTCGACCCCAACAACGCGACCGCGCTCGACAATCGTTGCTGGACACGGGCAACGCTGGGGCTCGTGGGCGAAGCCTTGCAGGACTGCGATCAGGCGCTCAACCTTCGTCCCGGCCAGGCCTCGACGCTGGCCACGCGCGGCTTTGTTCACCTCAAATCCGGCGCGCTCGAGGCGGCCATCGCCGACTACAATGCGGCCCTGACGCGAGATCCGCACAATCCCTACGCGCTTTATGGGCGTGGCCTCGCTAAAATGAAAAAAGCCGACGCCAGCGGCGACGACGATATTATCGCCGCCAAGACCATCAGCCCCGAGATCGCGCAGGAGTTTGAGCGCTACGGCGTGAAATGAGGATTGCCGCGGGCGGCACGCCCGCGCGAGCTTCGCCCACCCCCGGCCGCCAGCGCCGGCGTTCGAGCCCCGCCTCCCATCTTCGCGCCGGCTTGTTGGCGCACCCTCGCTCCGCACGCCTTGGTGCGACAACTCACGGCGTCCGCAGGGTCGATCCGCTTGGCGCACGCCTGAGCCCTGCGGCTGTGGCCGACGGCAGAAATGCCAAGATCCGGCAAGGGCCCGGCAAAAGCCCGGCAAGGGCCGACAGGTCGGCGCTCCAAAAAAGCCGATCTTTTCTCGCGCGTTGGGTGGAAGGGGGAGGCGGCTCCGGGCCCCCGGGGCGCCATGGCTCTTGGCCCGTGCGCGCTGGCTCGGGCTGTAGGGGAGCCGTGGATACGATCGGTTGCCGGCAGTCGACGCCATAATCTCCGCGCTAAAGCCCGTTGCAATGCTTGCCTTTTGCAAGCCTGCGGGCGCCAGGCGCCGAGCAAAAGCGCAATTTTGGCCCGAGCAACGATATTTGCGCGCAAGGAGAGACCGATGGAGGCCTTGGTAAGGGAACCAATCAAGCAGGGACGGCTGAAAGTTATCGCGCCCGATGGTCAGCGCCACGTTTTCGAAGGCGCGGCGGAGGGGCCCCAAGCAGGTATCAGGATCACCGACAACAAGGTCATGCGACGGATGCTGGTGGTCCCGGACCTCTATCTGGGCGAAGCCTATACGGAGGGTTCGCTGCTGGTCGAGGAGGGGTGCCTCTACGATGTGCTCGATTTTTTCGCCTGCAACTTGATGCCGCGCTTGTACGATGCCAACGCCGTGGTGCTTCCCAGTACTTACCAACAGAACGTCGTTGGCAAAGCCAGGGCCAATGTGGCTTTCCACTACGACCTCAATCGCAGCCTGTTTGAGCTCTTTCTCGACCGTGACCTGCAGTATTCGTGTGCGTACTTCGCAAATCCCGGCGACAGCCTTGAGCAGGCACAACTCAACAAAAAGCGGCGCGTGGCCGCAAAGTTGCGGCTCGAGCGCGGCATGCGGGTGCTCGATATCGGATCGGGTTTTGGCGGTTTGGCGCTGCACTTGGCGACCGCCCACGGTGTCGATGTCGTAGGCCTTACGCTGTCGGAGGAACAGTGGCGGGTGTCTCAGGAGCGCGCCAAAGCCGCCGGACTGGACGCCAAGGTAACCTTCAAATTGCTCGACTACCGTGACGAGGGCGGATGCTACGATCGAATCGTTTCCGTCGGCATGTTCGAGCACGTCGGCGCTAGCCACTACGATGAATTCTTCCGCAAACTGGGCGAGCTTTTGAGCGATGATG
>DASTMQ010000360.1:0-8028 GCA_035714005.1 Hyphomicrobiaceae bacterium
CGGCCGTGACGGGATTGGGATGGCTCATGTCGCTTCAACCCGGATCCTGAGGTTGCCGATCGGATCGACCAGCGCCGCCGCGCCGGGCTCGATCACGGTGGTGGCGTCGATCTGCTGCACGATGGCCGGGCCCTGGAGCCGGGCGCCGATTGGCAGCTTGACCCGGTCGAACACCTGGGCTCGATGCCAAACGCCGGCGGCGTAGAGCTGCCGCTCGGCCATGACGGCGCCCTCGGGCGTGCGCGCCCGCCCGGAGGCCTCGAGCAGGCTCGAAATTGGGAACGGTCGACGCCGGCCGATCACCGACGTCACCAAGTTGACGAGCACGGCCTCGATCTCGGGCAAGCGCACCTGAAAGCGGGCAAAGTAGGCGGCCTCGAAGGCATCGCGCAGGGCCTGGCGTGACAATTGCGCCAGCGAGAGCGGCACACGGATCAAATGCGTCTGGCCGCGAAACTGCATGTCGGCGCCGTGCAGCACCAGGCTTTCTGCGATCTCGCCCTGCTCCTCGGCATTGACCGCCTCGCCGCGCTCACGCTGGGCCTTGAGGGTTGCCGCCACCAGATCCATGTCGGCCGCCGCCAGCGGCACGTTGAGGGTGTTGACCAGGTCCTGCCGCAGATCGGCGACCAGGCAGCCCAGCGCGTTGGTCAAGCCCGGGCGCGCCGGCACCAGCACCTCGGGAATGCCAAGCTCGCGCGCGAGCGCCACGGCGTGCAGCGGGCCGGCGCCGCCGAAGGCAAACAAAATAAAGTCGCGCGGATCGTGGCCGCGGCCGATCGAGACCATGCGGATGGCGCCGCACATGTGCGTGTTGGCGAGCTGCAGCACGGCGGCGGCGGCCGCCTCGGCAGCAAGCCCCAACGGCGCCCCGAGTTGCCGGGCGAACACCTCGCGCACCTCGCTCAAGGGCGTTGGTGCCGGCACCGCCAGCAGGGCCGCCGGATCGAGCCGGCCGAGCACCAGGTTGGCGTCCGTGATGGTCGGCTCGCGGCCGCCGCGGCCATAGCAGATGGGGCCGGGCTCGGAGCCCGCCGAGCGTGGGCCGACCTCGAGCATGCCCGCCGCATTGATGGCCGCAATCGAGCCGCCGCCCGCACCGATGCTGCGCACATCCACCATCGGCACGTGGATCGGCAGCCCGTAGTCGATGGTCAATTCCGCCGAGACCTCGGGAATGCCGCCGCGAATGAGCGCAACGTCCGTCGACGTGCCACCCATGTCATAGGTGATGGCGTGCCCGCCGCCCGATTGGGCCAAGGTGGCGGCCGCGGCCATGACGCCGGAGGCCGGCCCCGACATGATGGTCTTTGCCGCCTCGCGCGCGACCAGGCGCGCCGCCACGGTGCCGCCGTTGCCGTTCATTAACAACAGCTCGCGCCGGAAACCCTGCGCCTCGAGCCCAGCCGTCAGCCGGCGCACGTAGCGATCGAGGATCGGCTGCACGGCGGCATTGATTGAAGCCGTGGTGCCGCGCTCGTACTCGCGAAACTCCGACAGGAGTTCGTGTCCGAGCGTTAGGTAGCGATTGGGCCAAAGCGCGCGGGCAATGTTGCCGGCCTCGAGCTCGTGGGCGGGGTTGGCATAAGCATGCAGGAAGTGGATCAGCAGGCTTTCGCAGCCTTGCCGCAACAGCGCCTCGACGGCCGCGACGATGGCGGCGGCGTCCAGCGGGATCAGCACCTCGCCGGCCGCGCTGATGCGCTCGTCGACCTCGAGGCGCAATTGCCGCGGAATTAAGGGCTCGAAGCTACCGGTCATGCCGTAGGCGCGGGGCCGGGTACGGCGTCCCAGTTCCAAACTGTCGCGGAAGCCGCGGGTGGTGATGAGACCGACCTTGGCGAGCTTGCGCTCGAGCACGGCGTTGGTGGTGGTGGTGGTACCGTGAATGATGAGGTCGAGCGCGCCGGCCCGTGCGCCCGCCTCGCCTAGCGCCGTGAGCACGCCGTCGGCCTGATTGTTGGCCGTGGTCGGGATCTTGGCCAGCCGCACGCGCTCGCAATCGGGCCCCGTCTCGTAAATGAGCAGGTCCGTGAAGGTGCCGCCGACGTCGATGCCCGCAACCCGCCGCGTTGCCACGCCTTTGCCTCGGCGCTCAAAAAGTGGTCTTGTTAGTATACGAACAATCTCGGCGCCAGTCCACAAGGGCTTCCAGATGCCAGTCCTGAGCCAGCGGCGGGGGAGCTGGGGGACCTCTCTCCCCCCGAGGCAACCACTAAAGGCAACCCCTTCAAACCAAGGGGCGCGCGCCTTGCCTCAGAGCACCTTGCCGGGATTGAGAATCCCCTTGGGGTCGAAGGCGGCCTTGATGGCCCGCATCAGCTCAAGTTCGACCGGGCTTTTCATGCGCGCCAGCGCCTCGCGCTTCATGACGCCGATGCCGTGTTCGGCCGAAATCGAGCCGCCGCAGGCCAGCACCGCCGCATTGACGGCGTCTTGCAGCGGTCGCCAGAGCTCAAGAAAGGCCGCCGTCGGCATCCCCGGAGGTTGCAAGATGTTGTAGTGCACATTGCCGTCGCCGAAATGGCCGAAGGCCAGCGGCCGCGCCTCGGGACAGATGGCATGGGTCAGGGCATCGGCGCGGTCGATGAAGGCTGGAATTTTGGCGATCGGCACCGAGATGTCGTTCTTGACGCTGCCGCCCTCGAACTTTTGCGCCTCCGAGATCGCCTCCCGCAGGCGCCAGAAGGCGCGGGCCTGGCTCAAAGAGGTGGCGAGCGCGGCATCGGTAATGAGGCCTTTTTCCTGGGCGCCCATTAACATGTCCTCAAGCGTGCGCTGGGCCGAGCCGTCGGCGGCGAGACCGGAGAGCTCGATCAGCGCGTACCAAGCGCCCGGGACGGCCAAGGGATCGCGCGTGCCGGCGATGTGGCGCAACACCACCTCCAGCACGCGCCGCGGCATGAATTCGAAGGCGGTCAGGCTGGCGCCGGCCGCGGCCTGGGCAGCCGCAAACAGCGCCAAGGCGGCGGCGAGCTCGGGGAGGGCAACGACGGCGGTGGCCTGCTCGATGGGCTTTGGAAAAAGCCGCAGCGTCGCCGCCGTAATGATGCCGAGCGTGCCCTCCGAGCCGATGAACAAGTCTTTGAGGTCGTAGCCGGTGTTGTCCTTTTTCAGGGCGGCGAGGCCCGGCACCACCCGCCCGTCGGCCAGCACCACCTCGAGGCCCAGCACCAGCTGGCGCGCGGTGCCGTAGGCCAGCACGCCGACGCCGCCGGCGTTGCTGGCGAGATTGCCACCGATCTGACAGCTGCCCTCCGAGGCGAGGCTCAGGGGAAACAGCCGGCCGACGGAGGCGGCCGCCGCCTGGGCCTCCGCCAGCGTCAGGCCGGCCTCCACCGTCATGCTGTAGCCGGCGGCGTCGAGCGCGCGCACGCGCTTCAAGCGCGCGACCGACAGCAGGATTTCGCCGTTGAAGGGGATCTGGCCGCCGACCAGCCCGGTGTTGCCCGCCTGCGGCACCACGGGAAGTGCGTGCGCATGGGCAAGCCGCATGATCTCGGCGACCTGCCCCGTTGTGCCGGGGCGCAGCACCACGCCGGCGCGCCCCTGGTAGAGGTCGCGCCACTCCCGGAGATAGGGCAGCTGCTGGTCGGGGTCGGTGAGCGCATGCTCGCGCCCGACGATCGACGCCAGGCGCTCCAGAATTGGCCCGGTGAGCCCGGCGGCCGCGGCGTGATCGCTCATGCCGGCCTCGCCGCCCTGCGTAAGCGATCGTTGATGGCCTCGCCCAATCCCTCCTCGGGGATCGGCATGACCGCAATGCCAGCCGCCCCGGCGCCATCCAGGCGGCGCAAGCCGGCAAACAGGTTGGCGGCCGCTTCAAAGAGATCGCCGCGGGCGCTGAGGTTGAAAACCGGCCCGGTGTGCGGCGGCAGTTCAGCGCCGAAGGCGAGCAGGGCTTCCCCGTTCTCGACCGCGCCCGCTTCGAGCCGCAACGGGGTCGCCGGTGCATAGTGGCGCAGCAGCATGCCGGGTGACGCGGGGCGGCTCGTTGCCGTCGCGGCCACGGGAACGGGCCGACCCAAAGCTTCCGCGAGCGCCGCCCGGGCGATGCCGCCGAGCCGCAGCACGCTCGGGCTCGGACCGCTGACATCGACCACCGTTGATTCCAATCCAAGCGGTGTCGGCCCGTCGTCGAGCACCATCCAGACGCGGTTCCCGAGGTCGGCCGCCACATGCTCGGCCGTGGTCGGGCTGACGTGACCGGAGCGGTTGGCGCTCGGCGCCGCAATCGGCCGACCGGCGGCGCGCAACAGCGCCAGGGCGGTTGCGTGCGCCGGCACCCTCACGGCAATGGTGTTGAGACCGGCGGTGGCAAGCTCGGCGATGGCGCTGCCGGGTCGACGCGGCAGCACCAAGCTCAAGGCGCCGGGCCAAAACGCCGCCGCCAACTGGCGCGCGCCGTCGCTGAACTCGGCCAGCGCCGAGGCCGCCGCCAGGTCCGGCACATGCACGATCAGCGGATTAAAGCGCGGCCGGTCCTTGGCGGCGAACACCGCCGCCACGGCCCGCGCATTGGTCGCATCGGCGCCGAGGCCGTAGACCGTCTCGGTCGGAAAGGCGATCAGGCGGCCGGCGGCGAGCGCCGCCGCCGCGCGTTCGATGGCCTCAGGGCTCGCCTTTTCTATCCCCATCACCACTCCTACCACGACGCCCTTTCGAGGCCTGAGCTTTCCGCCTATTGTGCCGTCGGCGTCAAGGGCGCAAACGTCTTTCCAGCGCGAGCATATCCCATGACCTACCAGGCTCCCGTAGATGACATCATGCACGCACTCAAGAGCGCGGCCGGGCTCGATGAGCTCATGGCGCGCGGGCTCATCGGCGAGCTCGACGAGGCCACCATCCGTGCCGTCATCGAGGAGGCCGGCAAGTTCGGGGCCGAGGTGCTCGACCCGCTGAGCGCCCCGGGTGACAAGAGCGGCTCGAAACTCGTCAACGGCAAAGTGGAAACGCCGCCGGGCTGGCGCGACGCCTATCAGGCCTTCGCCGCTGGCGGCTGGGGCTCGCTCTCGGCCGCGGAGGAATGGGGCGGGCAGAACCTGCCAGCGATCGTGGCCACGGTCGCCGGCGAGATCTGGAACTCGGCCAACATGGGCTTTGGCCTATGCCCGCTGCTGACCCTTGGGGCCATCGATGCCATCGAGGCGCAGGCCAGCGACGCCCTGAAGCGCACCTATCTGCCCAAGATGGTGTCGGGGGAATGGTCGGGCACCATGAACCTGACCGAGCCGCACGCCGGCTCCGACCTCAGCCAACTCAAGACCCGGGCCGAAAAGCAGGCCGATGGCAGCTATCGCCTGTTTGGCACCAAGATTTTCATCACCTACGGCGAGCACGAGCTGACCGACAACATTATCCATCTGGTGCTGGCCCGCCTGCCCGATGCACCGCCGGGCACGCGCGGCATCTCGCTCTTCCTGGTGCCCAAGATCCTGGTCAACCCGGACGGCTCGCTCGGAGCGCACAACGACGTGGTCTGTGCCGGCGTCGAGCACAAGCTCGGCATCCACGCCAGCCCGACCTGCGTCATGAAGTATGGCGAGAAGGGCGAGGGCGCGGTCGGCTATCTCGTCGGCGAGGAGAACCGTGGCCTCAACGTCATGTTCATTATGATGAACGCGGCCCGCCTTGCCGTCGGCATGCAGGGCGTGGCGGTTGCCGAACGCGCCACCCAGCGCGCGCTGAGTTACGCCCGGGAGCGCCGGCAAGGCCGCAGCGCCTTGAGCACCGGCGCCCAGATGGCGCCGATCATCGAGCACGCCGACGTTCGCCGCGCGCTGATGACCATGAAGGCGCTGACCTGGGCGGCCCGCGCCATCTGCCTCGTGACCGCGCGCGAGACGGACGTAGCGCGCCGCTCCAACGACGCCGCCGAGCGCGCCGCGGCCCAGCATCGCGTGGCGCTGCTGACCCCCGTCGCCAAGGCGTTCTCCACCGATATCGGCTGCGAGGTGGCCTCGATCGGCGTCCAGGTGCACGGCGGCATGGGCTATATCGAAGAGACCGGCGCCGCCCAGCACTATCGCGACGCGCGCATCCTGCCGATCTACGAGGGCACCAACGGCATCCAGGCCATGGACCTGGTCGGGCGCAAGCTGCCGCTGGAGGGCGGCAAGGTCGTCATGGACTTGATCGCCGATCTCGGGCGCACGGTCGAGGCGGTGCGCGCCTCGAACCGCCCGGAGTTCGGGCGCATGGGCGAACGGTTAGGCGAGGCCGTGGCGGCGCTGGCGGAAGCCACGCGCTGGATCGGCGGCGCCCTTGCCCGCGATGCCGACAGCGCTTTTGCCGCCGCGGTTCCCTACCTGCGTCTGTTCGGGCTTACCGCCGGTGGCGTCTACCTGGCCAAGGGCGCGCTCGCCACCACGCGCAACGGTGCCGGGCCGGCACAGAGCCACACCGATGTCCCCCAAGCCATCGCCATTGCCCGCTTCTTTGCCGAGACGCTGGCCACCGCCGCGCCGGGGCTCAAGGACAGCGTCGTCGATGGCGCAACCGCCACCTTGATGCTGGCCCCCGACGCGCTGTGAACCTCGCAACGGCGGCTCGGATCGCCCGCCAAGCTCGGCGGGCGCGAAGCGGGCAAAACATGAGACCGGCGCGGTCGCCGTCTCGGGCGAGGACCCGGACGTGCGCGCGCGCGCCCGCGCCCTGCGGCGCCCGCCCGGTTCAAGGCCGCGGCGATCCGGGCTATGCTGACCTTCGAGGTTCTAGGAAAGGACGCGGGCATGAGCACCGACATTGAAATTACGGTCGCGGACGGCGTGCAGGTCCTGCGCTTTCTGCGCGCGGGCAAGAAGAATGCCTTCACCGGCGCCATGTACAACGCCATGTCGGCGGCCCTCGATGCTGCCGAGAGCAACGAGGCCATCGCCGTCCACGTCTTCATCGGTTCGGGCGGCGTGTTTTCCGCCGGCAACGACATCAACGACTTCTTACGTCGGGCGGAAGCCAGCGCCGAGGGCGGCGGCGCGGACGGCATCCCCGCACCCTCGCTCGATTTCATCCGGCGCCTGCCGAAGGTCGGCAAGCCCATGATCGCCGCCGTCGACGGCCTTGCCGTCGGCATCGGCACCACCCTGCTTTTCCATTGCGATCTCGTCTATGCCACCCCCTCCGCCAGCCTGCGCACGCCCTTCCTCGACCTCGGCCTGGTGCAGGAAGCGGGCTCCAGCATTCTGGCGCCGGAGCGTTTGGGCTACCCGCTCGCCTTCGAGCTCATCTGCCTCGGGGAGCCGTTCTCGGCCGAACGCGCGCTTCGCGCCGGGCTGATCAACGCCATCGTGCCGGCCGCCGAACTCGAAGCCACCGCGCTCACCGCGGCACGGCGGCTGGTCGCCAAGCCGCGCCAGGCCCTGATCAGCTCGCGCCGCCTGCTGCGGCGCGGCCATGCCGCCATCGCCAGCGTGATCGATGAGGAAGCCAACAGCTACAAGGAGCTGATGGCGTCGGCGGAGGCCCGCGAGGCCTTTACCGCCTTCCTCGAAAAGCGCCCGCCCGACTTCGCCAAGGCCCGCAAGGCCCGCTGAGCGCCGAAGCGCGAAGACTTTTTTCAGCCTGCAGCATTTAGGAAAAGCGCCGCCGTGCACGACGCCAGAACCTCGGGGCCCGGGACGCCGGCCCACGCCTTAGACGCCATCGTCATCGGCGCCGGCATGTCGGGCCTTTACATGCTCTATCGCCTGCGCCAGCAGGGCTTGCGCGTGCGCATCCTCGAGGCCGGCACCGGCGTCGGCGGCACCTGGTACTGGAACCGCTATCCGGGCGCGCGCTTCGACTCGGAGAGCTACTCTTATGGCTACTCGTTTTCCCCCGAGCTTTTGCAGGAATGGAGCTGGTCGGAACATTTCGCGGCGCAGCCCGAAACGCTGCGCTATCTCAACCACGTTGCCGACAAGTTCGAGCTGTGGCCCGACATCCAGTTCCGCAGCCGCGTGACGTCGGCCCACTACCAGGAGGCAACGCGCAGCTGGGATGTGAGGCTCAACGACGGCAGGCGCTATCGCGCCCCGTTCCTGATCACGG
>DASTMQ010000361.1:0-4880 GCA_035714005.1 Hyphomicrobiaceae bacterium
GAGGCTGCGCTGCCGCGCTGGGCCAACCCGGCACCATGCTGAACCGCTGCGATGCTTTGCCGGGCGATTCGGGCTCACCGCTCCTGTTGTTACGCGGCGAGGAGGCCTTCATCATCGGCCTCAGCACCGGCGCCCAACACCTGAAACGGCCCGACACGGGCTACGTCGCGGTCACGGGCTTGGGCCCGTCCGCCGCCGCCTTCGGCGAGGCCGTTGCCAAGGCGTTGGCGCCCTGAGGTTGCCGCAGAGCCGCACCGGCTAAAGCCGGCTATTCCGCGAAGCGGACCACATCGAAGGTGTGCTTGCCCGAGGCGTGCAGGGCCTCGTTGATGACGACGTGCGTGCCGGCGAAGGGGGTCAGCCTGAGCGCGCTGAAGGCGTCGACCTCGCGTCCGTCGTCTAGGTGGACATGCACGATTGCCGCGCGCGCACCACCGCCCTGCTTCACCGCCACGACCGTGGCGTTATGCACAGCCACGCTGACGGTGCGATCGGCCCGATCGATTTGGCGCACCAGGAAGACGGTCAACAGAGCGGTCAGCACCAGCGCCACGAGCACGATTGGCGCATAGCGGCGCAGCCGCTCGCGCCACACCAGCGCCGACAGCCGGCGTGCGTGTTCCTGGCTCAGCTTCATCGGCCACGACCTCCTGTTGGGCTGAGGGCTAACGCGGTCCGCGCCGTTGCGCAAGCCATGCGCTCTGGGGTCGGTGGTGCCGTCATTGGCTCAATCGAAAGTCGTATGTTGGGGGTGCCGAGCCTTAATAATCAAGGGTCACGGCTCGGCCGAGGGCGGGCAACGGCCTGAATTGATTTGCCCACCTCCTATCTCGGTAGCACAGTTGTCGCATCAGGGCGGCCGCACCGGCGATGGCGCACCGGTTCTGGGCCTGGGCTGGGGCCGCCCTGCCACGAAGGAAACGAAGGGAGAAGTGCCCATGCGAAGCGAAAGACCTACCCGGCGCCATTTTTTGGCCGCGTCAAGCGCCGCCGCAGCCCTCACCGTGCTGCCCACTCCTTACGTGCGCCGAGCCGCGGCCGCGGGTAGCCTGTCGATCGGCCTGTGGGATCATTGGGTTCCCGGCGCCAACGACGTCGCCGCCAAAATCATTCAGGAATGGGCCGAAAAGGAAAAAGTCGAGGTCAAAGTAGACTTCATCACCTCGCAGGGAAACAAGCTGCTTCTCACCATCGCCGCCGAGGCACAGGCCAAGGCTGGTCACGACATCATGGAGTTCACGAACTGGGAGGCGGCCCAGCATGCCTTCGCCCTCGAACCCGTCGACGATCTGGTGCGCGACGTCGTCGCCCGCAATGGACCGCTGGAGCCGGCGGTCGAGTACCTGGCCAAGTTCAAGGGCACCTGGGTTTCGGTGCCGATGACGCGCGGGACCCTGCTGCTCGGTGTTTGTAGCCGCTATGACCTGTTGAAAGAGCACGCCGGCATCGACATCCAGGCCATGTATCCCGCCGGCAAGCCGCCGGCGGCCGCCGATTGGACCTGGGACAACTTCCTGATCGCCGCCGAAAAGTGCGCCAAGGCCAACCACGCCTTCGGTCTGCCTCTGGGGGTGACCACCGACACCATGCAATGGGTCGGGGCGCTGTTTAAAGCCTACGGCGCCGATCTGATGGGGGAGAAGGGCGACATCACCGTCAAGACCGATCAGGTGCGCCAGGTCCTCGACTACGCCAAGCGTCTTGCCGCCTTCCTGCCGCCCGACGCGCCGTCGTGGGATGATGCCTCAAACAATAAGTGGCTGATTTCGGGGCGTGGCTCCCTGATCATGAATCCGCCGAGCGCCTGGGCGGTGGCCAAGCGCGACGCGCCGCAGATCGCCGAGAAGTGCTGGACGCACGGCTTCCCCAAGGGCCCGAAGGGACGTTTCAATCCGATCCTGCCGCGGCTTTATGGAACTTGGAGCTTTTCCAAGAACAAGGCGGCAGCCAAAAGCCTGCTCTACCACCTGTCTTCGCGCGAAAACGCCGAGCGGCTGGTGGCGGCGGGCCAAGGCTACGACATTCCGCCGTACGTGAAATTCAACGACTTCAAGACCTGGGAAGAGGAGGGTCCGCCGAAGGGCACGCTTTCGCACTATCCCAACAAGGGCGACCAGATCATCGCCGTGACGTGTTCGCCGGCACCGCCGCTGATCGCGGCCCAGATTTGGGCACAAGCGATCCAGCCGAAGATGATCGTGCGCTTCACCAAGGGCGAGCCGATCGAGAAGACGCTCGAGTGGGCCGAAAGCGAGCTCGAAGGCTTCAGGCGCACTTGAGGTTCGGTGCCGGGCATCCGGCGGGGGCGTGCCCCGCCGGCAGGCCCAGCGCTTGGGCCCAGCTTCAGGCGCGTGGCGCTTGACCGCTTAGTGGCCGGCGGCGGCGGCCGCGGCGGGCGGGCGCTTCATGACGATTGCCAGTGCGGCCAGCAGCAAAAACAGCAACGTCAGCACCAGGAAGACATCGGCGAAAGCCATCACCACGCCCTGGCGGTGCACGATTGCGCTCAGCTGTTTGACGGCCATCAGCTCGGCATCGCCACCGTAGGCGGAAAAGCGCTGCCGCAGGTTGGTGAGCGCCTCGAGCGCGGGGGGACGCGCCCAGGTGACGGCCTCGTGCAGGCGCGCAAGGTGCAGATCGGTGCGGTCGTTGAGAAGCGTGGTGAGCGCCGCCAATCCGACGGCGCCGCCGAGGTTGCGCATCAGATTGTAAAGACCCGAGGCGTTTTTCACGAGCTCGGGGGCGAGCGTGCCAAGCGCGATATTGTTGATCGGAATGATCGCCAGCATCAAGCCGATGCCGCGCAGGACCTGCGGCCAGAACAGCTCCCAAAAATCCCAATCCTTGGTAAGCGACGTCAGCCAGTAGGTGCCGATGGCGAAGCACACGAAGCCGGCGATCAGCATGAAGCGCGGGTCCACCTTGGCCGACAGCCGGCCCGCCACCGGCGCGGTCAGGAACATGGCGGCGCCGGAGACGAACAAGGTCTCTCCGATCATCAGCGCGTTGTAGCCGCGCACCTGCCCCAGGTAGAGCGGATAAAGATAGGTGAGGCCATAAAGCCCGATGCCCAGCACAAACGAGAACAGACTGCCGAGGGCGAAGTTGCGGTCGCTGAACGCGCGCAGATCGACGATCGGCCGCTTGGCGGTCAAGACCCGGGCGAAAAAGACGACGGCGGAAAGTCCCGACACCCAGGCCAACAGCAGGACGCTGTCGTCGCCGAACCAATCGTTGCGCGGCCCCTCTTCCAGCACGTACTCGAGCGCGCCCAAAAAGCCGGCCATGGAGAGGAGGCCCAGCCAGTCGAAGTCGCCAAACAGCGACCAATCCGGCTGATCGAAATCGATCAACGCCAGCGCCGCCGCCGTCACCACCAGGCCCGGAATGATGTTGATGAAAAATAGCCAATGCCAGGACAAGGCATCGGTCAAATAGCCGCCGACGGTTGGACCGATCGTGGGGGCCAGCGTCGCCACCAGACCGATCATGGGCGTGACCAGGCTCATCTTCGAGCGCGGAAAGATGAGGTAGGCGGTGGCAAACACCGTCGGGATCATGCCGCCGCCGATGAAGCCCTGCACGGCGCGCCAGAAGATCATCTCATTGATCGTGGAGGAGAGCCCGCACATCAGGCTGGCGGCGGTAAAGCCGCCGGCGGAGAGCGCAAACAGGATGCGGGTCCCAACGGCGCGCGACAGATAGCCCGAAAGCGGGATCATCACCACCTCGGCGATTAGGTAGGCGGTCTGCACCCAGGTGATCTCGTTGGCGGAGGCGGAAAGCCCGGCCTGGATTTCGGTGAGCGAGGCGGACACGATCTGGATGTCCAAGATCGCCATGAACATGCCGAACACCATCACCAGGAAGGCGATGAAGCGGTGCGGTTCGATGCGATCCGCTGGGGCACCGGCCCCGTCAGTGCCGGCCCCGTCAGCGCCGACATGTGCTGCAGTTTTGTCCATGGCTGCGCCGCCCCTCCCGCCCCGTTAGTTGGCGTTGGGGCGCACCGCCGCGCTGCCCATGCGCTGGGTTGCGGCGGGTGCACCCGGTTTGGTGTTGACAGAGACGATCACCGACATGCCGGGGCGCAGCACGGATTGCTCGGCAACCTCGGCCGGCACCAAAATGCGCACGGGCAGGCGCTGGACGATCTTGGTGAAATTACCGGTCGCATTGTCGGGGGGCAGCAGCGAGAATACCGAGCCGGACGCCGGGGCCAAACTGGCAACGCGTCCCTCCAGGGTGTGCTCGGGCAGCGCATCGACGCTGATGCGCACGGGCTGTCCCGGTTGCAGGCGGGCGAGCTGCGTCTCCTTGAAGTTGGCATCGATGTAAACCGCGTCCATGGGCACCAGACTGGCGAGCCGCTGCATCGGTTGCACGTAGTCGCCCACCTGCACGGCGCGATTGCCGATGACCCCATCGAAGGGCGCCTTGATGACGGTGAAGGACAAATCGCGCTCGGCCTTGGCGAGCGCCGTCTGGTACTGCTGGAGGGTGCGCCTGGCCTCCTCCTGCTGGGCCTTGAGCACGTCGACATTGGCGCTGGCCGCTTCGATGGCAGCCTCGGCCGCCGCAACGGCGGCAACCGCCTGATCGGCGTTGGCCTCAGCCTGCTCCAGGGCTTGGCGGCTGTTGATCTGGCGCGTGGCGAGATCTTGTTGGCGCTTCAACTCAAGCTGCGCGCGGGTGGAGCCGGCCTTGGCGGAGGCGAGCTGCGCCTTGGCCTGATCGACGGCGGCCAATTGCGCGGTGGCCTGGCGGCCCAAGCGCTCGATGGTCGCTTGCTGCACGCCGATTTGATCGTGAGCGTTTTGCACCGCCAGGCGGTAGTCGCCATCATCGATGCGCGCCACTACGTCGCCGGCGGCAACCTC
>DASTMQ010000362.1:0-12657 GCA_035714005.1 Hyphomicrobiaceae bacterium
GCTATCGCGGCGGCCGGCGCCAGGCGCTTCCCATCGCGCCTGACGCGGGCGACAATGGGCGCCGGCGCGGGCATTTGCCCGCCACAGCCACCGTTGCAGCAAGATCGAGCCACCGATGTCGAACACCACCGTCTTTCGCAATGCGGCCTGGCTGATCGCCTGGGATCAGGAGCGCGCGGGCCACGTCTACCGGCGCGATGTGGATTTGGCGATCCGCGGCAGCGAAATTGTCTTCATTGGCAAGCACTATCCGGAGGCGGCAGCTACCGAGGTCGATTGTTCCGGGCGGTTGCTGTTGCCGGGCCTCGTCAACATTCATTCGCATCCGACCAGCGAGCCCTTGCGCAAGGGCATCACCGATGAGAGCCGCAGCCCCGGCTTCTGGCACAGTTCGCTTTATGAGTTTCTCACGGTTTTCAACAACGATGCCGAAGGCGCCGTTGCCGCCATGCGCGTGGCCTTGGCCGAGCTCTTGCTCAGCGGCGTCACCACCGTGGTCGACCTCTCGGTGCCGTTCGAAGGCTGGCTCGACACCCTGGCCGAATCGGGCATCCGCGCCGTGGCCGCGCCGATGTTTCGCGATGCGCGCTGGTTTACCAAGAACGGGCACCAGCTCGACTACGCCTGGGACAAAAAGGCCGGTCGGGAGGCTTTCGAGCATGCCCGCCGGCTCATCGATCTTGCCCAGCAGCATCCCTCCCGGCGCCTGAGCGGCATGCTGTGCCCGGCCCAGATCGACACCTGCTCGCCCGAGCTGATCCGCGATGCTTATGACTATGCGCTGGAACGCCGCCTGCCGCTGCAGATTCACGCCTCGCAAAGCGTCAACGAGTTCCATGAGATGTTCCGGCGTTATGGCAAGACGCCGATCGCCTGGCTCAAGGCGATCGGGGCGCTGGGCCGGCCCACGATTATTGGGCACGGCATCTTCCTCGACCACCACCCTTGGCTGCATTGGCCGACGCGCGGCGACCTTGCGCTGTTGCGCGACGCTGGCGCCACCGTGGCGCATTGTCCAACCGTGTTCATGCGCCGCGGCATCGCCATGAACACCTTTGGCGCCTACGCCCGCGAGGGCATCCATCTCGGTATCGGCACCGATACCTACCCGCACAATTTTCTCGAGGAAATGCGCAGCGCCTTCACGATCTCGCGGGCGGTGGCCGGCAGCGTCGACGATGTGAGCACGCTCGACGTCTTCAATGCCGGCACCCTCGGCGGCGCCCGCGCCTTGCTGCGCGACGATATCGGCCGTCTTCAGGTCGGTGCCAAGGCCGACATCGTCGTGGTCGACATCAAGGACCCGGCCATGATGCCGATGCGCGAGCCGCTGCGAAGCTTACTCTACGTGGCGGCCGAGCGGGCGGTGCGCGACGTCTATGTCGACGGGGAGCGCGTCGTTGCCGATCAGCGTGTGCTCACGATCGATCATCGGGCGGCGGCCGAGGCCTTGGAAGAAGCGCAAAAGCGCTCAATGCGCGAGGTGCCGAAGCTCGACTGGGCCGGGCGCAGCACCGATCAGCTGGCGCCCATGGTGCTGCCGATCCTGAAGGGCTAGCCCGCTTGCGGCGGCGCAGTTTGCGCGTGGGCGAGATGGCCAAGTTTCGCCCAGAGCCGGCAGCCGTCGGCGCCGGCCCTGGCGCTCAAGTGCGCGCCGGGCGGCAATCTGAGCCACGAGAGCGGTTTGAAGGTTTCGCCGCCCTCGGCAAACCCGCCCGACAGCACCAACAGCTCGAGGCCGCCCGGCGCCTTGTGCTCAACGAGGCTCGACGGCGCCCACCGTTCCAGCCGCACCTCTTCGCGCCCGTCGCGGAACAAGGCCATCAGTTCGAGGCCCGGCTGCTCCTGATCGCGGCAAAACGGCCTGGCGGCGGTGTCAATGCGCACTTGCGTGCGGTCGTGCAACTGGAACTGCCACAGCTTGACGAAGATGGTGCAGCCCGATCGCGATCCCGGGGTATGGCGGGAGGTGGGCGGGTTGCGGATATAGGCGCCGGCGGGGAAGTCCCCGTGCTCGTCCGAAAATGTGCCCTCCAACACGAAAAATTCTTCACCGCCATCGTGGGTGTGAGGGGAAAAGCGGCTGTCGGGCGCGTAGCGCACGATGCTGGTGGCGCGCGCGACCTCGCCGCCGACGCGATCGAGCATGCGCCGCTCCACACCCGCGATCGGCGACGGCGTCCAGGCGAGATCGGCGGCGTGCACGGCAACCCGCCGGGTAAAGTCGGCATTGAGCTGCATCGATAAGCTACTTTCGTTGCGGCGGCCCCAGCAAAGCTAAAATCGTCGGGCCGGCAAAGGCAAGCGGCGCGCGCAGGTGGCCCGCTGGCTAGCGGCGGCTCGCCCCGGCGCGGGCGTCGAGGAAGGCCTTGATCAGGCCCAGCGTGGCGGCCGGTGCTTCTTCTTGCGGGACGTGCCCGCAAGCCCCGAGCACGGAAAGCTGAGCGTTCGGCAGCGCCCGTGCCAATCGGCGCCCCACCCACAGGGGGACGACGCGATCCTGGGCGCACCAGATCAAGAGGGTCGGCTGCCGAATGGTCGGATACCTGGCCGTCAGGGCCGACAGGTTTGGCGGAATGATGCCCTGGGCGGTGGTCATCAGGGCGTGGCGGCCGCCGGGGTCATAGAGTGGGCGGGCGTAGGCGCTCACCGTCTCGAGCGTGATCTTGCCCGGGTCGGCGTAGGCGGCAACGAGACCTTTGTAGACTTCAAGCTCCGGTGGAGTGGCCATGAGGCCAACCTCGGCCAGCACCGGCGTGCGCAACAGCTCGATGAACAGCGGCACGGGTTGCTGGTAGGCGATGCTGTCGAGCAGCACCAGGCGCGCTACGGTTTCGGGTTCGGTCGAATTGAGATGGCTGGTGAGCGCCAGCGCGACGCCGCCGCCCAGGGAATGGCCGACGATGGTCAGGCCCCGCAGCCCCTTGCGCCTGATCAGGGTCGCAAGCAGGCGCGCCTGGTCGACCACGCCGTAGGCGTCATCGCTGGGTTTATCGGAGCGCCCAAAGCCCTTGAGATCGACGCTGAGCACGTGGTGGGTGCGGGCCAGGTGCGGCGCCAGGTAGCGCCAACTGTAGGTATTGGCGCCGAGGCCGTGAATGAAAAGGATGGGATCGCCGCGGCCGGCCTCCTCGAGCCAAAGCCGCAGCGGCGCCTCACGCGAGCCCACATTGAGAAGGATGCCGCGCGCTCCCGGCGCGGCGAGGCCACTGCGGTCGCTACAACTGAGACCCAGCAGCAAGGCGCACCCGGCCGCAAGCAGCCGGGTCAGAGGCGGGCGCCGGGCCGCCAGCGCGATGGGGCTCCGCGTCATGGCGTCTCGTCAAGGCGATTAGCAGGGCGATTCGCAGGGCAGGCTACGCCCGATCCTGGCAGCGAATGGTTTTGCCCTGGGCTTGACGGCGAGATTTGCCGCTGCCTGTGGCCGAGCTGTCACCGCCCCGGGGTTGCGCCGCATCGGTGCGGCGCAGATGGCTGGCCGCTGTTTGCGAGCCGTGCCCGGGCGGGCGGCCCGAAGCTCGAGATCGCGCTCCGCGCCGCTTTTATTGGGCGCAGCTTTTGTGGCATCAGGGGTGAACCCGAAGCGTTGCCGGGCGTTTTCATTGGCTGCAGGTCCCCTCCCCGCGAAAGGAAACCGTTATGCGCACCATGCTTATTGGCCTCCTCCTCACCGGCCTCTGCGTCCCCGGCGGCGCCGTCCTGGCGCAAACGAAGGATCAGCCCGCGCGCAGCGCCGCCTCGCTGGAGTGCTCCAAGCAGGCCGATGAAAAAAAGTTGCATGGCAAGGAGCGCAAGACCTTTCGCGCCAAGTGCCTAAAATCCATGAAGAATAAAGCGACCTGAGGGCGGGGGCCGCAGCGGCCCCCGCGCAGGCGGTCGGCCGCCCGCGGCCCCAGGCTGTTTTTTAAGCCTATAAGTCGGTTGCGGCCGTGCCCAAGCGCGCGGCCGAGAGTGCGCGCGGGCGAGCGCGCGCGGGCGTCAACCAAGCGCCGGCGCTGCTCAGGCCTCCGCCAGGCGCGCATAGACGTTGGGATCGGCCCGCTCCATGAAGCGTTCGGGCGTGGCCAGGGCCTGGAAGCCCTGGTGCGCATAAAGCCCGTGCGCGTCGGCCGTGACCAGCAGCCAACGCCGCAGATCTTGCAGCTCAGGGTGCGCCATCACCGCCCGCAGCAAGCCCTTGCCGATACCGCGGCCGCGATGGTCCGGGTCAACGAACACGTCGGCGACGTAGGCGAAGGTCGCCCGATCCGTGATCACGCGGCAGAAGCCGACGGTGGCGCCGCCCGCAATGGCGGCAAAGCACAAGGAGCCGCCGATCGCCCGATCGAAGACCTGGCGTGGCATCTGGCCGGCCCAATAGCTCTTGCGCGCAATCCAATGGTGCACGCGGTCGAGGTCGATGCGGGCAAGCTCGGTGGTGTATTCGAGGCTGGGGCTTGGGTTTGACGGGGGCATGGGCAGCACGCCTTGGATTTCGATCGCCAAAACAAAAAAGCCGCGCACCCGGCGCGGCCTGCGGACAAACGCTCCCTAGAGCGTCATCGCTGGCGCGCCTGAGTGGGCGTGCGCATCGAGCATCGTCGCTGGATCGAAAGCAGCTGCATGGCGAGCGTTGTCCTAAGGGCGATCGGTCCCGAAGTCAACGGTCCGCCGGCCAAGCCTCCACCCTGCCGTTGGGCGCGGCGGCGTAGAGATGGCAGGCGATATGACGGCCCTCCGTTTCGGTCAGGTGAGGGGCGTGCTCGCGACAGTGCGGCATGGCGAGCTGGCAGCGCGGATGGAAATGGCAGCCAGGGGGCGGCCGCAGCGGGCTCGGCACCTCGCCGCTCAGCACGATTTCTTCGCGCGACTCGTCGGGTCGCGAGGGCAGCGCCGCCGAGAACAAGGCTTTGGTGTAGGGGTGTTTGGGCGCCCGCACCAGCATGCGGGTCTCGCCATACTCGACGATGCGGCCGAGATACATGACGACGACGGCGTGGCTCATATGGGCGACGGCGGCCAGGTCGTGGGCGATGAAGAGGTAGGCCAGTCCCAGCTGCGCCTGCAGATCGCGCAGCAGGTTCAAGATTTGGGCTCGGATCGAGACGTCGAGCGCCGACACCGGTTCGTCGAGCACGATCAGCTTGGGCGACAGCGATAGCGCGCGGGCGATGGCGATGCGCTGGCGCTGGCCGCCGGAGAACTCGTGCGGAAACAGTTCCGCCGAACGGCCCGCCAGTCCGACCAGGTCCAACAGCTCGAGCACGCGCGTGCGGACCTTGCTCGGCGGCAGGCGTTCGTTGGTGATGAGCGGCTCGGCGATGATCGCGCCCACGCGCATGCGCGGGTTGAGGGAGGCGTAAGGATCTTGAAACACCGCCTGGATGGAGCGGCGGTAGTGTCGGCGACCGGCGGCGTCGAGTGAGCGCAAATCCTTGCCCTCGAAGCGAATGTCGCCCGCCGTGGGTTGCTCGAGCCCGAGCACGAGTTTGGCCGTGGTGGTTTTGCCGCAGCCGGATTCGCCGACCACGCCGAGGGTCTGGCCGGGCTCGATGGTGAAGGAGACGCCGTCGACGGCGCGCACGACGCCGCTGTGCGCGCCGAACAGCGAGCGGCGGCCCGGAAAGTGCTTGCAGAGGCGTTCGGCTTCGACAATCGACATTAGGCCGCCCCGCTCTGCACCGTGCCGGCAAGATCGGCGGCGCCCGCCGGCAAAAGCCAGCAGCGCACCTTGCGTCCATCGTCCATGCTGGTGGAGGGCGGTGCGACGCTGCGGCAGCGATCCATGGCGCGGGTGCAGCGTGGCGCAAAGGCACACCCCGGCGCGAGCATGGCGAGGTCGGGCGGCTGGCCGTCGATGGCGGTGAGCCGGCGCCGGCTATCGCTGAGCCGCGGGATCGAATTGAGCAGCGCCTGGGTATAAGGATGGGCGGGGGCGTTGAAGACTTGCCGCACGGGCCCGGCCTCCACCACGCGTCCCGCATACATGACGGCCAGTTGGTCGCACATCTTGGCGACGATGCCGAGGTTGTGCGTGATGAAGATCAGCGCCAGGCCGTGGGCCTGCTGCAGCTCGCGCAACAGGTTCAAATATTGTGCCTGGATCGTCAGGTCGAGGCTGGTGGTGGGCTCGTCGGCGATCAAAAGCCGCGGTTCGCACGAAATGCCAATGGCCCCGACGATGCGCTGGCGCATGCCGCCGGACATTTCGTGCGGATATTGGCGCAGCCGGGTGTCAGCCGAGGCGATGCGCACCGCCTTCAGCAAATCGAGGGCGCGCCGCCAAGCCGTCGAGCGATTAGCGCGCTCGTGCACGCGAACGGGTTCCGCCACCTGATCGCCGATGGTGAACAGCGGGTTGAGGGACGCCATCGGATCCTGCAGGATCATGGCAATACGCTTGCCGCGCAGCCGGCGCATCTCGGCCTCGGATTTTTGCAGCAGGTCCTCGCCTTCAAACATGAGCCTGCCGCTGGCGATTCGCCCCGACGGCGGCAGCAGCCGCACCAGGCTCAGCGCCAGCGTGCTCTTGCCCGAGCCCGACTCCCCGACGATGCCCAAGGTCTCGCGCGCGCCAAGGCTGAGGCTCACCCCCTCGACCGCGCGGATCACGCGCGTGCCGCGGGCCGAGACGTAGTGGGTGGACAGGTTTTCGATTTCGAGCAGCGGCGCAGCCATCACGTCGACCTCGCGGTTCCGGCGGCGTTCTTTAGAGCTGGCGAAGCTGGGGATCGAGCTTGACCCGAAGCCAGTCACCCAACAGGTTCGCCGAAAGCACCATCAGCATGATGCAGGCCCCGGGCAGCACGGTCAGCCACCAATAGCCCACCATCATGCCCTTCTTGCCGTCCGCCAGCATCAGGCCCCAGGCCGGCTTGGGTGGCGGCACCCCGACGCCGAGGAATGACAGCGCCGCCTCGGTGACGATGACCACGCCCAGCATCAGCGTGGCGAGCACGATCGCCGAATTGAGGACGTTGGGCAGGATGTGCCGGCGCATGATGGTCCATTTCGAGCAGCCCGCCACCACCGCGAGCCGCACGAATTCGCGTTCCTTCAGCGACAGCACCTCGCCGCGAATGACGCGGGCGTAGCGTGTCCAGTAGACGAGCCCCAGGATGATGACGATGTTCCACATGCTGGGGCCGACGACGGCGGTCAGAAAGATGGCAAACGTCAGCGCCGGCAGGGCCAACCAGGTATCGGTGATGCGCATGATCACCTGATCGACCCAACCGCCGAGATAGCCCGAGACGATGCCGAGCAAGGTGCCGACGACGCCGGCCACGATCACGGCGGTAAAGCCAACCACGACGGAAACCCTGGCGCCGAAGATGAGACGGGAGAGCACGTCACGACCCAGATGATCGGTGCCGAGCAGATGCTCGCTGCTGCCGCCGGCCTGCCAGGCGGGCGGGCGGAAGCGGGCGGCAAGCGAGCCGATCTCGGGATCGTGTGGCGCCAGCGAGCCGGCAAACAGGGCCAACACCGCGATGCCGGCCAAAATCAGCGTCGGCAGCAGGGGAAAGCCCTCGAGGCGAAAGGCGAAGCGCGGGGCTAGGTCGATCGCGGGGGTCTCAATGGCCATGGCGTCATTGCTCCAATCTGATGCGTGGATCGATCAGGGCATAAAGAATGTCGATCAGCAGGTTCACCAGCACGATCATGGTGCCGCCGAGCAGCACCACGGCCTGCACCACGGGAAAGTCGCGAAAGGTGACGCCCTCGTAAAGCAGTCGACCGATGCCGGGCCAGGCGAAGACCGTTTCCACCACCACGGCAACGTTGATCATGATGACGAGGTTGACGCCCGCCAGCGTGAGCACCGGGATCAGGGCGTTCTTGAAGGCATGTTTGGCGATCACAAGCGACTGGGGCAGGCCCTTGAGGCGGGCGAGCTTGATGTACTCCGAACCCAGCACCTCGAGCATGGAGGAGCGCGTCAGGCGCATATGCGCGGCGGCAAAATACCAGCCCAGCGCGAAGGCCGGCATCAGCAGATGCCACACGGTGCCGGAGCCCGACGAGGGCAGCCACCCCAGCGTGACGGAGAACACCAGGATGAGAACGAGGCCGACCCAGAACGAGGGCAGCGATAGGCCGAGCAGGGAAAACACCTTGCCGGCGCTATCCCAAAAGCCACCAACCCGCACGGCGGCAAGAATGCCGCTCGGGATGCCGATCAGAAGCGAGAACGTCATGGCCGCGATAGCCAGCAGCAGTGAGTTCGGCAGCCGCGACAGGTAGAGCTCGAGCACGGGCGTGCGATAGTAGAAGGAGTTGCCGAAATCGCCCTGCACTAGGCTCAGCATGAAGGTCCAGTATTGCACCCAGAGCGGCTGATCGAGGCCGAAGCGCTGGCGGATGGCATCGATGTCGGCTTGCGGTGCCCCCGGCTCCACCAGGAGCGTGGTCGGATCCCCGGTCACGCGCACGAACAGAAAGATCGTGAGCGACAACAACAACAGGGAGATCAGCGAATAGCCGAGCCGGCGGATGATATAGTGTGACATGCCGTCTCCTTCAGCGTACAGCGCCACGGCGGGCCGCGCCGCGGCGCCAAGGGGCGCGGCGCGGATCGCCTATCGAAAGCAGGCTCACTGTCGGGCCGGGCCACATGCTGGCCTCCGCTCCTTGCGCCGGCGCCTACTTGGCCGCCAAGCTGACGTCCTCATAGGGGGCCGAGTAGGCATGGCCCGCGATCAGACCGAGGCCCGACTCGCCGACCCGTGGTCCGGCGCCGTTGAGAAAAGCCAGCTGCCACAGATGCGCATAGATTGTGCGCTCGTAGACGAGCTGTTGGATCTTGTGGAGCGTTGCCTCGCGCTTGCCGGCGTCGCGCTCACCCGCTTGGCTTTCAAACAAGGCGTCGAGGTCGGGATAGCTGCCATAAACGTAGGTGCCGCCCTTGACGACAAAGGCCTCGAGCCTGGTCGCGGCGTTGCCAAAGGCGCCGCTGGCGCCCTGGATCAGGTTCTTGTAGCTCTTCTCCCCATAGCCCTTGAAAAAGGCGGCGCGTTCCAGCGGTCTGAGTTTGGCGCGAATACCGACGGCCTGCAGGTTGTTGAGCACCGCCTCGGCCAGGTTGGCGTAGGAGGCGTCGCAGTAGTACTCGCCGGCATCAAAGCCGTTGGCGTGACCCGCTTCGGCCAGAAGTTTCTTGGCGAGCTTCGGGTCGTAGCTGGGGGCGGGAGGCTGCCAGAAGTACTCGAAGGTGATGGGGACGATGCTGCCCGTGATCTTGGAGTGGCCAAGGGTGAGCGCCTGATTGATGCCATTGTGGTCAATGGCGAGGCTAGCCGCGCGGCGCACGCGTTCGTCGTGCCAGGGCGATTTGGGGTCCCATTGGTCGGCGAAATACAGCCAGAAGGGTGCTTGGATCACCGTCGGTTTGAGGGTGAGGCCCTTGCTGCGCTCGATCTCCTCGGCGAGCTCGCCGCGGATCGAATAGGCGATGTCGACTTCGCCGCGCTTGAGGGCGGCCAGGCGCGTGGCCTCATCGGGGATGACCCGGAAGATGAGGCGCTCGACGTTGGGCTTCTTGCGCCAGAAGGCCTCGAAGGCCTCCATGGTCAGTTCGAGGCCGGGCGTGAAGGAAACGAACTTGTATGGTCCAGCGCCGATCGGTGCTTTCTTGAAGCCCTCATCGCCGACCTTTTCCACGTAGGCCTTCGGCACGACCCAGGCCGCAGCCGTGGAGCTGGTATAAAACGTCATGAAGTCGGGCCAAGGCTGTTTGAGTTTGAAGACCACGCGGTTGCGGTCCGGGGTCTCGACGGCGGCGACGCGGTCCTTGAGGATCTTGTTGGAGGCGCCGCGGTAGCGCTCAAAGGAAAATTTGACGTCCTCGGCCGTCACCGGCTCGCCGTTGTGAAACTTGGCTCCCTCGCGCAGCACGAATTCGTAAGCGAGGCCGTCGTCGGACTGCGACCAGGACTTGGCCAGACTGGGCGCAAAGGCCTGGCCCGGCATCGGCTTCACCAGGGCGTCATGCAGGGCATAAAGCACCATGTAGGGCGTGATGATCCCCGACATCTCGGCGGGATCAAACCAGGTCGGTGCCAGCGAGACGTGCACCCCCCAGGTCAGCTGGTTGGGGGACGGGCTTGCCGCGCGCGCCGCGCCGGTGCCGGCCGCGAGCAGCAGGGCGGCAATCAGCGTGACAAGATACCCGCCGAACATGCGGTAACCGATAGGCGTAGCCGGGCCTGCCCCGGCTCGTGTGGTAGCCATGGCGTTTTCCCTTCAACGGCGCCCGGAGGAGGGTGCTAGCTTTTTTGCCCGCGCCATCACTTTGGAGTAGTGCGGGTCCTCCCTGCGCGACGGACTTGTTGTTCGTTGCCTGGAGCGTTGATGGCCACTCCGGGTGAGGATAGTCTATTGCATTCGCGCGGCGGCGCACAGAGCCAAAGTCGGGGCTGCGGGCTGCCACCTTGGTAGTGCTTGCCTCAAACAGCGTCTGCGCGGTCTTGCTCAGGGGGCGGCCCCATGTCGGATAGCCTCAGCGCCGATAGGCTCGGCGCCGAATTGGCCGAGCTCAAAGCTGCGGCAGCGCACAATGGCGGCCGCCTTTGCCGCCTCGATGGCCTGCGCTGGCCCAGGGGCGCCCGGATCGCCGTCAACATCACCGTCGACTTCGATGCCATGCTGTTGCGGCGGCTCAACAACGAGCCGCCCATGGAGTTGGCCAAGGGTGAATTCGGCGGGCGGGTGGGGATTTGGCGTTTGCTGGAGCTGTTTGAGGCCCACGCCATCAAGGCCACAATTTTCACGCCGGGCCGCATCTGCGAGCTCTATCCCGAGGCGCTGCGGGCGGCGGTCGCAGGCGGCCATGAGCTCGCCGATCACATGTGGGAGCACCGCGTGCCCAAGGAGCCCTCCCTTGCGCGCGATCATCTGTTGAAGACCGCAGCCGCGCTCAAGGCGATCAGCGGCCGGCGCCCGGTCGGCTCACGCAGCCATTATCCCGCCGCGCTGCTGCGCGAGGAGGGCTTTATCTACAACTCCCACGGTGCGCCGAGCCATCGGCCCTACTATGTGCTGGATGAGTGCGGGCGGCCGCTGGTGCTCGAACTGCCGTTCCACTTCGCCATCGACGATGCCATGTTCTTCAGTTTTGCCTGGTATCGAAGCGGCAACGCCGGGCAACGGCTGGCCGACACGGATCGGGTGTTCGACTTGTGGTTGGCCGCCTTCCAGCAGCAGTATCGGCAGGCGGGATATCTCAACATCTGCCTGCATCCGTTCGTGTCCGGGCGCGCCTTGCGCATTGCCATGCTCGATCGCTTGATCGCCGCCATGAAGGCTTCGCCGGGGGTTTGGTTTGCGAGCTGCGAGGAGGTGGCGCGGCACTGCCTGGCGGCCCACCCGGTCGGGGCTCCGGCCGCCGCCGCAACCTCGCCGTCAGGTGCCTAGAGATGCCGTGGAAGCAGGGCTATACGATTTCGGATGAGAAGAGCCTTGAGGATGCCGAGGTCCGCTGGCCCGACGGCAAACGCTGCGCCATCCACATCGTCGTCGACTTGAGCGTGGCGAGCGGCGCAGAGGGCATTGGACCACGCGATCTGGCGAGCCCCGCCGCGCTGTTTGGCCTCAACGACGGCCTCGATTTGCTGCTGGACGCGCTGGCCCGCCAGGCGCTGCGGGCAACCTTTGCGGTGCCGGCCGTGCTGGCGGAATGCTATCCCGATCGCATCAAGGAGATTGTCAGGCTCGGCCACGAGGTGGCGGCCCACGGCTTCAAGCATGAGGACGTGAGCGCCTTGAGCCGCGATGAGGAAAAAGCGCGCATCGCGCTCGCCACCGAGGTGCTGGGCGCCATCAGCGGGGTGCGTCCGGCGGGATGGTTCGCGCTGCCGCGGCAGAAAGATGCCTTTGCCGGCGGGGCCATCAGCGCCAATACCGTGGCTCTATTGCTCGAAGCGGGCTACGACTATTTGGGCAACGGCCTCGCCGACGATCTGCCCCATTACTGGGTGACCGACTTCGCCAGCCGGCAAGCGATCCTGACGCTGCCCTACTACTATCACTTCGACGATCAGTTCTTTTGCCTGTTTCCGACCGAGGGTACCGGGCTTGAAAATCCCGATGCGCTCTTGCGCAATTGGCGCGCGGAATTCGATGCCCAGTATCGGCGCGGGCGGTTTTTCGGCATGACCCTGCACCCCCAGCACATCGGCTGGTGCCATCGCCTGGCGGGTTTAGAAGATTTTCTGGGCGGCCTCGCCGGTCGAGATCTGTGGAACCCTACCGGCGTGGAGTGTGCGCGCTACTGGATGGCGACCTACCCTGCCACGAGCAGCCTGAAGCTTGCGCCCAGCATTTGGCAGGACTACCCGGGCAGCCTGAGCTGAGCGGTTTGTGTGCCTAGCGCGGCCCAAGCCGCACGCCGGCCATGGCTTCGTCGAGCCTGACGGCCATACGAGCTGCCTCCTTGTCGTTGTGGTTGCAGGTCTAGCCGTGCCGCCGCGGCGACGGGGATTGCTAGGATTGGTCCGCGGCGGCGAGGTGCACGCCGAAATCGCCGAGTGCCGCTTTTATCCCGGCCGCCGTCGTCACCTCGACCGCCATCAGGCCGCAGGCCCGCGCGCCGGCAACGTTCTCGGCGCTGTCATCGAAAAAAAGCACGCGGTCGGGCGCGAGCCCCATGTCCGCCACCACGGCGCGAAAGGCCGCCGG
>DASTMQ010000363.1:0-15000 GCA_035714005.1 Hyphomicrobiaceae bacterium
CCGGAGACGCTGGTGCAGGCGCTGGCGGCGCTCGATGCGGTAAAGCGGGCGGGTCTCGAGCGGCGCATACCAGACTTGTTCCTGGGCATCACCGAGCCCGCGCGCGAGGGCAAGGCCAATGGGCTGCGCCGGCTGTTCGAGGCGCATGGCATTGCGCTGCTCGATCATCACACCGGCATCGGCGGGCGCTTTTCCGTCTTGACCAACGTCGGTCTGCTGCCGGCCCTGGCGCGCGGCCTCGATATTCGCGCCCTGCGTGCCGGAGCGCAAAGCGTGGTCGAAGCGCTCTTGTCCGCGCCGGCGCCGCAAGACTGCGCGCCCGCCGTCGGTGCCGCTGTGGCGGTGGCGCTCGCGCGCGAGCGCGGCCTGCGCGTGCAGGTGATGATGCCCTATTCGGATCGGCTCAGTCGCTTCGCGCACTGGTTTGTGCAGCTGTGGGCCGAAAGTTTGGGGAAAAATGGCCGAGGAACCACGCCGCTCGCCTGCCTCGGCCCCGTCGACCAGCACAGTCAGCTGCAGCTTTTCATGGACGGGCCGCGCGAGCATCTGATCACGGTCGTGCGGACGCCGACCGCCGGCGAAGGACCGCGCCTGTCCACAGCCCTGGCGGGCATGGCTGGCCTCGACTACCTCGGCGGCAAGGGCGTGGGCGATTTGGTTGCGGCTCAGGCCGTGGCCGTCCCGGAAGCACTCGCGCGCGCCGGGCGGCCGGTGCGCGTCTTCGACCTCGAACGGCTTGACGAGGCAAGTTTGGGCGCGTTGATGATGCACCTGATGCTGGAAACGATTCTCGCCGGGCGGCTGCTGGGCGTCGATCCGTTCGATCAGCCGGCCGTCGAGTTGGCCAAGGTTCTGACGCGCGAACGGGTCGCCGCATTACGGGCGTAGCGGCGTTTGCAGTGCCGAGGAGGCAGCGCCAACCGTGCCCATCCGCCAGCTGAGCGCCGAGACGATCAACCGCATCGCCGCCGGCGAGGTGATCGAACGGCCGGCGAGCGTGGTCAAGGAGCTGATCGAGAACGCCATCGACGCTGGGGCCGGAGCGATCGAGGTCGTGACCGTGGCCGGCGGCCTTTCCCTCATCCGGGTTAGCGATGATGGCGTCGGCATGAGCGCCTCCGATCTAGACTTGGCCGTCGAGCGGCATGCGACCTCGAAGCTCGCCGAGGAGGACTTGCTCAACATCGCCACGCTGGGTTTCCGGGGCGAGGCCTTGCCCTCGATCGGCGCCATTGCCCATCTGGCGGTGGCATCGCGCATGCGCCAGGCGGGGGCGGCACACGAAATCGTGGTGGACCGCGGCGCCAAGCGCACGGTGCGCCCCGTGGCCCTCGCCGGCGGCAGCCGTGTGGAGGTGCGCGAGCTGTTCTCGGCCACACCCGCCAGGCTCAAGTTCCTGAAAAGCGAGCGGGCGGAGAACGCCGCCATTGCCGAGATCGTCAAGCGCATCGCCCTGGCGCACCCCCAGATTGCCTTCGCGCTGACGACCGGTGAGCGCACCGGCTTGAGGCTACCGCACGAGCCGGCGGGGCCGGACGGACATCTGGCGCGCCTCGGCCGCATCATGGGCCGGGACTTCCTGAACGATGCACTGGCGGTGGAGGCCGAGCGCGAAGGCGTGCGCATAAAAGGCTTCGCCGGCCTGCCAACCCTCAATCGGCCCGATAGCTCACAGCAGTATCTATTCGTCAATGGTCGGCCGGTCAGGGACCGCTTGCTTGTTGGGGCCGTGCGGGCGGCCTACGCCGACTTGATCCCGCGCGGACGCTCGCCGCTGCTTGCCCTGTTTGTGACGCTGCCGCCGCGTGAGGTCGACGTCAATGTGCACCCGAGCAAGGCCGAGGTCCGCTTCCGCAACGTCAACGGCGTACGCGGCCTGATGGTTGGCGCGCTGCGTGGGGCATTGGAAGCCGCGGGACATCGCGCCTCCGAACGCGGCGGGGCGGCGATGATGGCGGCATTGGCGTCGGGCCAGCACGGCGCTGCTGCCTCGGCTGCGGGTTGGTGGGCCACGCCGAGCTCCTCAGCCAAGGGTGTGCGCCCGCCACCGGCGCTCCTCGTGCACCTGCAGGCGCCGCTCACAGGGGTCAGTGCGCCGAGCGCAGATTGGAGCATCGCCGCCGCCCCTGCTGCGCCCGATGTTCTCGATCGTCCGCTCGGGGCCGCGCGTGCCCAGCTGCACGAGACCTACATCGTCGCGCAAACTCGCGATTCGGTGGTGATTGTCGACCAGCACGCCGCGCACGAGCGGCTTGTTTATGAACGCATCAAGGCTCAACTGGCCGACGGCGGCGTGGCACGCCAGGCGCTGCTCATGCCGGTGGTCGTCGAGTTGGACGATGAGGAGGTGGCTGCGCTCGTGCAAGCCGCCGATGCCCTGCTCGGGCTCGGATTGCGGCTGGAGAGCTTCGGGCCCGGTGCCGTCTTGGTACGGGAGGTGCCGGCGGTGCTTGGTGATGGCGACATCACGGGTCTCGTCAAGGATCTGGCGCGCGAGGCCCTGCGTGAAAGCGCTGACACCCTCCTCAAGGGGCGCCTGACGGCGGTATGCTCGCGCATGGCCTGCCATGGTAGCGTCCGCGCCGGGCGGCGGCTGACGGGTGAGGAAATGAACGCGCTGTTGCGCGAAATGGAGCTCACCCCCCACTCGGGTCAGTGCAACCACGGCCGACCAACCTATGTGGAGCTCAAACTTGCCGACATCGAACGCCTGTTCGGCCGGCGGTAGCCCAGGGTCTGGCGCCAACGGGCGAGCCTACCAATAGCAAGAAATGGTCCGCCCCGCCCGCGCCGGGCCGGCTTGAGGTGCTTCCATCCGGAGCCGTCTGGCTCTATGAGTGCGCGCGAAGTCCACAATAGGGGTGAGCATCCTTGCCGCCGCCGGTGGTTCGGCCGGTACCGCATAGGGCTCGAGCGGGTCGCATGTCGTTTGTGGTGATGAAGTTCGGCGGCACTTCGGTTGCCAACCTGGAGCGCATTCGCAACGTGGCGCGCCACGTGAAACGCGAGTTCGAGGCGGGTAATCATGTGGCCGTCGTGGTCTCGGCCATGGCCGGCGTGACCAACCAGCTCGTGGCCTGGGTCAGGGAGGCCTCCCCGCTCCACGACGCGCGCGAGTATGATGCCGTCGTTGCCACTGGTGAACAGGTGACGGCAGGATTGCTCGCCATCGTGCTGCAATCGATGGCAATTCCGGCCCGCTCCTGGCAAGGCTGGCAGATCCCGATTCTGACCGACGATGCGCATGGCGTCGCGCGCATCAAGGATATTCCCGGCGACAAGATTCGAGCTCGCCTCGAACAGGGCGAAGTCGCAGTCATCACCGGCTTCCAGGGCATCGAACCCAATCGCAGTCGGATCTCGACGCTTGGGCGCGGTGGCTCCGACACCAGCGCGGTGGCCCTAGCGGTGGCGGTGCGAGCCGATCTTTGCGACATCTACACCGATGTCGACGGCGTCTTCACCACCGATCCACGCATCGTGCCGAGGGCACGACGGCTGGCCAAGATCTCCTATGAGGAGATGCTGGAAATGGCCTCTCTCGGTTCGAAGGTGTTGCAGACCCGATCGGTCGAACTCGCCATGGTGCATCGGATGCGCGTGCGCGTCTTGTCGAGTTTCGTGCCGCCCGAGAACCTGCAACCCGTTGAGGCAGAAGCGTGGGACGAGATCGGCACCATTATTTGCAGCGAGGATGAGATCGTGGAGCAGCACGTCGTCAGCGGCATCGCCTACGCCAAGGACGAGGCCAAGGTCTCGCTGATCAGGGTCGAGGACAAGCCGGGGGTCGCGGCCCGCGTCTTTGGCCCGCTGGCCGAGGCCAACATTAACGTGGACATGATCGTCCAGAATACCTCATCGGACGGCAAGCATACGGACATGACCTTTACCGTGCAGGGCTCCGACCTGGACCGGGCACTCGAGGTCCTGCGCCGGGCCAAGCAGGAGATCGGCTACTTTGAGGTGAAAAGTTCCTCCGACGTTGCCAAGGTCTCCGTGATCGGGGTCGGCATGCGCAGCCACGCCGGTGTCGCGGCCCAGATGTTCAAGGCCCTAGCCGAACGCGGTATCAATATCCTCGCCATAACCACTTCCGAGATTAAGATCAGCGTCTTGATCGATGCCGTCTATGCTGAGCTGGCGGTGCGAACGCTGCACAGCCTCTACGGCTTGGGCAAAGACTGACGCATGGCATCCCGCGGGACGGCGACGAGCCTACCCAGGGACCTTCAGGGCGGCGCTGCTGGGCGGGCCACGCAAAGGGCTCCCCATGGTTGCCACGCGGACGGAACAAGCGAGCGGAAATCGCGGCAGATCGCCGATGCAGAACCGAGGCGGGGACAGTCCAAGGCTATCTTCCTCAGAGCCGGCGCTCCGCATCATCATGCGCCGCCTCAGGGAGATCATGGCCGAGCCTTCCGACGGCCAGTCGCGGCTCGACAAGATCGTGCGTCAGATCGCCGGTTTGATGGTGGCGGAGGTGTGCTCGATCTACCTCAAGCGTCAGGACGGCTCGCTCGAGCTGTTTGCGACCGAAGGCCTTAACCCAGGTGCGGTTCACAACACGTTCATGCGGCGCGGCGAGGGCCTGGTCGGCCGCTGCGCCGAACTGGCCGTGCCGATCAATGAGCCGGACGCGCAAAACCACCCGGCGTTTTCCTATCGGCCGGAGACGGGCGAGGAAATTTACCATTCCTTCCTAGCCGTGCCGCTCTTGCGGGGTGGTGAGGTGCTGGGCGTACTGACCATTCAGAACAAGACCGAGCGCGAATACTCCGACGAAGACGTGGAAGTGCTGCAGACCACCGCCATGGTGTTGGCCGAGCACCTGCTGTCGGGCGCGGTGGCAGGTGTCAACACGGCCGCCGAGTTCAGCCGCGCGGTGCCGCACGTCATTCGCGGCCAGCCCCTCTCCGAAGGCCTGGCGCTCGGCCATGCGGCTTTGCACGATTCTCGGGTGGTGGTGACCGAGCTCGAGGCCAAGGAGCCAAAGGAGGAGGAAAGACGCCTCGACGTTGCCGTGGACGACCTCAAGGCCTCGATCGACGAGATGCTCGACCAGGGCGAGCTGGCGGCCTCCGGCGAGCATCGCGATATTCTTGAGGCCTATCGCATGTTCGCGCACGACCGCGGCTGGCTTCGGCGCATGAAGGACGCCATCAAGCGCGGGATGACGGCGGAGGCCGCCGTCGAACGCGTGCAAAACGACACGCGTGTGCGCATGTTGCGTCAAGCCGAGGCCTATTGGCACGAACGGCTCCGCGACCTCGACGAACTGTCGAACCGCCTGCTGCGCATTCTGGCTGGCCGGCCCAGGGCTCACGCCGCGGCCGCCAAGCTGCCGCACGACACCATTTTGGTGGCGCGCAGCATGGGGCCCGCCGACCTGCTCGACTATGATCGTTCCAGGCTACGCGGTCTCATCATCGAAGAAACGGGCGGGCAAAGCCATGTTGCCATCGTCGCCAAAGCTTTGGGCATTGCCGCGATTGGCAACGCGCGCGGCGTCATGGAGCGGGTCGACCAGGGTGATCCGATTATTGTCGACGCCAACACCGGGGAGGTGCATATCCGCCCGCCCGGCAACGTCATCGGTGCCTATGCCGACAAGGCCCGCTTTCAGGCCAGGCGACACCGCAAATACCGGGCCCTGCGCGACAAGCCGGCGGTGACCAAGGATGGCAAGCGCGTCTTGCTGCACATCAATGCCGGCCTGCTGGTGGACATGCCGCACCTTGCCGAATCGGGCGCCGACGGCGTCGGCCTGTTCCGCACCGAATTGCAGTTCATGATTTCGGCGACGCTGCCGCGCCTGGAGCAGCAGACGCAGATGTACCGCTCAATCGCGACCGAGGCTGGCGGCAAGCCTGTCGTGTTCCGCACCTTGGACGTCGGCGGCGACAAGGTGCTGCCGTACTTGCGCCAAGCGGCGGAAGAGAACCCTGCGCTCGGCTGGCGCGCCATCCGGCTCTCGCTCGACCGGCCGGGGCTGTTGCGCACCCAGGTGCGCGCCCTGCTCAGGGCCACGGCGGGCGCCGAGTTGCGGCTGCTGTTGCCCATGGTGACGGCCGTCGGCGAGATCGGCATGGCGCGTGCCCTGATCGACCGCGAGCTCGACCTCCTCAGGCGACGCGGCTCGCCGCTGCCGACCCATGTTCTCTTAGGGGTGATGATCGAGGTGCCCGCCCTCTTGTTCGAGCTCGACGCCTTGTTGCCGCTCGTGGATTTTGTCTCGGTCGGCAGCAACGATCTGCTGCAGTACTTCTTTGCCGCCGATCGCAACAATGCCCGGGTGGCCGGCAGATACGATCCCCTGTCGTCGGCAGCGCTGCGGGCACTGCGCGCGATCGCCCAGACCGCCGAGCGCCACGCAAAGCCGCTATCTTTATGTGGAGAAATGGCCGGCCGTCCCCTCGAAGCAATGGCCCTGATCGGCCTCGGCTACCGCGCCATCTCGATGGCTCCGGTCTCAATCGGGCCGGTCAAATCGATGGTCATGAGCCTCGACGTTTCGCTCTTGCAGCCGTGGCTGTTCAGGCTGCTCGAAGCGGGAGAGAGCAATCTGCGCGGCCAGCTCAAACGCTTCGCCGAGGAGCACGCTGTGGAAATCTAGGCCTTGTACCTGCCGCAATCTTCTACTCTTTGACAAATAGGCCGGTTTCCCCAAATGATTGTCGACCAAGTCGGGGTGGTGCGGGCGAGTAAAGCGTATGAAGAACGGCTTCGTAGGTGAACGCGATGTCCGCTTGGCAGGACCAACGTTCCCGCCGGTCACTGGGAGCCCCAGTGGCGAGCCGAGCGGCAGCCGCGACGAACAGATCGGCAAGATTTTTCGTAACATGCGCTCAGCGCTCAAAGTCCCACGCGACGCTTTGGCGCGTCGGCTTGCCACCAGCACGGCCGTGATCGACGCCTTCGAGGCGGGCGCGATCGGCGCGCTGCCACACTGGAAGGAAACCGAGCGAATCGTGCGCTCCTATTGTGACCTGCTTCGCTTCGATCCCGAACCCGTGCTGTGGCGCCTGCGCAGCCAGTTCCAGCTGGCCGCCAACTATGCGCGGTCGGCGCCGCAACCTCCGTCTCAGGCCCGCTCCGGCACCGCCCGTCCCGGCTTGAGGGGAGAACGCTCGACGAGCGCCGCGCCGGCGGCCGGCGCCCGGCCGGCGCGGCGTCGGCGCCGGGCCCGTACCCTCTTTGTGCTGAGCACGCCGATTGTATTTGCCGCCACACTCGTTTACTTGGGGCAGTCGGCATCGAGGCCCGTCTATCAGGCGATTGCGCTGCTGCCGTTGCCGATAGCAGGACCGGTACGGGCCGGCTTCGACTATTTTGTAGGCTTGACGATGCCGAGCCGGGACGGCCTGACCTGGATCGAGGTCAGCGATCCGCGGTCGCGCAAGACCGACAAGCTGCCGTCCCGCGCCCAGTAGCGGTCCTGGTGTTTGGGCGGCCGCTTGCCCCGAGGGGTGGGACCGTTGCTGTTTTTTGAGTCGATAGCTGTCGAGTTCACGCATGACCGCCATACCCGCCGAAAAGCTCGACAAGCTGGTGCAACGCTGGGAGGCGATTCAAGCCGAGCTCAGCCGCGGCGCCAATCAAACGGGCTATGTTGCGCTGGCGAAGGAATTCTCCGAGCTCAATCCGGTGGTCCAGACCATCGGCGAGCTGCGCAAGGTACAATCCGAGCGCGACCAGCTGGCCGAGCTCTTGACCGATCCGGCGGCCGACGCGGAGCTCACCGCGATCGCGCGCGATGAGCTCGCCGCGCTCGAACCCCGCGTGGCAACGCTCGAGCAGGCGCTGCGTGTGGCCCTGCTGCCAAAGGATGCTGCCGACGCAAGGAGCGCTATTCTCGAGGTGCGCGCGGGTACCGGCGGGGATGAAGCGGCACTGTTCGCCGCCGATCTTTATCGCATGTATGCGCGCTACGCCGAGCAGCGCGGCTGGAAGGTCGAAATCATCAGCCTCTCGGAGAACGATCTTGGCGGCTACAAGGAAGTCGTGGCCTCGATTTCGGGTAAGGATGTCTTTGCACGTCTAAAATATGAGTCGGGCGTGCACAGGGTACAGCGCGTGCCGCTGACAGAGGCAAGCGGCCGCATCCATACCTCGGCGGCGACGGTGGCCATCATGCCCGAAGCCGAGGAGATCGATCTTGAGATCAAACCGGAAGACATACGCATCGACACCATGCGCGCCGGCGGCGCGGGTGGGCAACATGTCAACAAGACCGATTCGGCGGTACGGATCACGCATCTGCCGACCGGGCTCGTGGTGGTGTCGGCCGAGAAGTCGCAGCACCAGAACCGTCGGCTTGCCATGCAGGTTCTGCGCTCGCGCCTGTTCGAGCAGGAGCGGCAGAAGGCCGCCGAGGCGCGGGCGGCCCAGCGCAAGGATCAGGTCGGGTCCGGCGACCGTTCGCAGCGGATCCGCACCTACAACTTTCCCCAGGGCCGCGTCACCGACCATCGCATCGGCCTGACGCTGCACAAGCTCGATCAGGTTTTGGAGGGAACGGCCCTCGATGAGCTGATCGACGCTTTGGTGACGGATCAGCAGGCCACGCAGCTGGCGGCGTTCAACGAAGATGCCCGGCCCTGACGGTTCTGCAGCCCCGCCCACCATTGCCGCGGCCCGGCATTGGGGAGTGGCGGCCCTTCGCGCCGCCGGCATCGCCAATGCCGGCATCGACGTGCGCCGGCTGATGGCGGCTGCCCTTGGCCTGCCCGAGGCGCAGCTGTTGGCGCGGCCGCAGGCGCAGGTGCCGCCCGAGCGGGCTTTAATCTTTGCCAGCTATATCGAGCGGCGCTGCGGTCGCGAGCCGGTGTCGCGCATTTTGGGTGCGCGCGAATTTTATGGCCGAAGCTTTGCCGTTTCCGCCGCGACCCTCGATCCCAGACCCGATAGCGAGACCCTGATCGAGGCGGCCCTTGAGATCGTGGGCCTGGAGAACTGGTCGACGCTGCCGCTGCGGATCCTCGATATCGGAACCGGTACGGGCTGTCTGCTCCTCACCCTCTTAAGCGAGCTCCCGCAAGCCACCGGGGTGGGCACCGATCTCAGTGGGGCGGCGCTGGAGGTGGCGCGGGCCAATGCCGCGGCCTTGGGACTGGAGCCACGGGTGGTCTGGCAGACAACGGACCTGCTTGAAAACATCGCGGGGCAATTCCATATGCTAGTCTCGAATCCGCCCTATGTGAGCTCCGCTGAGATAGCGAGGCTTGAGCCTGAGGTGAGCCGGTTTGATCCCCGGCTGGCACTTGACGGCGGCACAGATGGTCTTGAAATTTTCCGCAGGCTTGGCACACGGCTGTCTCAGGTCGTTCCAAACGGTTGGATCGTGCTCGAGGTCGGGCACGATCAGGCCGACAAGGTGGCTCAGATGTTTGCACCGCGGGGCGCCGACCCGGTCAAATTCTACCGCGATGTTTCCGGGCGGCGACGCTGTGTTGCTGTGAGAACACGGAATTGAGCATACGCCCACAAACCCCTTGGAATCCCGTGTTGGGCGCGCTAGGCTGGGCGTCAGTGGAATCGTTCTCGTGTCCGGCTGTTCCTCCTCCTTTCGTGGAGGATGTTGGAGGCGAGGATCGACGCGAGGCAGGTTGATTTGCTCGCAACAGGGCGACCTATCGTCAGCACCACTTACCGTCCATAGAGAAGCACTGATGGCATAATTGCCGGGTAGGGACGCTCTCCCCCAGGCGTGGGGCTGAGGGCGCTGAAGAGGGCGAGGCCATCGTCGTTGGTTAGGCTGGAAGGCTCGAAACCGAACGGTTGCGGGCGCCAGTTGAGAGCGGGGCCGTGTTCGCACAAGCGAACGGCGCGCGCATGGTTTGGTCAAATCATATGGAGCGTTTAGCGCAGTGAGGCAGGGACAGCAGAATAGACGCGGACGCGGTCGCAATCGAAAAAGTCAAAATCCGCTATCGCGCAGCTTTGAATCGAACGGGCCGGACGTAAAGATTCGCGGTACGCCCGCCCATATCGCGGAAAAATATATCTCCCTTGCGCGCGACGCCCAATCCTCGGGCGATCCGGTGCTTGCCGAGAACTATCTCCAGCATGCGGAGCACTACAGCCGCATCATCATGGCGTACCGGGAGCAAATGCATCAGGCGGGCGAGGGCTACAACGGCAACGGCCAGCAGCGCCTGCGCGGGCCCAATGAGGGCGCCGAGGCCGGCGACGATTTCGGCGAGGATGATGGCGATGATCTGCTCGACGAGGGTGGGTTCCCGCAGCCAAGCTTCCAAGCCCCGCCGCAGCATCCCCAGTCGCATTCGCAACCGCGCCAGCACGGCGGTTATGACAACAACCGCCATGAACGACCCTTCCGGCGCGATCATGGGCGCTTCCGCGATCGCGACCGCAACATGGATCGTGATCGCCACAACGATCGCGAGCGCGGCGAACGGCAAGCTTTCGATAGTCGCCCGCCGCAGCCCCAGCCGGAGCGCCCGGAGCCGGCGACCGATGCCGGCCCGCCGCCGCCACCCCAGGAGCCGCCGCCGCCGCCACCGCGTCGCCGGGAGCGCTTCCAACCCCAGCAAACGCACGAGCAACCGGAGTTCTTGCGTCGTCCGGTGCGACGCGCGCGCAATGAGGAAGAGACGCCCCCCGACAGCAGCGCCAACGCCAAAGAAGAGTCCTCGCGCGAGTGAGCGATCGCGCCTGAGGGGCCGGGCACAGGGCAGCTTAGGGGGCGATCGCCACGCCCATTCCGGGGGTTAGTTCGCCGCCTGCGACCACCCGCGCATAGATGCCAAATTCGGTGTTGCCCCGGGTTCTAAGCAAGTGGGCCGGGATAGCGAGGTCACGTGCGCCCGTGGCGGGGTCGACGTTGGTGGCCTCGCAGCGTCCGGTGCGCGCGAACGCAGCCATACGCACAGCCCCGAGCTCGATGTGCCGGTTGAGCCAGTCGCACTCAACCCAGGGCTCCAAACCGTCCAGATAAAGATTGGCGCGAAAGCGCAACGGATCGATTGGACGCGAAAGCGTGCGCTCGAGCTCCCGGACGCTCGCCAGGTTGACAATATGCAGGCACTTGGCTGCCACGTCGGAGAAGCTGTGGCCCTGCGCATGCACAATCTTGGGCGGCCCGCGCAGCTCCGCCTTCATGTAGGCGGCGAAAAACTGCTCAATCAGCCGCCGGCCTAGCGAGGTTGAGAGCTCACCGCGGGCCACCTGCTTGCCGTCGCGCAAGACCGTGAGCGTGTGAGTGCTGTCCTCGAACGTGCTCTTGAGCGTGGCCAAACGCTCATCGCGCATTAACATCAGGAAGTGGATTTTCGGGAGATGGCGGGGTGCAATCGCGTCAAAGCGCCCGCCGCCATTTTCGATGGCGTAAAGCCGATCGCCGGGCACGGTGTCGCCTGGCGTCAGCGTGGTGCGCGCGAGCGCCTCCCCGCTCAGACCCTTGACCGGATAACGATAGAGCGCCTTGACCTCAGCACCGGGCAAACGCGTAAGCCCTGGCTCAGCACTTTCCGGTCCCGATGTCGGCATGTTGCCTCTTTTGCGGTTGCCAACCCGCACTATATCACTGCTCAAGGTCCCGCGGAGACGCCAAGTAAGGGTCGCGCCGGGTCTTGGCTTATCCTGTCGTGAGACGGTGGCAATCCGTGCCCGTTTGGGGCGGGCTTTCTGTGCCGAGGAGGACAGATGGATTTTGAGAAGTTTACCGACCGCGCCAAAGGTTTCATCCAGGCCGCGCAGAGCCTTGCCCTGCGCGAGGGGCATCAGCAGTTCGGCACCGACCATCTCCTGAAGGTTCTGATCGATGATCCGGAGGGGATGTCGGCAGGCCTGATGCAGCGCGCCGGCGGCCAGCCGGCCGAGGCACTAGCGGCGGTCGAGGCCCAGTTGGCCAAGCGGCCCAAGGTCTCCGGCGGCGGGGCGGGGCAGGTGTATCTGGCCCCCGAACTCGCACGCGCGTTCGATGCAGCTCAGAAGATTGCCGACAAGGCTGGCGACAAATTCGTCACCGTCGAGCGCCTGTTGCTGGCGCTGGCCATGGACACCGCCAGCGATGCGGGCCGCGTCCTGAAAGCTGCCGGGGTAACGCCAACCTCACTCAATGCGGCGATCAACGATATCCGCAAAGGGCGAACGGCCGACAGTGCCTCCGCCGAACAGGCCTATGATGCCCTGAAGCGCTATGCGCGCGACCTCACGGCCGCCGCGGCCGAGGGTAAGGTCGATCCCGTGATTGGTCGCGACGAGGAGATTCGGCGCACCATTCAGGTGCTGTCGCGGCGCACCAAGAACAATCCCGTGTTGATCGGTGATCCTGGGGTCGGCAAGACGGCAATTGCCGAAGGCTTGGCGCAGCGCATCGTCAAGGGTGACGTGCCCGAAAGCCTCAAGGACAAGAAGCTCCTGGCGCTCGACATGGGCGCCTTGATCGCGGGTGCCAAATATCGCGGCGAGTTCGAGGAACGCCTGAAGGCCGTGCTCTCGGAAATTCAGGCCGAAGGTGGGCGCATAATCCTGTTCATCGATGAGCTGCACACCATCGTCGGCGCCGGCAAGGCCGAAGGCGCGATGGATGCCGGCAATCTCTTGAAGCCGGCGTTGGCGCGGGGTGAGCTGCACTGTGTCGGCGCCACCACGCTCGATGAGTACCGCAAGCACATCGAAAAGGACGCCGCACTGGCGCGGCGCTTTCAGCCGGTCTTTATCGCCGAGCCGAGTGTGGAGGACACCATTTCAATCCTGCGCGGTCTGAAGGAGAAGTACGAGCTTCATCATGGCGTGCGCATCACCGACAGCGCGCTGGTGGCGGCGGCGACGCTCTCCAACCGATACATCTCCGACCGCTTTCTGCCCGACAAAGCGATCGACCTCGTCGACGAGGCGGCTTCGCGTCTCAAGATGGAAGTCGACTCCAAGCCCGAGGAGCTCGACGCCCTCGATCGCGACCTGATGCAAATGAAGATCGAGCGCGAGGCTCTGCGCAAGGAAACGGATGCGGCTTCCAAAGACCGCTTGACGCGCCTCGACAAATCGATTGCCGAGCTCGAGGAGAAGAGCCGGGCGCTGACGCAGCGCTGGCAGGGCGAAAAAAAGAAGCTGGGTGAGGCGCAAAAGGTCAAAGAGGAGTTGGATCAGCGCCGCACCGAGCTCGAGCGCGCCCAGCGGCGCGGTGATCTCGCGCGGGCCGGCGAGCTTGCCTATGGCGTCATTCCGGGCCTGGAAAAGAAACTGAAAGCCATGGAGGCCGGCGACGGCAAAGTCGCCATGGTAGAGGAGGCCGTCACGCCCGACCACATCGCCCAGATCGTGTCGCGTTGGACCGGCATCCCGGTCGACCGCATGTTGGAGGGTGAGCGCGAGAAGCTTTTGCGCATGGAGGAGGTGTTGTCCAAGCGCGTCGTTGGTCAGCGCGAGGCCGTCGAAGCCGTCGCCACCGCCGTGCGGCGAGCCAGGGCGGGGCTGCAGGACCCAAATCGGCCGATTGGTTCCTTCATCTTCTTGGGTCCCACCGGGGTCGGCAAGACCGAGCTCACCAAGGCGCTTGCGGCCTTTCTGTTCGATGATGAAACGTCCATGGTGCGCATCGACATGAGCGAGTACATGGAGAAGCATTCCGTGGCCCGCCTGATCGGGGCGCCACCGGGCTACGTCGGCTACGAGGAGGGCGGGGCGCTGACTGAAGCCGTGCGCCGGCGGCCCTATCAGGTGGTATTGTTCGACGAAATCGAGAAGGCGCATCCCGACGTCTTCAATGTGTTACTGCAGGTGCTCGACGATGGCCGCTTGACCGACGGCCAGGGTCGCACGGTGGATTTCAAGAACACGCTGATCATCATGACCTCCAACATTGGCTCCGAGTTCCTGGCCAATCAGAAGGAGGGCGAGGATGTCGAGGCGGTGCGCCCCTACGTCACGGCGGAAATGAGAACCAAGTTCCGACCGGAGTTTCTCAATCGGATCGACGAAATCATCCTGTTCCACCGCCTCAAGCGTGAGCAGATGGCCGCGATTGTCGACATCCAGATCGCGCGGTTGCAGAAACTGCTGGTCGATCGCAAGTTGACGCTGGTGCTTGACGAGCAGGCGCGCACCTGGCTTGCCAATCGGGGCTATGATCCGACCTATGGTGCCCGTCCGCTCAAGCGCGTGATCCAAAAATCGGTGCAGGATCCGCTGGCCGAGCAATTGCTCGCCGGCCGCATCAAGGACGGCGAGACCGTCAAGCTCACCGTGCGCGACGGCGCCCTAGCGGTCAACGGGCAGCCTGTGAAGGCGGCCGCCTGAGCGCGGCGCCTTGCGCCCCGCGGCCAATGGCACGTCTGGCGCGAGCATGGGCTATTGCGCCGCCACGCGCGTGGACACCGGGTTGCGGCGCGTCAGGTCATCGATGCGTGCGCGCTCCTTTTGGAAGTCGGCCAACTGCTTGCCGCTCAACTGCCGTTCGCGTGGTACCTGGATCGACATCGGATCAACGAAGCTGTTGTTGACCAGGACCTCGAAGTGCACGTGCGGGCCGGAGGACAAACCGGTGGTGCCGACGTAGCCGATAATCTGCCCCTGCCGCACTTTCACGCCTTCACTGACCCCGGGCGCCAGGCGCGACATGTGTCCATAGGCCGTCTTGTAGCCGTTGGCATGACGAATGCGGATATAGTTGCCGTATTCGCCCTTGCGGCCGGCCTCTTCGATCACGCCGTTGCCGGCCGCCATGATCGGCGTACCCGTGGCGCAGGCCCAATCGACGCCCGTATGCATCTTGGGGATCTGCAGGATCGGATGGCGGCGCACGCCGAAGCCTGAGGTGATGCGGACATCCTCGCCGCGCACCGGCCGCCGCATCAGGAACTTGCGCGAGGTGTTGCCCTGCTCGTCGTAGTAGTCGACCGATCCATCCGGACCACGGAAGCGATAGAACTTGTGCGTCTCACCGCTGGCGGTCACGGACGTGGCCAGCAACTCGCTGAGCCCGCCTTCCATGGCCTTGTCGTCCTCCTTCACGTCGAAAAAGAACTCAAAGCCATC
>DASTMQ010000364.1:0-18980 GCA_035714005.1 Hyphomicrobiaceae bacterium
AACACGGCATCGAGCAGGTTTGCGCCGGTGCGGAACAGCTCGATCTCGGCCTCTGTTTTTATGAGGCGCGCCTCATCCATCAATGTGCTGCAGTCCAGCATGGTCATGGCAGGAAGTCGCCTGGCGATATCCTCCCAGAAACCCGCGCCAATTGCATTTTTGTCGAAGCCGACCGTCGAGCGCGTGAGCCCAAGGTCCGAGAGAACATTGGCCACCCGGTCGAACAGCGACTCGGCGTAACCACTAAACACCTCAAATTGCTCGATCCAAGAGTCGCGGGCCGCGGCGCCCGCCGCCGTGACTTCGAGTACGAACACCGGCGGCGCCTGCCGTGGCCAGATCACGACGACCCCACGACGCGAGGCTGCGAGATCGAGGTGGCGTGAAAGTGTACCGTGAAAGGACACGCCCGAGAGGTAAGTGACGTTTTGGCCGCCCCGGACGACCACGGCATCAAGGCCGGCTGCATCCATCAGCCGATTGAGGCGCTCGATATTGGCGATGATCGGTCGGCCGTTGCGTCCTGTCGGCATCTTCAACCTCCCCGGAGCTTGCGCGTCGCCTCGATATCGATGGAGCGTCCATCGGCGGCAAGGACAACCCCATAAATGCCGCGCGCCACGGCCTCGCTGACAACCCCATTGCGCACATCGAGCAGAACCAGCTCGGGGTGGCGCCGCTTTGGATCCCCCCAGCCTCCGCCCGCTGGGGACTTAATTTGGATCTCGGTCGGTCCGAGCCGCGCCGTGCCGAATTGCGGAGGCCGCCATACCTCGCCATTGGTCCGATACGCGACGCCGCCTGCCGCACCCATACCACCGCCCTGCACGCCGTAGCCGGAGGGGGTACGTTGGCCCTCGCCGCGGAAGGCGTATTCCGCCTCCGCCTCCACGATGACGTGATAGCTTGCACCCGCACCACCCCGAAATTCGCCGGGACCCGCCGCATCGCAGCGCAACTCATGCTGCACGAAGCGCACGGGATAGAGCTGCTCGTAAGTCTCGCAATTGGGCACGATCAGCTTGCCGAGGCTGTTGAGCGGCCCGATCTGTTCGAAGCCATCGCGACCACGCACGGCGCCCGCGGCTGGCAAAGCGCCCCAGTGATACATGACGTAGGTGCTGCCCGAGGCCGTCGGCCCAGCCATGTTGCAGTGCGTGATCTTACCCCAGCCAGCACAAGCGCGCTCGGGCGCCGCCTTGGCCAGCGCCATCCAGCAAGCGTGAATGATCTCGTGCGACGGCAGCACCGTGCACATGGTGACGGGAGCGGGCGGCCGAGGATTGACGACCGAGCCATAGGGCGCCTCAATCTCGACACAGCGATAGGTGCCGGCATTGCGCGGAATATCCGGATCGAGGAAGGAGGTGAGCGCGACGTAGGTGGCCGAACGCGTGTTACTGATCGAACTGTTCTTGAAGCCCTTCATTTGTGGATCGGTGCCGCTGTAGTCGACACGCAGCCGATCGCCGGCTTTGCTGATGCTGACGCGGATCCACACCTCGCGCTCGACAAAGCAGTCGTTGTCGGTCATCTCGCTACCCGTGTAGACGCCGTCGGGCAGCGCGGCAACCGCGGCGCGCATGCGCCGGTCCGCGTAGCCGAGGATGCCGTCGATGTAGAGACGGCGATCGGTCGGACCGAGATCGCGCGCCAGTGCGGTGATCTGCTCGGCGCCGATCTGCGTCGAGCCCAGCATGGCATTGAGATCGCCATCGAGCAGATCGGCGCAGCGACTGTTGAGCAGTAACAGTTCCCACAGGTCGCGACGTAGCCTGCCCGCTTCGATCAGGCGCAAGGGCGGCAAGCGGATCCCTTCATGAAAAATCTCCGTCGCTGCGGGATTGTAGGTGCCGGCGACACCGCCGCCGATGTCGGATTGGTGCGCGCGGTTGCAGACAAAGGCAAAGATCTCGTCATCGACGAATACGGGACGGCTCACCACCCAATCGGGAAGATGGTTGCCGCCGGCAACGTAAGGGTCGCTCGAGATGAAGACGTCGCCCGCTGCGATGTCGTTGAAGCGGCGCAGGACGGCCTCCACAATCATACCACCGCCGCCTGTGTGGATGGGAATGCCGTCCGCCTGGCTGACGAGGCGGCCGCTGCCGTCGGTCAGAAAGCAGGAGAAGTCGTGGCTTTGGTTGAAAATCGGGCTGCGGGCGGTCCTCAACATGACCTGGCCCATGCGTTCGGCGATATGATCGACACGCTTTTGAACGAGCGCCAGCGTGACGGGGTCGAGCCGAGGCGAGGTGGCCATTGTCATGAGTTATGGGCTGCTGCCAATCCCTTCGCAGCGAATGACGTAGTTGCCGAGCCGATCGACGCTGCAGACGTCGCCGAGGGCCAGCACCACACTCGTCGTCGTCTCCTCGATGATGGCAGGGCCGCGGATTTCCGCGCCGGCTCGCAGGTCACTACCCCGATAAATGCGGGTTGGGACACGCGCGCGCGCTTCGGTAAAATAAACGCCGCGCTCGTCGACCGGCTTGGCTCGCTTCGTGTCGACCGGAAAGGTGCTGAGACGAAGGCGCGGCAAGCGGCCGATGCCGATGACAAACAGCGTCGCTATCTCGATCATGGCGTTCAAGTCTATGTGACCGTAGAGGCGCTGGTGGGCAGCGCGGAAGTCGCGGGCAATGGCGTCCGCCGCTAGCGGGCCCAAACCTGGGACCGGGACGCGAATGGTGCCGATCTGACCGGGGTGGCGCAGCTCCAGTTCGTAGGCGATCTCGGTTTCGCCGCGGCCGAAACCATCGAGCTCGAGTTGTGACTGCGCAAGCAGCTGCAGCCGTTCCAGCAAAGGGCGTAGCTCAGCGTCACTGTGGGGACCGAGCCTGCTGAGGACGACGCGCGAATATTCGTGTTTGATCGGCGCATCGAGCATGCCGAAGGCGCAAAAGGCGCCGGCTAGTCGCGGCACGTAGACCCTGGGTGAGCCGAGCTTGCGGCCTATCGATGAGGCATGCATCGGCCCCGCGCCTCCGGCGGCAATCAGCACGAACCGTCGGGGGTCATGACCACGCTCGGCGCTGATCTTTTGCACGGCATGAAACAGTTGCTCCTCCACCAGGGTGACGATGCCGGCCGCAGCGTGATCGACCGACAGCCCGAGCGGTCGCGCGATGCGCTCAGCAATTGCAGCGCGCGCAAGCTCGATGTCGAGCGAGCAGCCAGCCGCGAGTGGGCCGGGTTTGAGACGGCCGAGGACGAGTTGGGCGTCGGTCACAGTGGCGTCCTTGCCGCCACGGCCGTAGCTGGCAGGGCCGGGGTCGGCGCCGGCGCCGCGCGGGCCGACGAACAGCATGCCGGCAGCGTCGATCCCGGCGATGGTACCGCCGCCGGCGCCGATGCTGTGCATATCGACACTGGGCAAGGCGACATGATAGCCGCCGAGATCGAAATCGGGCGCAACGGCGATGCCGTCCTTTGAAATCAGCGTGACATCGCAGCTGGTGCCCCCGATCTCCATGGAGAGGAGGTTCGGCGTTTCGAGCGCCTCACCACACAGTGCCAGGGCACCGACACCGGCCACAGGGCCGGAGAGCAAGAGCGCCGCCGGTCGCTCGCGGACACGCTCGGCGGTGAGCGAGCCACCGTTGTTCTGTACCACCAGCAGTGGCGTGGTGAGACCGCGCTCGAGCAGTAAGGCAGCGAGGCGTTCCACATAAGCGACGACTTGCGGGGCAATATAGGCGCTGATCACGGCCGTCGAGCCGCGCTCGTACTCGCCCATGATCGGCGCTATCTGGCTGGAGAGCGTCAGCCAACAGGCCGGATAGACTTCGCGGATGCGGGCTGCGACGCGCTCCTCGTGCTTTTCGCTCAGGAAACTGTTGTAGAGACAGATCGCTATCGACAAAACACCTTCCCGGCGGAAGACGTCGACGGCCTTGTCGACGTCGCCTAAGTCCAGCGGCTCGATCTCAATCCCGTGGCGGTCGAGCCGACCAGCTACGGGGAGGCGCAAATAGCGCGGCACCAACACGGGTGGAAACGGCCGGCGGTGGTCCCAGGCGTTGTGCCGGATGCCCCGCCGGATTTCGAGACTGTCACGGAAGCCCCGGGTAACGATCAGCCCAGTCGGTGCGCCGCGGCGCTCGACCACGATATTGGTGGCGACGGTGGAGCCGTGAATGAGGTGGGAACAGTTCTCGAGCAGCGCGCGCGCGGATAGTCCGGCCTGGGCGGCGATCGTATCCACCGCGGCCAACACGCCTTGGCTCGGATCCGATGGCGTCGATGGCACCTTGGCGACGTGCAGTGACCCTTCTGCATCGATGATCGCCAGATCGGTGAAGGTACCCCCGACGTCCACGCCGATACGCCATGGCGCTGTCAGCCGCAGAGAGGCTCTCGGGGCCATCGGCCCAGGCGACGCTATCGGCATCTCGTGCTTAGGGCTCGGAAGTTCGCAAATCGGGCGCTAACAAGGGCGGCATGCTAAAGGCAAGGCGCGACCACGAGCTAGGCAAATCCCGACAAACTTCCACGATGCGATAAAAGGCAATGATATCTATTGCAGCCTCGGCGACTGCCGGGAAGGCTACGCAGGGGGAACCGTCATGGTGACAGACGCAAGGGAGGCATGGATGTTTCGCTCGATGGCAGCCTCGGGTTGGTTGGCGTTGGCGGCTCTGCTGGTGGCGACAGCAATGGCCGACGGCGCCCGAGCCCAGGATCAGGTGTCGTTTGCCGGCTACGGCGGTGAGCCGCAGAAGGTGCAGGCCAAGGCCTTCTTCGAACCTGCCAACAAGGCACTGGGGGTGACCGTCCTACAGGACAGCCACGGTGGCTACGCCAAAATCAAGGCACAAGTGCTATCCGGCAGTCCTAGTTTCGACCTCGTCGCACTCGGCTGCGCGGAAGGGGCGCGTGCCGCCAAGGAGGGCCTGCTTGAGCCGCTTGATTATTCGCTGATCCCCAACGCGAGGGACATTGACCCGCGGCTGCGGAGCGAACACACGGTCGGCGAATGGACCTTCTCAACCGTGCTGGCCTGGAACACCAAGACGGTTAAGACGCCGCCCAAGACCTGGGCCGAGTTCTGGGACGTCAAAAAGTTTCCGGGCAAACGCGCACTCGGAAGCAATGCCCGCCAGATGCTGGAAATCGCCTTGCTCGCAGATGGTGTCGCGCCGGAGAAACTTTACCCCCTCGACGTCGAACGCGCCTTCAAGAAGCTGGAAGAGATCAAGCCGCACTTGGCGTTGTGGTGGAGCTCGGGGGCCCAGTCGGTGCAGCTGCTGACCGACGGCGAGATCGACATGGAGGCGATTTGGAACGGCCGCGCGCAGGCTGCGATCGATGCTGGCGCCGCGGCAGCCTATACCTACAACGAGGGGATATACGACGTCGAATGCTTCATGGTCCTCAAAGGCTCTAAGAACAAGGTCAATGCCATGAAGATCATCAACATCATGCTCGAGGCAAAAAACCAGGCGACGGCCGCTTCCTTGATCGACTATGGCCCAGTCAACCCGAAGGCTTACGATACCGGTATCATCCCCGCCGACCGGCTGAAGCGCCTGCCGTCCGCGCCCGATAATCTGAAACAGCAGGCGCTGTTGGACGCGAGCTGGTACGCCAGTGCCGACGCCGACAAGGCGTTCGCGCGTTGGACGACGCTGCTGCAGAAGTAAGGCTTGGCCAGTTTCAACGCGCGCGTCCCTTAAACTGTGAGCTCGGAGCTGGTGGCAAGTCGCCGCCAGCCGCCCACAGCTTGGGTTTTATCGCCTCAAAGGCGACGTTGCTGCCGAGGCCTCCTGCCTCTTGCGCCGGGAGGCCCGGCAGGGCCACACTCGAGCCGCTGATGCCCCCACCGCTATGGCCTGAGCCAAGCCCCGTCCAAGATGCCGAACGTGCAGCCCTTCGCCATATCGGTCCGCTCAGTAAGCAAGCGGTTCGGCGCGACGACCGTCCTCGACGAGGTTTCGCTCGATGTGGCGGAGGGAGAGTTTGTGACGCTGCTCGGGCCGTCAGGCTCCGGCAAGACCACCCTCCTTAACATCATCGCGGGCTTCACCGAGCCGAACTTGGGATCGGTGCATTTCGGCGCTGAGGAGGTGACGCAGCTGCCGCCGCACCGACGCGGCATTGGCATCGTGTTCCAGAATTATGCCCTGTTCCCGCACATGAGCGTGGCCGACAATGTCGCCTTTCCCCTGAAGGCGCGGCGGCTGCCGGCGACCGAGATCGGCGAGCGCGTCGCCTGGGCGCTCTCGCTTGTCAAGCTTGCAGGCTACAGCGGGCGCCGCATCGGTGAGCTTTCCGGTGGCCAAAAACAGCGCGTTGCGCTGGCGCGCGCCATCGGATTTCGCCCCAGATTGATCCTGATGGACGAGCCGCTGTCGGCGCTCGATAAGCAACTACGCGAGCACATGCAGATCGAAATCCGCGCGCTGCACGATCGCCTGGGGGCGACAACGGTGTACGTTACGCACGACCAGCGCGAGGCACTGACCATGAGCCACCGTATCGCGGTTTTGAACCAAGGCAGGATCGCACAGCTCGCCGACCCAGAAGAGATTTACAACTATCCCGCCGACGCATTTGTAGCCGACTTCATCGGCGAGGCGGCGCTAATTCCCGTCGAGCGCATCGACGATCATAGCGTACGCCTGGAAGGGACTGTCCTCAGTTGCGGACGACCGGTGCCAGCGGCCAAAGATCTGCTGCTGGTGCTTCGCTCCGAGAAGCTGCGGCTGGCGGCGGCGGGAAACAAGAACGCCTTTCCCGTCACTGTTCGATCACGCGTGTTTCAGGGTGATAGCCAGCTCCTCATGGTCGAGATTGGCAGCGGTGTGCCGCTGACGTTCCGGCTCTCAACGCACGTCGATACGGATGGCCAGCTTCCGCATCCAGGGCAGCAGGCGTATCTGTCTCTGCACCCAGAACACGCCTTCGTCGTGCGGACCCATAGTGATTGACCAGCGCGGGAGATTTGCAGCGATGGCATCGGAGCATAGTGCTGGTCGTCAAGCGCTCCTGCTGCTTCCCGGCCTGCTGTTCATCGGCCTGCTTCTGCTCCTGCCCCTGCTTTGGTTACTAGCGCTGTCCTTTTACGACAACGGCCTATCGCTCGCGCACTACGCGCGGCTCATCGATGATGCCAGCTACTACAAGAGCTTCTTGTTGACGTTCGAGATCGCGGGAAGCGTAACCGTGGTGGCAATGCTGATCGGCTACCCCCTCTGCTACTGGATGCTCGGCCTCTCACCGTTCTGGCAGCGTGTTGCCATCATTTGCGTGCTCATCCCGTTCTGGACGAGCCTGTTGGTGCGCACCTACGCCTGGCTCGTGCTGCTGCAGCGGCGCGGCCTGGTCAATAGCGGCCTGCAGAGCTTGGGGCTGATCGAAGAGCCGCTCGCCCTTATGTACAACGCCACCGGCACCAGCATCGGCATGACCCATATACTGCTGCCGTTCCTGGTGCTGCCGCTATTCGCCAACATGCAGACGATCGATCGCGATCTGCTGAAGGCCGCGGCTGCGCTCGGGGGTTCGCCAGGGTTTGTCTTCTGGCGCGTGTTCTTTCCGCTATCGCTGCCAGGGCTGACGGCGGGCGCACTGCTCGTCTTCGTGCTGTCGATTGGCTACTACGTGACACCGCAGCTGCTCGGTGGCGGCTCCACCGTGATGATCGGGCAGCTCATTCAGCGCAACATCGAGCTCTTCAGTTCCTGGGGCGCGGCGAGCGCCGTCTCCATGGTTCTTCTGTTGATGGTGATGGCGGTGTTCCTGCTCATGAGCCGCTACCTGTCACTTGACCGCGTATTCGGGGCACGCTGAGCCATGCAGGCCTCACACTTGCCGACAACAACCGCCTCGCGCCTAGCGCTCACGTTCTGCGGCGTCGCGGGATTGATCTTTCTCGTCCTGCCGATCTTTATCGTCGTGCCAATGTCTTTCTCGGCATCCCGCTTCTTAGCCTTTCCGCCACCAGCCTGGTCGGTGCGCTGGTACAATGAGTATTTCACCAGCGCCGAGTGGATGTTGGCCACGGGCGTGAGCTTGCAGGTGGCTGCGGCCACCTGCCTGCTCGCCACACCGATCGGCGTGGCGGCGGCCTATGCCGTCCACATCAGGAAGACACGCGCTAGCGAAATCGCCTACGCCTTGCTGATGGTGCCGCTTATGATCCCGCACATCATCGTTGCCGTGGGCGTGTTCTTCTTGTTCGCACGCATCAAGCTTAACAATACGCTCACGGGCATCATGCTGGCCCATACCATGCTCGCGATTCCCTTCGTCCTGATCACCACATTGTCCGGATTACAGGGCTTCGACATGAACCAGGAGCGCGCAGCGCAGAGCCTGGGCGTCAATCGGCTGACCGCTTTTCTCAAGGTCACTGCGCCGCAGATCAAGGGCAGTATTATCGCTGGCGCACTGTTTGCGTTTATCAGCTCGCTGGATGAAGTCGTCGTGAGCCTATTTCTGAGCGGGGGGCCAACCTCGACGCTGCCGAAGCGGATGTTTGTGGCGCTGCGTGACGAAGTAGATCCAACCATTGCCGCCATCAGTTCACTTCTGATTTTTGCGAGCCTCGGCATAGGGCTCGGCGCCGTTGTTGCCAGCCGCAAGTCGTGAACGGCGCTGCTGGGGGCTCCGCCGAGACGACGATGCCATCGATTGGCGCTGCAATCCGCAGGTGATCTCACCGGCTGCGTCAAACAGCAGCTGGCGATAGCGCCCAATCTTGCGCTCGCCGAACCGCTCTAGCGGCGCGGTGACGAACAGGGCCCCGAGCAGCCGGCTGGTGGTATCGAACACGGGCACGGATAGGCTACCGGCACCTTCCACATTCTCCGCCAGCGAAACGTGGACGCCGGTGCGGCGAATGCGCTCGATCTCAGAGCTCAAGACCATCCTGTTTGGCACTGTGCCGGCGGCAAGCTTGCGCAGCTTGGCATTCTGCAGGAAACGATGGCGCCACGGCGCCGGCTGAAAAGCTATCAGGACCTTGCCGAACGCGCAGTAGAGCGGGATCTCCCGCAAATACGGCTCAATGATGCGGGGCGAATGCGGGCCGTAGCACCAATCAACGACCACGGCCTCGTTGCCTTGCAACACGGCCAAACCACAGTCCTCACTGGTCACACGCGAAAGCGCTTTGACGATCGGGTGGGTGACCTCAAGAGCTTGTCGAAACGGTTCAAGACGGGTCGACAAAGGCACGAGCCGGGCACCGAGGTGGTAGGTTTTGTCATCAAGCCGGCTGAGGATCCCGTTATCAAGAAGCGATTGCAGTATTCTGGCGGTCGTCGGTACGGGAAGGTGGCTTTCCGCGCTGATCTCGGTGAGCGAACTGGGGCCCTGGCGCGCAACCACGCGCAAAATGCGAACGGCTCGATCGATCACCTGCACAGCCATGCGGCAGCATAGCCCTTTCTGCCGGGCCACAAAGCTCCGACTGCAAGGGCCTAACCGATGCTTTTTTTAAGGTACAATCAAGCTACGCCAGGGCGCCCCGTCTTAGGTCGCAGCGCCGTCGCCGGCGCAGCGGCGCTTGGCGCGCTGGTAGGCCGGACGCGACCCGAGCCGGTCTTGGTAGTGCGCGAGCTCCGTCGGCAGGCTGCCGCCGAGGCCGTCCCGCCATAACGCCAAGCCGCAACTGACGGAGATATCGGCAAGTGTCAGGTCGTCACCGACCAGAAAGGCACGCTGCTTGAGTTCGGCTTGCGCATAGGAAACGGCGCGGGCCGCGCGTTGCTCGAGCCCAACCACCGACCAGTTGCGCTTGTCGGCATCGCCGGCCCCGAACCGCGCCGCCAGCAGTGGGTTGAGGGTCATGCCCAATTCGGTCTCGCCGAACAGGGTCAGTTGCAGGCAGCGCGCAAGGCTCGCGGGCTCGCTGGTCGGCAACACGGGGGTCGGCCCATAGATCTGGGCGAGGTAGAAGAGGATGGCAATCGATTCATTGAGCGCAACGCCGCCGGCGTCTTCGAGCAGGGGAACGGTGCCCAGCGGGTTCAGGGCCCGATAGGCGGCCGGCGTTGGAAAGGGCTGGTTCTCCACATCATAGGCGAGCCCCATTTCCTCGCACAGCCACATGACGCGCAGCCCGCGCACGCCGCGGGCAAAATTGTGAATTCGCATGGGGTCTTGCTCCCTCCCTTTCGCGCCTCGCCTTGCAACCGGCGAACCTCGCGCCACAACAAAGCTGAGCGATCGCTCCTGCTCATGCGGGCTGCCACGCCTGGCGCTGCGCCGAGGGCAGCGGCGGGAAGGCCAGCGCCACGGCGACGGCACCGAGCCCGACGGCGGCCGAGCCGATGAAGAGCCAGCTGTAGGCATCGAAGGTGTCGAAGATCCAGCCGCCCGCCAACGGTCCAAAGGCCATGCCGATCGCCGACGCCATGGTGGCGGCGCCGAACACCGTCCCCATGATGTGCTGGCCGAAGTATTCGCGCGCCAGCACGGCATAAAGGGGCATGACGCCGCCATAGGCGGTTCCAAACACGACGGCGAGCGCATAGAACTCGGCCAGGCGATTGACCAGCAGATAGCTGGCGATCGCCACCGCCTGCACCGCCAGGCCGGCGATCAAGACTTTCTTGACGCCCAGGCGATCGGCGAGCACGCCGAACAGGAGCCGGCCGCCGAGACCCGACAGACCCTCGACGCTGTAGACCGTGACGGCCGCCATCGCCGGCACGCCGCAGCCAATGGCGTAGCTCACCATGTGGAAGATCGGCCCGGAGTGAGCGGCGCAGCAGAAAAAGAAGGTCAGCGCCAGCACCAAAAACTGCGGCGAACGCAGGGCCTCGGCCGCCGACAGGCCGCCCGCGCTCGGGTTTGGGGATGCCGCCGCGGCCGCCCCGGCGGCACGGTCGGGCCGGCGCACCAACAAGGCGGCCGGAATCAGCAGCACCCAGGCCAGAATGCCGATGCTCAGCATGGCGGGGCGCCAGTCGTAGGTCGAGATCAGCCAGCGCGCAAACGGCGACACCGTCATCGGCGCCACGCCGAGCCCGGCGGAGACCAGCGAGACGGCGAGGCTGCGATTGGTCTCAAACCAGTCGGTGGCCGCGGCAATCAGCGGGGCAAAAAAGGCGCCGGCGGAGAACCCCACCAAAATGCCGTAGATCAGCTGGAATTGCCTGAGCGAGGTCGCCTGGCTGGCCAACACCAGGGCAAGGCCCAACAGGACGGCGCCGCACAGCACGACCAGGCGGGGGCCAATGCGGTCGCTGAGGCTGCCCCAAACGAAGCCGGCGATGCCCATGCTCACGAAATTGAGCGTCATAGCGCTGGAAATGCCGGCGCGCGACCAGCCGGTCGCAGCCGCCATCGGCTGCAGGAAAATGGCGAGCGAGAACATTGTGCCCGCCGCGACGCAGGTCATCAGCGCGCCGGCCCCAATGATCACCCAGCGATAGGACTGCTGCATGGCTCCCGGTCCTTCGAGCAATTGGCGTTGACAAAAAGGTTGATATCAACTCAAATTGCGCATGTCAAAGTCGACCAACGTGACCTTCGCCACCACGCTCGAAATTCGCGACCGTTGCCTGTGCCTGCACGTGCAACGCGCTGCGCGCCGGGTTGCCCGCCAGTTCGACGAGGCGCTGCGCCCGCTCGGCCTGAGCAACGGACAGTTTTCGCTGCTGACATCACTCAATCGCCCACAGCCAGCGCGGCTCGGATCGGTGGCCGCGCTGCTGGCGATGGACCGCACCACCCTGACGGCCGCCCTGAAACCCTTGCAACGCCGAGGTCTCGTCGACGTCAGCATCGATCAACAGGACCGCCGCAGTCGCTGCCTGAAACTCACGCGCCAGGGCCGCGCCGTGTTGGCGGCCGCCGTACCGATCTGGCGGAGCACGCATGCGCGCGTTGAGCGCCAGCTCGCCGGCATCGCGCCCGATCGCCTGCGCCGGGGCCTCAACACGCTATCGTGAGGCTCGGCGCTCAATCGTGATGCTCTGCGCTCAATGGTGATGCCCCGGCCGATGCCGTGGGGCCGGCGGGAGCCACCGTCGGCTGCCGGCCGTCCAGCAGGCGTTCTGGGAGCCGGCAGCCTTGTGCCCGGTCAGCGGCAAATTGCTGAGAATGGGCCTTTAAAGTGTTGCACCCCTCGGTGACGCACTTGCGACAAAGACGAGACGGGATTGCGTCAGGGCGGCCGCGGAGCAAGCAACCATCGGCCGGGCATTGTCGGTGGCGATGGGCTGGCTTTTTTAGAATTCGTCGAGGCGGGCCGCGGCCCGCGCGCTGCCAAGCCGTGGCAGCGCCTGCTCCTCACGCCGGCGGGGCGTGGGTTCATTTTTAACGCTTGCCCGAGCCGCTCATTTAAACACTTGGTTGAAAAGGCCGAGCAAGAGCTCCAGGCAAATGAGGCCGATGATGTACCACTCGAGGCGGTGACTGGTTCGGGTCGAAAGCAAATCGGCCATGGTGTCGGCCGTTTCGCGGATGACGGTGAGCTTCTGGCCGACGGCGCGCGCCCGCGGGGACAAATCGTATTCATCCGTCAGTTTCGCCCAAAGGCGCTCCAGCTCCGGGTGATCCCACAGCACGTCCGGGCGGTCGGCCAATTCGACGCGGCCGGCCAAGCGTTGTTGGATCAACAAGGCCTCGCCGATCTGCTCGACCAGGTCGCCCTGGCTGCCGACCAATAGCTTTCTGCGTTTGAGGCTCGAGGCAATGGGTACGACCCGGTCAAAGGCCTGGGTGATCCGGCGCTCGTCGTAGGCAAAGGCGACGCTCGTTGCCAGCGCTTCCGCCAACAGCAGCAGGCGCTCCGGCGCATCGTTCTTGAGGCTGATGCTGCCATTGGGAAGCGGCTGCTCCTCGCCATCGGCCCTGAGCACGACTTGCGCCGTTTCGGCCTCACGCTCCGCCACGGGATCGATCAGGCGGCCTTCAAGGCCCTTGATGATCCCCTCCTCTTCCAGCGGGTTCATGCCGATGAAAACGGCGGCGCCGAAACGAAACAGGGCGACGGTGCCGCCGCCCGCCACCTTGAAGGCCAGCGGGTTGCTGGAAAACTGATCCGAGCGCTCCAACCCCTTGAGGTCGATGCGGTCCGCCAGTTGCAGGGCGCGCGCATGGAAAGCCGTGGTGCTCATGGGGGCGATATTGGCCCCGAAACGTGTTGGCGCGAAGGGCGTGTCGCCGCCGGCTCGCGCGGCGCCGCGGCCTTTCCGGCCATGGTGGCGGCCATGGGACAGATGGCACACGGGGGAACGGGGGGACGTCCCCCGCGTCCGCCGTGCGGCCTGCCGCCCGCTCAGGCCGCCGCCGCCAGCGGTTTCGCGGCGGGGAGCGCCTTAGCCTCAGGGGCCGGAAGGGCTGCGCTTTGCCCCGGCGCTCCGATCCGGAAGGCCAAGGCGTAGAGGGCCGGCAGGAAGGTTAAGGTCAAAATCGTGGCCGCGATCAGCCCGCCCATCATGGCCAGCGCCATCGGTGCCCAGAACACCTCGCCCGCCAGCGGGATCAGCGCCAGCACCGCCGCCGCCGCCGTCAGCGTGATCGGGCGGAAGCGCCGCACGGCGGATTCCACCACGGCCGTGAAGCCGTCGTGGCCCGCCGCCATGTCCTGCTCGATCTGATCCACCAGAATGACGCTGTTGCGCATGATGATACCGGCCAGCGCGATCACCCCCAGGATGGCAACGAAGCCGAACGGCGCCTGGAACGCCAGCAGCGCCATGGCCGCGCCAATCAGGCCGAGCGGGCCCGTCGCCAGCACCAGCAGGGTCTTGCCGAAATGCTGCAGCTGGATCATCAGCAGCAAAAGGATGACCAGCAGCATGGTGGGCATCTTCTCGTTGATCGAGGTCTGGCTCTTGGCCGATTCCTCCACCGCGCCCTGCAGTTCGACGTTATAGCCGACGGGCAGCGCCTCGCGCACTCCCTTGAGCTTGGCGAACACCGCATTGGCGACGTCGGGTGATTGCACGTTGTCGGGGACGACGCCGCGCACGGTGATCGAGGGCAGTCGGTCCCGCCGCCACTGGATCCCCGATTCCAGCACGACCTTGACGCTTGCCACCTGGCGCAGCGGCACCGACGTGCCCGCCGCCGTCTTCACGTAGACGTTGTCGAGGGCGGACAGCAGATTGCGCGCCTCCGAGGGCTCGCGCAGCATCACCTTGACGGTCTCGTCGGCATCGCGGAATTCGCCGATCTGGAAGCCGGTCAGCATCGCCTGCAGCGACCGGCGGACTTGCTGCGACGTCACCCCCAAGGCGCGCGCACGGTCCTGATCGATCTCGAGCTTTAGGCTCGGCACCGGCTCCAGCCAATCGTCATGCACGTTGCTGAGCTCGGGCGTTGTCCGCATGACCTCGGCCACCTCGTCGGCATAGCGCCGCACTTGCACGCGATCGGGTCCCGTCACCCTGACCTGTACGGCCCATCCCACCGGCGGACCATTGAACAGACGATCGACCTTGGAGCGGACCTTGGGAAAATCCTGCGCCAACAGCTCGCGCACGCGGGCCAGCGCCCGCTCGCGCGCTTCGATCGATTTGGTCATCAACAGGAGCTGGGCAAAGTTCTGGTTTTTCAATTGCTGGTCGAGGGGGAGGTAGAAGCGCGGGGCGCCCTCGCCGATGAAGCTGGTGAGGTAGGCGATATCCGGATCTTTGAGCAGCGCGCCCTCCAGCCGCTTGGCGTCGCGCTCGGTCTCGGCGTAGGAGGCCCCCTCCGGCAACCACAGGTCGACCAGCAGCTCGGGGCGATTGGAGGTCGGGAAGAACTGCTTCGGGATAAAGGCGAAGCTGACAATGCTGGCGGCAAAGGCAGCGAGCGTGAGCACAACCACCGTGCGACGCCAGCGCACGCACCAGCTGACGACGGCGCGAATGGCGCGATAGGCCCGGCTGTCGAACACCTCGTGGCGGTGGGCGGGAGCGTTGGCCGCGCGCGCCCGCAACAGCCGATAGCCGAGCCACGGCGTGAAATAGACCGCGGCCAGCCAGGAGATTAAGAGCGCCACGCCCGTCACCCAGAACAGCGCGCTGACGTACTCGCCGGCTTGGCTCTGGGCGAAGCCGACCGGAATAAAGCCGGCAACCGTGATCAGCGTGCCGGTCAGCATCGGGAAGGCGGTCGAGGTATAGGCGAACGTCGCCGCAGCAAGCTTGTCGGACCCCTCCTGCAGTTTGCGGTCCATCATTTCGACGGCGATCATGGCATCGTCGACCAGCAGGCCCAAAGAAATGATCAGCGCGCCCAGCGAAATGCGGTGCAGGTCGATGCCCATCAGCGCCATGGCGAAAAAGGTGGCGGCGAGCACCAGCGGAATGGTCATGGCCACCACCAGCCCGGCGCGGAAGCCCAGCGCCAGCAGCGACACCACGAGCACGATGGCAATGGCCTCGCCCAAGGCCTCCAGAAACTCATGGATCGACTTGCTCACGACCTGGGCCTGGTCCGAGATGCGGCCGAGTTCGGCGCCGAGCGGCAGATCCCGCTCGATGCCCTTGAGGGCACGCTCCACGGCGGCACCCACCTCGGTCACGTTGCCGCCGAGTGCCATGGTCGTGCCCAACAGCACGGCCTCATGCCCCTGGTAGCGCGTCTTGGCGGTGGGTGGGTCTTCCAGCGCGTGCTTGACTTCGGCGATATCGCCGAGCCGTAAGGTCTCCTGCCCGACGCGCAGGCGCAGCTCGCGGATATCTTCGACCGATTTCAGTCCACCGGCAACGTCGATGCGCACCGAACGCTCGCCCGTCTCGATGCGGCCGGCGGGATCCATGGCGTTCTGGCCAGCGAGTGCGGCGGCGATGTCGAGGGCAGACAGGCCACGTTGCGCCAGCGCCACGGACGACACCTCGATAAATATGCGCTCCTCCTGCAGGCCCAACAGGTCGACCTTGGCGACGCCTGGAATGCGCAACAGCACATCGCGCGCCGCCTTGGCGAAATCCTTGAGCTCGGGATAGCTGAAGCCGGGGCCGGTCAGGGCGTAGAGCGAGATGTAGGTATCGCCGAATTCGTCGTTGAAAAAGGGACCGATCACGCCTTCGGGGAGCGCGGCGCGGATGTCGCCGATCTTCTTGCGGGCTTGATAGAAGGCATCCTTCACCGCCTCGCCGCGCACCGCACCCTTGAGGTTGACGAAGATATTGGCAAAGCCGGGTCGGGTATAGGAGCGCAGAAAATCGAGGCCGGGCGTTTCCTGCAGCTTGCGCTCGATCTTGTCGACCACCTGATCCTGCATTTCCTGCGTGGTGGCGCCCGGCCAGAACGCCTGCACCACCATGACGCGGAAGGTAAAGTCGGGGTCCTCCTTCTGCCCGATCCGCCACAGCGAGTAGCCGCCGGCGGCGAGCAAAAGCACGAGCAAAAAGGCGGTGAAGCCGCCGTGGCCGATGGCCCAGCGCGACAGGTTGAAGGTGGAGGAGGGCATCTTTGACATGGGTCGCATCACTCCCGAGCCGTCGAGGCGCCGCTGCATGGGCTGCAAAAGTTGGGGGCTGCCAAAGGTTGGGGGTTGGTCAGGTTCGGTTGCCCGCGCCATGGCCGGGCCCTTGCAAGAGGCGCACGCGCATGCCGTCGCGCAAGAACTGCACGCCGGCGGTGACGACCATATCGCCGGCATTCAGTCCACTGGCGATGCGCACGCCCTCCTCAGAGGTACCCGCGAGCGCAACGATGGTGCGCCGCACCACCTGTTGGCCCGGGTCGACGACGAACACCGCCGTGGTGTTGCTGCTCTCGGTCAAGGCCGTGAGGGGGACCAGCATCGGCGCCGTCTCCTGCTCGAGGCGCAGGCCCACGGTCGCCGTCATCCCCAAGCGCATGGCCTCGGGCGGCGCGGCAACGGCAATGCGCACGGGATAGGTGCGCGAGGCCGGATCCGCCTGGCCGCCGATTTCGCGCACGCGACCATCGACGCTGAGCCGCGGCCCTGCCCACAGCGTCACCTTCGCCCACTGCCCGATCGCCAGGCGCCCGGCATCCTGCTCGGGAACGGCCAAGGCGATTTCCGTCTCCCCGGCGTCGGCCAGCGTGACAATGGGCTGGCCGGCGCTGACGACCTGGCCGGGCTCGGCGGTCACCGCCGTCACGATCCCGGCCTTGTCGGCCTTCAAGGTTGCATAAGAGACCGCGTTCACCGCTTGGCGCAGTTGCGCTTCGGCACTTTCCAGCGACGCCACGGCAGCATCGAGCTCGTTGCGGCGGGTGTCGTAGGCCGCCTGCGAGATGATGGCCTTGGGCAGCAACACCTTGGCCCGTTCCAGATTGTCGCTGGCGACATCGCGCCGGCTGGCCGCGGCGGCCACCGCCGCTCGGGCGCTATTCTCCGCCAGCTTGAGGTCGGTCTCATCCAGGCGGGCGATCACCTGGTCGACCAGCACGCGGTCGCCAACATTGATCAGGCGCTCGGTGATCTTGCCGGCGACCCGGAAGCCCCGCGCGCTTTCAATGCGGGCGCGCACAACGCCGGCATAGCTAAGCGTCCGCGCCTCCGGCGCGGTCTCGACAATGGCGACCTTCACCGGCCGCACCGCCTCTTCCTTGGCCGCGGGTTCGCTCTTGCAGCCGCCGAGTAAGGCGGCAAGCCCGAGCACGCCGCCGATCAAGCTCGGCACCGTGGCGGCCCGGAACGCCATATTTCCAGCGCCCGCGCTATGAATGCTGCTCATGCCCATCTCCCTTTTTTGCGCCCGCATTCTGCCAAAGCCCGGCGTCCTCCGGGCTTGCGATGTGAGCGCGACTAACATATGTTAGCGACGCTGACATCGCAAAGTGTTAGCGACGCTAACTTTTCAACTCATCGTGAAGCGGTCATGTTCGCGCCATGGGGCGACTCACAACCAAGCCGGGGCAAGCCCAGGGACATGCGAAGGCCCGCTATCACCACGGCGAGCTGCGCGAGGCACTGATCGGGGCCACGCGCAAGCTGGTGGAGGAGCGCGGCGCTGAGAATTTTACCCTCGCCGACGCCTGCCGCGTGGCGGGCGTCACCACGGCGGCGCCCTACCGGCACTTTCAGGGCAAGCAGGACATTCTGGCCGAGATCGCCTCGCGCGGCTTCGATGAACTGAAGAGCCGATCCATGGCCGTCCTCGCCGACAAAGGCGAGGGCACGCTCGCAGGCATCATCGCCATGGGCCAGGCCTACGTGGCGTTCGCGGTCGAGGAGACCGCCGTCTTCCGCCTCATGTTTGGGCAGGAACCGTCGCTAAGAAAGGCGCAACACGTGGCGGGCACCAGCCAGGATTGCTTCGTCCACGTCATCGACCAGGTCGCGCTTTACTGCAAGCGCAACAAGGTGCGCGGCGATGCCCAGGAGATTGCCTTGAAGCTGTGGACGTTTGTGCACGGCGCGGCCTCGCTCCTGATCGATCAGGACTACGAGGCGGTGGCGCCGGGTATCGATGTCAATAAGTTGATCGCCGCGGCGACCCCGGGTTTGCTCACGGCCTCCCGGTCGCGCTAGCGCTTGCGCGAAAAATAATCAATTACCTGGTGCAGCCGCGGGCGGGACGCGCCAGCCGATGGGCGCCGCGCCGCCGCAGATCATTTCCCCGGCCCGGGGCGGCGCCCGCAACCTTGTGTTGGCGCAGCGCCCGCAGGGCCCCAAGCAAGAGCGTGAGCTCGCGGCCGTCGCTGCCAGCCTCGCCTCCGTCTGGGCTCGCCGCGGCAGTGAGGCGGTCGAGCTCGGCAATGCGCCCATCGATCAAATCAAGAACGGTCAAGCGCCGGATCCTCCGGATAGCCATTGAACCTCGGGCTTGTGCGCGTTTTGCGTAACAGATTGATGACGGTTGCATGAACCCCGGCAGCCCTCCCAATCACGCGCGAAGTTCTTTCGTCTTCTCGACCGGAAACGGGTCGCATTTTGGGCCAAGCGCGCCAGATTATGGCAAAACCTGATGAGGACCCCGCGATGACGACCCACATGAGTTTTCGCATCAAAGGACTTGCCGCCGAGCGCTTCCAACATCTGTTTGCCCTGTCGGATGCGGAGCTGGCCAAATGCGGGGCCGTGCGTCGAACCGCCGATGACCGCCGCC
>DASTMQ010000365.1:0-4262 GCA_035714005.1 Hyphomicrobiaceae bacterium
TGCTGGCGCAAACGCGGGCGGAGATTTTGCTCCCGCTCGGCGGCGCGATCATTCCGTATGTGGTCGATCCCAAGGATCTCGCCAAGGCGGTTGGTGTGCAGGTGCTCAACACCAAGGCGATCGGCATTCGTTTTGCCGAGATGTGCGTCGCCTGCGGCATGACGCAGAGCGCGATGACGTATCCGAAGGCGAAGCTGAGCTACGAGGATTTCGTGCAGGGTGGGTGAGGGTGAACTGGTAGGGTGGGCAAAGGCGCTGGCGCGGCCTTTCCACGTTGCAAATTCTCGTGCGCCGTGCCCACGCATTTGTTGTACGAGAGACTTGCGACGCGTGGGCACGGCGCACGAGAGATTTCTTGAATTGTGAGGCCGTGCCAGCGCCTTTGCCCACCCTACATGGGCTACATCGGCTTGAAGCTGAACAGGTTGAAGAAGCCGGAGAGATAATTGATCTCGCGTCCGCTCGTCGGCGTGGTGCGGCTGACGAAGTCGAAGATCTTGCCGTCCTTGATGCCGTAATTGGCGAGCCGCTCCACGCGGCGGTTCTTGTCGAAATAGACTGCAATCACGCGCTGATCGACCGTCTGCTGCGGCAGGAAGGCGACTGCACGCTCGGCGCGCTGGGAGATGTAATAGAACGCCTCGCCGCTCACCGTCGCGACCGTCGAGGGCGTGCCCAGCAGGATCAGCACCTGCTCCTGGCTGGCGCCGATCGGAATCTGCTCAAGCGCGCCTTCCGGAACGATGTAGCCCTTCTGGTAGGTCTCGCTGAAGCAGCCGGCGAGCGGCAGGCTCAGCGCAAGCACCGCCGCGAACGCCTTGCCCAAGGTCCAGAGCCTGTCAAATCTAGCCGCTCGCTCTTGCATTCCCATATACCGTTGTGTCCATCGGTTAGACCTAGCGGGCAGGCGGCGGCTTGCCAAGTGCCCACACTCTCTCCGAGACTTCGATCGCTGGGTTATCCTAATGATATTGCAGCTGTTTCGACGCACCCGCGACGACCCCAGCATTGCCTCGCTCTATGGCACGATCGTGGCACAGGCGCGCAAGCCAGAGTTTTACCAAAGCTTTGGTGTGCCAGATACCGTGAACGGACGGCTCGAAATGATCCTTTTGCACGTTATCTTATTGTTGCGGCGGCTTGAGTCGGCGCCAAGCAATGCCTCGGGCGCACTGGGTCAGGCCATTTTCGATTTGTTCTGCCAGGACATGGACGGCAATTTGCGTGAGATGGGGGTGGGCGATCTTTCGGTCCCCCGTACGATGCGGCGCATCGGCGAAGGGTTCTACGGGCGCCAGGCTGCCTACCGCGCGGCGCTCGATAGCGAGGATCCCGACGCCCTCAACGCGGCACTCATGCGCAATATCCTTGAGGGGAGTGGAGGGGCCGGGAAGCTTGCCCGCTATGTAGGGGCGGCGGTGCGGGCGCTGGCGGACCAGGACATCGCCGAGTTCCGCCAGGGCAGGCTCCGATTTCCCGACCCCGCAGGCATTTTTGCCAGCATGGAGCAGCCATGACGCGAGCGTCGGAGCAGCCATCAAGCGTGCCTTTGAGCGTGCCTTGGAGTGTGCCTTGGAGTGTGCCGGTCGCTCTCCACGAAGTGCCGGAGACCGGGCGCAGCTTCGTCCTCGTCGCTGATGAACACACGCGTGCGGCCATCGCCAAGCTTGCCGGGCTGCGGGCGCTGCCGCGCCTTGAGGCGCGTTTCGAGGTGACACCGCGCGGCCGCGACGGGTTGCAGGTGACCGGCACGATCGCCGCCACGGTTGGTCAGGACTGCGTGGTCACGCTTGAGCCAATCGAGAGCGAGATCGAGGAGCCGATCGACCTTGCCTTTGCGCCGCCGGCCGCCCCGATCCTGGTGGACGAGGAGGGAGCGAAGATCGAGGTGACGCCGGTCGACGCCCCTGAGCCGCTGGTGGGGGGCAGCATCGACCTCGGCGCCATCGTGAGCGAGTTCCTGATGCTGGCAATCGATCCCTATCCGCGCAAGGCCGGCGCCATGTTCGAGCCGCCGGCCAAGGAGGCGGATACCAGCGGGCCCTTTGCGGCGCTGGCGACACTGAAAAAGAAGGGGATTCCGGATTAGCGGGGCACTGTTGTGAGTGCCAGCCCCGCGCTATTGTGGTGCAATGCCCGGGAAAGTCCGTATCGCGCTTGACACCATGGGAGGCGACCATGGGGCCGCCGTGGTCATTCCCGGCGCGGAATTATCACAGCAGCGGCATCCAGACGCCGAATTTCTTCTGTTTGGCGACCGTTCCGTGGTCGAGCCGCTGCTCGCCACTCGGCCGGCGTTGAAGGCTGCCGCCCGCTTCACCCATACCGACATTGCGGTTGCAATGGACGCCAAGCCGAGCCAAGCGTTGCGCCAGGGCCGCTGGAAGAGTTCGATGTGGCTCGCCATTGATGCGGTCAAGCGTGGTGAGGCCGATGTTGCGATCTCGGCTGGCAACACCGGCGCCCTGATGGCAATGGCAAAATTCCATCTCAAGACCATGCCGGGCATCGACCGCCCCGCCATCGCGGCGCGCTGGCCGACGGTGCGCGGAGAAGCGATCGTCCTTGATCTCGGCGCCAGCATCGGGGCCGACGCCCAGCATCTGGTCAATCTCGCCGTGATGGGCAGCGCCATGGCCCGGGTGCTGCTGGGGCTCGAGCGGCCGATGGTTGGCCTCCTCAATATCGGGGTCGAGGAGGTCAAGGGGCTCGAGGAAGTGCGGGAGGCCGGCCGCATCCTGCGCGAGGCCAAGCTGCCCTTTCTGGATTACACTGGCTTTGTGGAAGGCGACGCCATCGGACAGGGCCTTGTCGATGTGGTGGTGACCGAAGGCTTCACCGGTAATGTCGCGCTGAAAGCGGCGGAAGGCACCGCCCGCCAGATAGCCCAATATCTGCGGGGCGCCATGAGCCAGTCGATCTGGTCGAAGCTCGGCTATCTGTTGGCGCGCGGTGCATTCCGTGCGGTGGCTGCAAAGACGGATCCGGGCAAGTCCAATGGCGGCGTCTTCCTCGGTCTCAACGGCATCGTCATCAAGAGTCATGGCCACACCGATCCGGAAGGCTTCGCCAACGCCGTCGATATCGGCTACGACATGGTGCGTCAGTCGCTCCTCGAAAAAATCAGCCGGACCCTCATGTTGAATTTAAGTGAAGCTCCCCGAGCTGCCGGGGGTACTGTTTCGTGACCGTGACGCGTTCCGTCATCCTGGGCTGCGGCAGCTATCTGCCCAGCCGGGTCCTCACCAATGACGAGCTCGCCCACACTGTCGACACCTCCGACGAGTGGATCGTGCAACGCACGGGCATTCACGAGCGCCGTATCGCGGCCGCGGGCGAGACGACGTCGGCCATGGCGCTGCAGGCGGCCAAATCGGCGCTTGCGCACGCCAAGATCGATGCGCAGTCGATCGACCTGATCGTGCTTGCGACCTCAACCCCGGACAATACATTTCCGGCGAGCGCCGTGACCGTGCAGGCGGGCCTCGGCATCACCCACGGAGCCGCATTCGACCTGCAGGCGGTCTGCTCGGGTTTCGTTTATGGGCTCGCCACGGTCGATGGGCTCCTGCGCACCGGCACCTTCAAACGCGCGCTGGTGGTGGGCTCGGAGACTTTCTCGCGCATCCTCGACTGGAAAGACCGCACCACCTGCGTTCTGTTCGGTGACGGCGCCGGCGCCGTCCTGCTCGACGCGCAGGAACTCCCAGGCACGCGCGAGGACCGTGGCATCCTGACCTCACGGTTGCGCTCTGACGGCCGCCACAAGGAGAAGCTCTATGTCGACGGCGGCCCGTCAAGCACCCAGACGGTGGGTCATCTGCGCATGGAAGGGCGCGACGTGTTCCGCTATGCGGTTGGCGCCATCACGGATGTGATCGAAGCCGTGTTCCGCGACACCGGCTACACCGCCAATGACATCGATTGGTTTGTGCCGCATCAGGCCAACAAGCGCATCATCGATGGAACCGCCCACAAGCTTGGCATTGCGCCTGAGAAAGTTGTGATAACGCTCGATCGGCATGGCAACACATCGGCCGCGTCGATTCCGCTCGCGCTCGCCGATGCGGTCGCCGATCGCCGCATTAAGCGCGGTGATCTCATTCTTTTGGAGGCGATGGGTGGTGGCTTTACCTGGGGGGCGACACTTCTGAGGTGGTAAAATGAGGTGCGGCTTCTCTGTGTTCCCCCGTTGACCATAACGCGGCAAGCTAATATCGTTAGCGAAAACAGAGACATACCTTGATCGCCGGAGGCGGGGC
>DASTMQ010000366.1:0-2084 GCA_035714005.1 Hyphomicrobiaceae bacterium
CCACGCTCCCGGCTGGTCAGAGCCGATCCCGCGCGCTCGGGTTGCGCCAGATAAGTATCGAGCAGCTGCTCGGAAACCTTGGCGGTAAAGAAAGGCTTGTGCACGGCGAGGGACTCGATTGCCGTTATCAGGTGTCGCGAGGCGTCTGACTTCAGCAAATACCCCCGAGCTCCCGCCTTCAGCAGCTCCTGGATCAGCGCCTCGCTGTCGTGCATGGTGAAGATGAGGATTTCGGTCTTGGGTAGGCGCGCCCGAATTTGCCGCGTCACTTCCATGCCGTTAATGCGCGGCAAGGAGTAGTCGAGCACCGCAATATCGGGCTTGCTCTCCGTCGCCTTGGTAATCGCCTCCTTGCCGTCCGCGGCTTCGGCGACGACCTCCCAGTTCGGTTGCGACGCCAAGATCCTCCGCAGACCCGAGCGAACGACTTCGTGGTCATCTGCAATCAGAATACGCATTACGGATGTTGCCTGGTCTTGTCAGCGCATCCCCGGTTGGCCGATGCACGTTCAGGAGATTGATGCATCCTGTTGGCCTCGGCGAAAACCGTTAAATTCAAGAGAGGTAAATGGCGCCCGCGGCAGCCTGCTTGGGACCCCTAGCCCTTGGGGCATCGAGGGCCTTGCCCGGCCAGACCCGCACGCATGCGCCGGTTTTGCTCCGCGAGCAAATACGCCTTCAGGCCATGGCTGGTGCCTTGTCGACAACGTTCAGCCAAAACGCTGGCGACCGGCGCAGGCCCGCTGCCGCCAAAACCTCCGAGCGGCGAAGCGGCAATGCGGCCCGGAGCCTTCCACATTACCACCGCAGCCTGGCGGACATTATGATCGCATCACCCTGCCACCGATTTTTCGGCATTGAATTCTTGTAACTGACGCTGAGCCCGATCGCGGTGATGCGGCCCCTTGACGGGGCAAGCGCGGCGCCGGCACCCGGATCCCCGGTGAGCTGCCGACAGTCGTAAAACCAACAAGTCGTAACCAACAATGCCGATGACAAGCCCAGTTGCAAACTCGCACCCAAATGCGCGTTCGAAGTGAAATTCATCGCTGCTCTTGTCGTCGGCTCGGTATTTTCAAAGTTGAATGTGACGCCGGCCGAACCGTTGACCTGAAGCTTCGGCGTTAGCGAAGCCCGGACATCCGTGCTGGCATTGATGGCTGCGGCCGAACCGAACTCGGTTGCCGATCTGGGCGTCATAGAAGCTTGCCGTTGCCGTCACGTAAATGTCGGGCGGCGCTGAGGCCGGGCGGCGCAGGCGATGCTGCCAAGCCATAGCTCGAAAAAGCGTATAGGGCAGTCAGCACAATGCCGCGAGCCCGGTGTGGCGCGCATGCCGAAAGGTTTCCGAAAAGGGTCGCAGCAAGTAAGCGGCGCGTACGCTTAAGCGATTCGCCGCCACCAATGCTGCAGGGTTTTGAGTGGTCTTGCCGTCGCCCTATACGCGCGGGTCATAGCCGCGACGTCGTCTGTCCCGATCCAGGCTGAGGCCGCGGCGCGCTGCGCGCCGAGCAGCGTCAGTGGAGGCTGGCACCCTCAAGCATTATCGTCGCCGTGATATCCTCACCGCTTTCGGCGTCGCGAACAATGAAGGGCACGGACATCAGTTGCCAAGCGTACAAATCATCGACCGTGATGTAGCGTCGCAAGTCCCGGTCGTAGAGGCGTTGACCTGCATCGCGCTCAACCAAGACAACCGGGATTTCGGGGTCGTGCACGCCAAAACCTCTGAGGACGTTGGGTCCGCACCTATCCGTGGAAAAACATACGAGGTGGCGCAGCTTCGCCACAACTAGGTCGATCCTGCGCCCACGCTCAGGGTTTGTCCGGATGTTTTTTGGCAAGGATCTGTGCGTCGGCGCGCAGAGCCTTTCGTCCCGGCCGGCCGTGGGCTTCGACGTCAGCCCAGATTTGCGGCTCGCAGCAAGGCGTCGGGCCTATCCCCGAACGGTCGCCGCGCGAACCTGGCGCATCTTTGGCCGGCCTCCATAGGACCGTTCCGCCAGCCCATCGCCAGGCGCGTCCGCGTCTGGGCTCAACTCCAAACTTTTGTAGGCGGCAACCTTCTCAAGGATGGTGGCGCG
>DASTMQ010000367.1:0-6639 GCA_035714005.1 Hyphomicrobiaceae bacterium
CTGCACGGCTGAGAAGCCCAGCTCGATTTCCGCCCGCGCCCGCGCCGGCGACATCGCCTGCAGGTTGGCGTGCGACCAGGTGTGGGTGCCGACCGTGTGGCCTTGGCGGGCATATTCCTGCACCATCTCGGGGTCGGCGACGGCCATGCGTCCGACCAGGAAGAAGGTGGCCTTGGTGCAGTGCGCCGCCAGCGTCTCGAGGATCGGTCTGGTATAGGCGCGCAGCGGCCCGTCATCGAAGGTGAGGATCACCTCGCCGTCGGCGAGGAGGCCGGGATCCTGGTATTGAAAGCCGAAGCGCGGCCCGCCGCGCGTGTCGATCTCAAGCGTGCGCGCGACGCCGAGCGCCTGTGGACCGCAGCTCTGCGGAGAGGCCAACACCGGTGCGCTGGCCAGCAGGCACAGCAGCAACGCCCACGCGCAAGAAACGCGCATTTTGCCAATATCCCCCTTGCTCGAACGGCCCGCCGTGATCCATCCCCACGCGGCTTCTGGCATGCGCGCGAGGTATACGCAAGACGAGCACGGGCCGGGCGTGACAAATGCTTCAATCGAGATTGCTTTTTTGCACCAACGTTTTGTGACGGGCCTGTGTCGCGGCGGCATCAGAATGTGGTATGCGCCAGAGCGGGTCCGTCCGAGGCGTGAGGCCGTGCCGATCACGCCCTCGAGACGGCCGCAGCGGGCCTCTCGGGCGGGACCGAGAGCCCCGACGGTCGCCCACGGCGAGGCCGCAGACCCAACGGATCAGCGCTATGCAAGATGAAAGCACGGGCGAGCGCGCCATCCAGCCGATCTCGGAGCTCGCTCCCGCCATAGCCGAGGCGCTCGCCGCGCGGGACGGCGGCCGTATCCGGTCGCTGGTGGCGGGGCTGCAAGCGCCCGACCTTGCCGATCTGATCGAACTCCTCGAGGCGCCCGAGCGCGTCGAGCTCGTGCAAATTTTGGGGTCCGCCTTTGATCCGGAGGCGCTGTCGGAGCTGGAGGAGGGCGTTCGTGACCAGCTGCTGCGGGATCTGCCGCATGCGACCGTGGCCAAGGCCGTTGCCGAGCTCGAGACGGACGATGCCGCCTATGTGCTGGAAAGCCTCGAGGAAGAGGACCGACAAGCCATCCTGGCGCAGATCCCCACCGTCGATCGCGCCGCGCTCGAGCGCAATCTGGAATATCCGGAAGATACGGCCGGTCGGCTCATGCAGACCGACTTCGTCGCCGTGCCGCCCTTTTGGAGCGTGGGCCAGGTGATCGACCACATGCGCGAGGCGGAGGACCTACCGGACACTTTTTCCGATATCTACGTGGTCGACCCCACCTACCACGTGGTCGGTAGCGTGGACTTGAGCCGGCTGCTCCGCACCAAGCGCGAGGTCCCCGTGGAGACGATCATGGATGGGGGGCGTCAAGTGGTGCTCGCCACGGCCGATCAGGAGGAGGTGGCGCGGCAATTCGAGCGCTACGACTTGAAGTCGGCGCCGGTGGTCGACGCCAACCGGCGATTGGTGGGTGTGGTCACGGTCGATGACGTTGTGGAGGTGATCCAAGAGGAAACGGAGGAGGACCTGCGCCGCCTCGGCGGCGTCGGCGACGAAAGCGTGATGGACACGGTGATCGACACCGTGCGCAACCGCTTCACCTGGTTATTGATCAATCTCGCCACGGCGCTCTTGGCCTCCAGCGTCATCAAACTGTTCGACGCCACGATCGCGCAAATGGTGGCCCTGGCCGTGCTGATGCCGGTGGTTGCTTCCATGGGCGGCAACGCGGCGACCCAGACCATGACGGTGACGGTGCGCGCGCTTGCCACCCGCGACCTGGGACCGGCCAACACGCTGCGCGTGATCGCCCGCGAGACCTCGGTCGGCTTCGTCAATGGCGTGGCCTTCGCCGCCATCATCGGCCTCGTGGTGCTGTTCTGGTTCGGGATCGGCACGCTCGGGCTGGTGATTGCCACCGCCACGGTCTGCAACTTCCTTGCCGCGGCCCTGGCCGGCATTATGATTCCCCTGACGCTTGCGCGGTTCGGCTATGATCCCGCCGTGGCCTCGGGGGTGTTTGTGACGATGGTCACCGATGTGGTCGGTTTCTTTGCCTTCCTGGGTCTGGCCTCGCTGTGGCTCAGGTAAGCGCGGGTGCGCCGACTGCCGGCCGGCCGAAAGCCAAGAGTTTCCGACCAGGCAACAAAGAGGGCTCGAGCCATGAGTATCGCCGTGCGGCGTCTTGAGGCCAAGGACAAGTCGATCTGGCTCAAGCTCTTCAAGGGCTATATCGAATTCTACAAGGCCAGCGTCGCCGAACCGGTGATCGAGGAGACCTGGCGACGGCTGCTGGCCGGCGATCCCGACTTTCACATCGGGCTGGTGGCGGTCGACGCCAGCGATACGCCGGTGGGGTTGGCGCACATGCTGTTTCACCGCTCGACCTGGTCGCCGACCTACTATTGCTACCTGGAGGACCTGTTCGTTGATCCCGCACGGCGCAAAACCGGTGCCGGGCGCGCCTTGATCGAGGCCACCTATCGCGAGGCGGATGCGCGCGGTGCCACGCGCACCTACTGGACCACGCAGGAATTCAACTACACCGCGCGCGCCCTCTACGACCAGATGGCGACCAAGTCGGTGTTCGTGCAATACCGCCGCTAGCGGCGCTGTTTTTGCTGGCGGCGGCAGGCCGCCGGCAAGGCGCGCTGCTGCAACGGCAACCGGAGATAGGATGCAACGGGGATGCGAGCCAAACCCTCGCGGCGGAAGCTGAGGGCCTCAGTCCAGGGCGCGGCTCGCTGGCGCTCAGGCATGATGGCGGGCCAGCACTCAAGGCGTGTTAGGTTCTGTTGCTCCCGCGCGGGAGTTGAGACTAGGGCCCTTTAAATGCAGCGCGTCCTGATCCTTTTCGCAGCGCTCCTTGCGCTGCTCGTCACCCTGGCCGGTTTGGCCGTCGGCGTTGGCTATGCCTGGTTGCGCGCGACGGTGCCCGCCACCTCCGGCCGCCTCGTGCTCGAGGGCATCGCCGCGCCCGTCGCCATCACCCGCGACCGCGAATACGTGCCGCACATCTTTGCCAAGTCGCGTCGCGATCTCCTGTTCGCATTGGGCTTCGCGCACGCCCAGGACCGACTGTGGCAGATGGAGCTGTCGCGGCGCAGCGGCCAGGGGCGGCTGTCGGAGATTTTCGGCCAGCGCACGTTTGGCACCGATGTGTTCCTGCGCACGCTCGATCTTTACGGCCACGCGGAACGCTCGTTGGCGGCGCTGACCGCCCAAGAGCGGCAGGACCTCGAGGCCTATGCCGACGGCGTCAATGCCTTCATGGCGCGCAGGCGGGGATGGTTGGAGCCGCGATTTGCCCCCGAGTTCATCTTGCTCAGGCATACGCCCGAGCCGTGGCGGCCCGCCGACAGCATGGTGATTGCCAAACTGATGGCCTTGCAGCTTGGGGCCAACATCAATCATGAGCTGGCGCGGCTCGCCTATGCCGCGCAGGGTTTGAAGGCGGCAGAAATCGAAGACCTCATGCCGACCGATGCGGCCGAGCCGGCGCCGCCGCTGCCGGAACTTGCCGAGCTTTATCCCTTGAACCGCGCCGCGGTTCCCGAGCGCCGCGCGGCGGCAGGCTTCATCGACGGGGCCGCCATGGGCGGTGCGTCCAACAACTGGGTGGTGGCGGGCTCGCGCACGCGCTCGGGCAAGCCGCTGCTTGCCAACGACCCGCATCTGGGCTTGACGGCGCCATCGGTGTGGTATTTGGCCCATCTCGCGCTCGAGCAACCGGGCGCGGCGCCGGCCAACATCGTCGGTGCCAGCCTGGCGGGGGTGCCGCTCATCGTGCTCGGTCGCACCGATGCCATCGCCTGGGGCTATACCAACACGGGTGCAGACGTCCAGGACGTCTTCATCGAAAAGCTCAATCCCGACAATGCGGCAGAATACTTGACGCCCGAGGGCTGGCGCGCGTTCAGCCGCGAACCCATGGCGATCGCCGTCAAGGGCGAGGGTGTCCGCCATCTCGAGCGTCGGCGCACCCGGCATGGACCGGTGCTGCCGGACTTCTACCGCGGTGTTGGCGCCCTGCTCGGCCCCGGTCACGTCGCAGCCCTGCAATGGACGGCCTTGAGCGATGACGATACAACGCTGGCGGTCGGCCTGCTCGACCCCGCTGTCAAGACGGTCGCCGCTTACATGGAGCGCATGCAGCGCTACGTGGGACCCATGCAGAACATGGTGGTGGCCGATGCCAGCGGGCACATCGGGCTGATTTCCCCGGGCCGGGTGCCGCTGCGTGATTCGGCCAACGCCGTGGCCGGCCGCGCGCCGGTACCGGGCTGGGACGCGCGCTACGACTGGAAGGGTTACGTGCCGTTCCAGGACCTGCCGCGGCTGGTCGATCCGCCTCAGGGTGCCATCGGCACCGCCAATGCGCGCATCGTTGCGGCGAACGCTGCCCAGCACCTGACGTTTGATTGGGACCCGGCCTTCCGGCAACGGCGCATCGAGGAGCTCATCATCGCGGCCGACCGCGGGCCCCACGATCTTGCCAGCATGCGGCAGGCGCAAGCGGATGTGCTCTCGCTTGCCATCACCCGCCTGCAACCGCTGATGACGGCCGCGGCCCAAAGCGGCGAGGCGGTCGACCAGCAACTGCTCGATCAACTGACCGCCTGGGACGGCAGCATGCGCGCCGATCTCCCCGAACCGCTGATTTTTACGGCCTGGCTGCGCGAGGCCGTGCGGGCGATTTACCACGACGATCTCGGGCCTGCCTTCGAGCGCTTCTGGGGGGAGCGGGCGACCGCGCTGATCCGGTTGTTGGAGGGGCGCGCGCAAAGTCGCGATTGGTGCGACGACCGCATCACCTCGATTAAAAAAAGCTGTGGTGCCGTGCTCGCCGGCGCGCTGACAAGGGCGGTCGCAGAGCTGGAACGACGCTATGGCAAGGATCGATCGAAATGGCGCTGGGGCGACGTGCATCAGGCGCTAAGCGAACACCGCGCGCTTGGGTCGGTGGGCAAAATCGCCGGCCTCTTCGACGCCGGCGCCTTCTTCAATATCAACGTGCCGAGCCCCGGCGACGACTATACGCTTGACGTCGGCCGCATGGATTTCACGAGCCCCGAACCGTTTGCCAATCGGCATGCGGCGAGCTACCGGGCCATCTATGATTTTGCCGATCTCGACCGCTCGCTTTACATGCACACCACCGGCCAATCCGGCAACGCGTTTTCGCCTTACTACCGTTCCTTCGTTGAGCGCTGGGCCAAGGTCGACTACATCGAGATTGCCACCAAACCGGATCGCATCCCGGCGCTGGGCACCTGGACGCTGACGCCGAAGTAGGTGGCGGCCGACGATATCGCGACCGCGCCTGAATCGCGCTATGAGGGGACGGCGCCGGGGTCAATGTGTGAGCAGTGCCCAACACGCAGGCGAGGCGATGGCGGCAGACGAGCGCCAGGAGGAAGCCCGGTTTTTGGCGGAGCTGAAAGCCCGCTCGGGCCGTGACTTGGCCGCCTGGATGGAGGCGATCGCAGCCCAGGGCTTCAGCGACAAGAACGAGGTCATCGACTGGCTGCGCGGCCAAGGCTTCGTATTCGCGCGGGCCTCGTGGCTTGAGCGCATTTACAGCAATGGCGGTCGGCCCATTTATGAAGGCGTCCCGGAGCGACCGGCGCGGTCCCAACCCAAGCCGCGCGCGGATGTGCCCACGCCGCGAGCAGAAACGGCTGCCCCGGCACCGGCGCAGGTATCGCCGCCGCACCCCGGTGCGGAGGCGGCGCAGTTGCTGGAACAGCTGATGGCGCAAGCCAAGGGATACCGACCCCTCTACCAGATGCTCGAGGCCGAGGTGAAGCAGGCCCTACCGGAGTTGCGGTTGAGCCCGGCGCCGACGCATATCTCCTTTGGCGCACCCGCGGCCTTTGCCGCCGTGGCGCTCACCGCCCAAGAGGTGCGCCTCGGCCTGGCTTTGGGGGATCATCCCTTCGATGCCCGCCTCAAGCCCGCCAAAATCAAGGGCCTCGGTCAGGACATCACGCACATGGTTGTTCTCACCGACGCGCGCCAAGTGAATGCCGACCTCCTGAGCCTGGTGCTGGCCGCCAACGCCCGCGTCAACGGCTAGGGGGCTCTCCACACCACGAAAAAGTCGATTTGCTCGACCAAGTTGTGGGCCTAGCAGGAGGTGCGGGCTCATGGTCATCAGCAACCGCCGGGCTCACGCCAGGTTGGCCGTCGGCGTGGCGCTTTCGCTCGTGGCCTTTAGCGGGGCCTTTCCCGGGCCCGGCACGGCCCAGACGGCGCAGCGTGATGGCATTGGCGACCTGATCGGGCGCAAAGGCGAGGCTGGCGCCGACCAGCCGCCGCAGCCGGGGGCGCCGCCGCCCACGGCCGGGCCCGGCCAGCCCGCCGAGCCGGCGAAGGACCCGCGCGCGGGCGAGGTCGGCTATGAGCAGGCGCAGCGTCTGATGCGGGCGGTCGACGCCATTTTGCAGGATACCGCGCGCCATCGCGGCGAAGCCAAGAAGCTGCCCCCCGAGGCCGATTTTCTGGTCAAGCCGCTGTGGACGGAGACGCGCGAGGATCGCGAGAAGAAAGTCCGCGAGCTGTTGGATGCCGCGCTGGGGATCGTCACGGATGTGCCCGTGGTCGA
>DASTMQ010000368.1:0-4758 GCA_035714005.1 Hyphomicrobiaceae bacterium
TGCCGAAGTTAGCAATGGCAAGGCTTGAGGCGCCAAGCGTGAAGCCGACCGCGGCGGCAGAAAGGATGGGAAGGGTCGATCGTGCACGGACCATCGTCGTTCTCCGGAGTTGCTTGAGCATTGGGAGTTCAATCTGCGCCAAGGCGAGAACACCGCTGCCTGTTGGAGCTCTAGCGAGATCTCCGGGCCGGCTCTATTGGACCGTGGTCCAATAAAGGCCGAGCTCAAGCACACACGCCAAGGCATTCCGCACGCCGGTCGATCGCCAGGCGCCCCCGATTGCTGCCGCCAAACCCCGACGTTGCCTTCAAGATAGCCCTCGAGGGCAATGCGGCTCGCACCCCCGGCATAGACGTCGCCCCCCGGTCAGAAGCATCGGCGCAGTTGCGCACGGGTGTTGGCGCGGTTCTCGTTAGCCGCAATCAGGATCGGCTGGCCTGCGTTGCGAGGCACCCGGCGACGACCCGCGGTCGCGTTGCATGCCAGCAACGCCAAGCCTTCAATTCGATTTAGGGCGGCCCGCCGCGCCATCTAACCGGTTGTGATTTTTGACGAATCACAACGATGACTAACCATTGTCCCACGTCTTCGGAACGGCACCTTTCCAAACTGGAGTAGGTCGATGGCAATCTTTTCCGCGCGCCCCACCGTTACGCTCCTCGCAGCGGCAGCCAGCATAGCGGCAGCAACAACGGCCTTCGGCGCAGATCTCGGGTCAGGCCCCCTACCGCCAGCCCTAAGCGCGCCGCCCGCGCCGTGGACGCTCAGCTTCACGCCCTATGCCTGGCTCCCCTTCCTGCAGGGAGACATCACGGCCAAGGGCCGGACCGTTAATGTTGACGTCGATCCTTTCGAGCTGCTCGAGCATCTCGAGCGCGTTCCCTTCATGAGCTATGCCGAGGCGCGCCGGGGACCGCTCGCGCTCTACAACGATATTTTCTATGCCAAGGTGGGCGTCGATGCGAGCGTGTCGAGGTCCGTCCGCAACCTGACCGTGGGCGCGGACGCCGATGTCGATGCCACGCTGGCGATCATCGAAGGCGGGGCCGCCTACGAGATCGCGAGATGGTCGTCGGCAAGCGGCGGCAGCCTTAAAGACGCAGCGGTCTTCCAGCCCTATACAGCCGTCGACCTTTTGGCCGGCGCCAGATACTGGCACCAGGATATTGACATCAAATTCGCCCTCACGGGCAGCTTGGACCTCAACGGCTTGGTGGTCTCCAGAAACCGGGCGATCGCCAGGGGCGGCGATGTAGATTGGGTCGATCCCCTTGTCGGCTTCAGAATTCGTCACGCCTTGGCGCCCGGTCAGGAATTGCTGCTGCGGGCCGATGTGGGCGGTTTCGATGCCGGCAGCCAATTCTCCTGGAATGTGCTCGCCGCCTACAGCTTCGATTTCGCCGTGCGCAACGGTGTCACCTATTCCGGCGTGCTGGGATACCGCGCCCTGAGCGTGGATTTTGAAAAAGGCTCCGGGGCAAACAAGTACGAATACGACGTGGTGCAGCACGGGCCGCTGCTCGGATTGAGCCTGCGCTTCTAGATAAGCGCCTCCGCGGCGCCCAGCGGCCGCAAGCCCATCGCAGGCACACGCATGCGCTGGCCCAGGGTCGGGCCGGTTAATCTAACTTTTGGCGCCAAGCTGGGGGATGCGACACCGGCACATAGAGGCGCGCGAGGTATGGGCCCGAGGCGGGAATGCGCGCATCTGTTGCCAATCTGCATGCAACGCGCTCTTCAGGTTCTCTAAAGAAAAACTTAAAACCGCTTCAATTCCTACAACTATTCCGGCCGCAGCAAATTTGTTCACAACGCCTGCAGCAAAGTTTCTAGGGCAAGAAATTTTGCGTGCGGACAAGACTTAATTCACGTATTTTGTCGACGCTGGCTCGGGTTCTCATTGCGACACCGCGGCCGCGCCAATCTCGTATTGCGTTCGTCCGACAATTTTCGGTCCTTGAGGCCCGAAGGGTCTTGCTTGCTTTGCAAGTCAAGACTTTGGGTACGTCGTAGTCATATCGGAGACGCAAGCCAGATGCTGACCCACCCTAGGCGTTCCATCCTTCCTCTGGCAGCCGGCATGGTCGCCGCCCTCGCAACAAGCGCCTTTGCCGACGGTCCCTACGGCGGCCCCACCCAATTGGATTTCACGGTCGTGCCCCTGCCGCCGCCCGTCACCTGGCGAGGCTTCTATCTCGGTGGCAACATCGGTGGCGCCTGGGCGTCGAGCTCACTCAGCGACAATCAAACGACCATAAGCTTTGACCGGGACAGCAACGGCTTCATCGGTGGGGTCCAAGTCGGCTACAACTATCAAATTGGCAACCTGGTCCTGGGCGTGGAGTGGGATTTCGATTGGACGTCCATCGATGCCGCGGGAACGATTACGGTCCCCGGCGTCATCGGGCCCCTGCACGCCACCGCCGACATCGAATGGATCAGCACGCTTGCCGGCCGTATCGGCCTGGCCTTGGACCGCACCCTTGTCTTCATCAAGGTTGGCGGCGGCTGGGTCCGCAACGAGGCGAGCATCACCCAACTCACCACCGGCGCTTCGGTCAGCGCCTCCAATACCACCGGCGTGTGGGTGGTCGGCGGCGGCTTCGAATATGCTCTGGCGCCCAATTGGACGGCAAAATTCGAGTATGACTTCGTTGGGCTCTCCGACCGAACGCTGCCGGGGTTTGTTGGTACCCGGGCTTTTGAGCTCGAGCGCGACGTGCAGCAGGTGAAGGTCGGCCTCAACTTCAAGTTCTAGCCGACGCTGCCCCATTCGCTGACCCCGCAGCCTGGTCCGCTGCACGCTTGCCCTTTGCCACCGGCTGCCTCGGCGCAGGCGTTGAGTGGCAATTCCCCCGCAGGCTGTAAACGCGACGGGCTCGGAGGCCCTTGCGGCCTCCGAGCTTAGCGGCGAAGACTTCGGACAGGAGCGTTCGAGGCCTATCCGATCGCGACGGGGACGGCGAGATGAGAGAGCGCCGTGCCGCGCTTCATGAGCACGAGCACGTTCTTCTTGCCTGCGGCCTTGGCCTCCGACATGGCAGCCTTGAAATCCTCAGGGCGCGAAATCTCCTTGTTGCCAGCCTTCAGGATGACGTCGCCTTCCTGAAATCCGATCTCGGCGGCCTTGCTGTTGGCATTGACCCCGAGCACGGCAAGCCCCTTATCACCGGCGCCTTCGACCTTTGCCGCCGGCGCTATGGTCAAGCCGAGCACGGGGGGACCCGCATCAGCGTTATCGCTCAGCTTGGCTTTGCGGACGCTGTCGTCCTTGAGTGTGCCGAGCTTGAGGGTGACCTTTAGCTCCTTGCCATCGCGCACGAAGCCAACCTCAACCGACGCGTTGGGGCCGATGCCGGCGACCTTGCGCGCGAGATCGCGGCCGTCCTCAATGCGTGCCGAGCCGAGGCTTCTGATCACGTCGCCCGACTTGAGACCCGCCTTCGCCGCGGGACTGTCGGCCTGCGCTTCCGCAACCAGGGCGCCGCTGGCGTTGTCGAGACCAAGGCTATCGGCGATTTCCGGCGTCATGGCCTGGACCTGCACGCCGAGCCAGCCGCGCTCGACGCGGCCATTGCTCCTTAGCTGGTCGACGACCGCCTTGACCGTGCTCGCCGGAACAGCAAAAGCAATGCCAACCGATCCTCCCGATGGCGAGAAGATTGCGGTATTGACGCCCACCACTTCACCTTTGGTGTTGAAGGTCGGACCGCCGGAGTTACCCTTGTTCACGGGCGCGTCGATCTGCAGAAAATCGTCGTAGGGGCCGGCGCCGATATTGCGGCCGTGGGCGGAAACGATGCCGGCCGTAACCGTGCCGCCGAGGCCGAACGGATTACCCATGGCCACGACCCACTCGCCGACCCGCGGCTTGCCGTCGGCCAGCTCAACGAACGGGAAATCGGCCCGACCGTCGACCTTGAGCAGCGCCAGGTCGGTCTTGGCATCGCCGCCGATCACCTTGGCCTCGAGCGTCGCGCCAGTGTCCGTGACGATCTCGACCTTTACGGCCTTGTCGACCACGTGGTGGTTGGTGACGATGTAGCCGTCGGCACTGACAAAAAAGCCCGAGCCCTGCCCCTGCACGAGCTCGTGGGGGCCATTGCCCTTCGGCATGGCGCCCCTGCCGCCGAAGTCTTTGAAGAATTTCTCGAACGGCCGGCCGACGTCATCATCCGACATCAGCTGCGGCGCCATATCCGCCTTCACGCGCACGGAGACGACCGCCGGCTTGACGCTGGCGACGAGATCGGCAAAGCCGGAGGCTGGCGCGGGGATTGTCGCGGCGGCCAGCAAAGCCGTGGCGCTCTTGAGCTGGGGCGCTTCGGCGCGGATCGAATGCACGGTGGCGGCAAACAGCGCAGCCGCGGCGACGCTGGCGAGCAGGCCCGCCTTGAGCTTCGACTTGGAGCCTGCTTTGGGCAGAACGAACGCACCCTCCCAGGCATGGCGGTGGTCCGGGTTGTGATCCGGCATTGGTCATCTCCTTAACTAGCCGCGTGCGGGCAAGCAAAACCTCTTCGCCGGCCCCGTAGCCGCCAAAGTTAGCGCAAGCCACTTTTCCGGGGGGTTGCGCCGGCTATACGATTTCGTAAATCGACGCCCAGAGCCTAAGGCAGGACGGCCGTTTCGAGCGGCTCGTGCCGCGCCCCGGTCGGCGCTGAAAAGCGCACCTCCACAATCAGGCCGGAGCCGTTATCCCCCAGGGCAATGCGCGCGCCGTGCAGCTCGGCAACGGCGGCAACCAGGGCGAGCCCA
>DASTMQ010000369.1:0-6659 GCA_035714005.1 Hyphomicrobiaceae bacterium
CTGGACCCTGCATCCCAGCCAGATCGACATCGCCAAGCGCGTGTTCAGTCTCGATGCACAGGAGGTGGCTTTCGCGAAGCGAATCGTCGAGGCCATGCCGGACGGCAGCGGCGCGGCAATGATAGACGGCAAGATGCAGGACGATGCCACCTGGAAGCAAGCCAAGGTCATCGTCGACCTCGCCACCCTGGTCGCCAGCCGCGACCCCGAACGCAAGGCCCTCTACGGCCTGTAAAAACGGCAAACAGCGGGCCAAACCGCGGTGTTGTCGCGTCGGCTCGACGTTGACGCATTGACGCGGCCCCCCGGAAGGGGCTAAGCGCCAAGCATGGCGGACCCTTCACGTGGGCGAAGCACATGGGCGATGTCCGGCGCGCGAAGTTCCAGGTGGGCCAGGTGGTGCGGCACCGGCTCTACCCATTTCGCGGCATCATTTTCGACATCGATCCGATTTTTGCGAACACTGAGGAGTGGTGGCAGGCGATCCCCGAGGAGGCGCGCCCGCGCAAGGACCAGCCCTTCTATCATCTGCTCGCGGAGAATGCCGAAACGGAGTACATCGCCTACGTCTCCGAACAGAACCTGCTGCCCGACAGCTCGGGCACTCCGCTGCGCCACCCGCAGGTGCGCGAGATGTTCGCGCTCAGAGAAGACGGCACCTACCGGCCGCTGTTCCTGCAGCACCCGCACTGACGGCCGCGCACCTTTCAGGCCAACGAAAAACGGCTGCCCGCGCGGGCAGCCGTTTTTGATTTTCATGGCCGCGCGGGTGCGGTTTATTTTTTGGCCGGCGGGGCTGCCGGAGGCACCGAGCCGGTAGCGCCTTCCTTGGCCGCTTGCTGCTTTTTGTATTCTTCAATCATCTCGTGCTGGCGTTGGGCGATTTGCTGCATCAGCGAGCGCCGTGCCTCGCTATATTTCTGCGAATCGACCGGCGGCCCGGCATAGGACTGCTCGAAGCCAACCAGCGGCACCGGGAAGGCGGCGGGCGCGCCGGACGCATTGATGGCAAAAACCATCAGTCCACCGCCCTTTTTCAGATCGTTCAAAAGGTCCGGCGTGGCCTCCGTCTCCGCCGTGCAGCCCGCCGGGTGGCAGAGCGTATAGGCGAGGCTCAAGGCTTTCAGTTTCGCTTCGTCGACCTTTTCGTTCTTTTGCGCCTTCTCCCACAGGTCCTTGGGGTAGAGCGTGGCGCGCATGCCCGGCTGCAGCATCATGCCGAGCGGTACCATCACCATGAAGGCTTGCTTGTCCTGGCCTTCGACCTGCCGCACGGCGGCGGAGACCAACACCATGCCCGAATTGCCGTCGAGGCGCTCATGATGCGTCAGACAAATGTTGAGGTCTTTCTTCTCGTCTTTGCCGTCCTTGGTCTTTTGCGTCGCGGTTGCCTTTTCGCACAGCTTGACCCAGGCGCTCTGCGGCTGTCCCGGCGGCGGTGTGGCAGCCGCGGTCGCCGGTGCTTTGCCCGGGGCGGCGGCAGCCGGTGCTTTCTGTGCGGGGGCCGGGGCGGCCGCCGCGGGTGGCGCCGGCGCCTTTTTCGCCGGCGGCGGTGGCTGCTGAGCCCCTGCAGGTGCCAACAGCACGGTGATTCCCAACATCACGGCTCCCCCCAGCGCGCCCGCCACACGCGCCCGGCCCAGTGTCATCGATGGAAAAATGAACTGCCTCATATCGCTTTTGACCTCTCCCTGCACCGCCGGCCCATACCGGCTGGCTTGGCCCCACCCTCATCACGTCTCGCGCCTGATCCGCGCCCAGGTGGCAGTAAGGTTCGGATTACGGCAATCCCGTGACCGTAACCCCAAGGTTTGCGCTCTAGCTTGGGCCTTGCCAGGGGAAACGTGGCGAGACCGCCACGCTTCGCCCCCGCGGCCGCAAGCCCTAGTCGCGTCGAGCTTGTGCTAGAATGCCGCTCCCATCGCCGCCGCCCTGGTGCGGGCCCCGCCACCCCCCATTTTCACGCCAAATGACGCACACCAAGAGCCTCCTCGCCCTACTGTTTCTTGCGCTCTGCCCGCTGGGCCCGAGCATAGCCGCCCCCGTGCAGGGGATCGCCATGCATGGCACCCCCAAGCACGGCCCGCATTTCACGCATTTTCCCTACGTCAATCCCGATGCCCCAAAGGGCGGTCGCCTGGTGTTGGGCACGCTCGGCACCTTCGACAGCCTGACCCCCTTTATCATCAAGGGCGTGTCACCGGCGAGCATGCGCGAATACGTCTATGCGAGCCTTCTCACGCGCAGCGGCGATGAGGCTTTCTCCCTCTACGGACTAATCGCCGAAAGCGTGGAGCTGCCGGAGGACCGATCGCAAATAACCTTTCATCTGCGCCCCGAGGCGCGCTTTTCCGACGGCGCTCCGATCACCCCGGAGGACGTTCTGTTCAGCCATGAAGTTCTCAAGCAAAAGGGTTGGCCCTATCACCGCTCGCACTATGCCAAGGTGGCGCGGGCCGAGAAGATCTCTGAGCGCGCCGTGCGCTTCACCTTTGACGCCGCCGGCGACCGGGAAATCCCGATGATCCTCGGCTTGATGCCGATCCTGCCTAAGCACAAGACCAATCTGGACACCTTTGAGCAAACGAGCCTGGAGGCGCCGATCGGGAACGGCCCCTACACGGTGGCGCGCGTGGACGCCGGCCGGTCCATCACCTACAAGCGCATCCCCGATTGGTGGGGTGCCAACCTCCCCGTCGCGCGCGGTCGTTTCAACTTCGATGAAGTTCGCGTCGAATACTTCCGCGACGCCGCCTCGCTGTTTGAGGCCTTCAAGGCCGGCGAAATCGACATGCGCGTGGAGGAGGATCCGGGACGCTGGCTCGAAGGCTACCGGTTCCCCGCGGTCGCCGAAGGCCGCGTGGTCAAGCGCGAGTTCGAAACGGGCTTGCCGGCGGGCATGTCGGCGCTGGTGTTCAATACGCGCCGGCCGGCCTTCCGCGATGAGCGGGTGCGGCGGGCGTTTATTCTTTTGTTCGACGCCGAGTGGATCAACCGCAACCTCTTCAACGGGCTCTACCAGCGCACGCAGAGTTTTTTTGAACGCTCCGAGTTGTCGTCGGCCGGCCGGCCGGCCGATGCGCGCGAGCGCGCTCTGCTGGCGCCGTTCGCAACAGACGTGAAGGCGGAGATCCTGGCCGGCAGCTACCGCTTTCCCAACAATGACGGCGGCGGCGACAACCGCGCCAACATGCAGGCCGCCTTCAAGCTTCTGGGCGAGGCCGGCTACCGCTTGGAGAACAATACCCTGGTGAAGGACGGCAGCCCGCTCAGCTTCGAATTTCTCGCCCAAACGCGGCAGCAGGAGCGCCTGATGCTGAGTTACGCGCGCACACTCGAGCGGCTCGGCATTAGCGTGCGCATCCGACAGGTCGATACCTCGCAATACTGGGCCCGCCTCAAAAATTACGACTTTGACATGATTCAATGGACCTGGGGCGCTTCCCTGTCGCCGGGCAACGAGCAGATCAACCGCTGGAGCAGCAAGGCCGCCGGTATCGAGGGGACGCTCAACTATCCAGGGGTGGAAAATGCCGCGGTCGATGCCATGATCGATGCCCTGCTGCAGGCAGAAGCCGCGGACGATTTCGTAGCCGCCGTACGCGCGCTCGACCGCGCCCTGCTGTCGGGGGACTACGTTATTCCCCTGTTTTACCTGCCGCGCGTCTGGGTGGCCTACTGGAGCCACCTGCGCTTGCCCGGGGTGGCGCCTCTGGCCGGCGTCGATGTCGATACCTGGTGGACGGAACGGGCAAACTAGCCCGCGCTCGTGCCAAGCGGCAGGCAATGGCGGGAGAAGGCAATTGCCAAATGAGCAAGGCGAAACCTTGCGGGGCTTGGGAGGAGGCGAGGACGATGGCGATGATCCCGAAGGTATCGAGACCGCGCGTGCGCCTGTTGCTGGCGGCGCTTTTTGCCCTGCTGACACTCGCTGCCCAACCGGCCACGGCGCAGGATCGGGCCGTCGACATCGATCTTTTCTATGAGCAGCTTGAACCTTATGGGCAGTGGTTCGAGCACCCGGTCTGGGGCACCGTTTGGCGCCCTAGGGTCGATGCGGACTGGCGCCCCTACGCCCACGGCATGTGGGTCTATACCGACGATTTCGGCTGGTACTGGGAAGCGGAAGAGCCTTGGGGCTGGGCCCCGTTTCACTACGGCCGCTGGCTAATCGACGAGAATGGCGCCTGGATCTGGATACCGGATACCGAATGGGGTCCGGCCTGGGTGGCCTGGCGCGGCAGCGATGACTACGTGGGCTGGGCGCCCCTGCCGCCGGACGCGCACTGGGGCGCGGGCGGCGACCTTTTGTTCGATACCGGCTTTTACAGCGCGCCCCGCTACCACTCGGTTTGGTGCTTCGTGCGCCCGCACCAGTTGATTTTGCCGGGCCTCCACCGCTACCTGGTTCCGCGCCGCCAAGCCAATCAAGTGTTCCGCAGCTCGCATCCCTTCCGTGCGCACCGCAAGTTTGAAGGGCGCTTCGTCAATGCCGGCTTCGATGTGAAACGCTTCGAGCGCATGACGGGACGCCCGGTGGTGCGCATGCGCATCAAGGCGGTCGATAGCCCGCAAGCCTCGAGCCTTCCCCGGGCGCGCGCGCAGGGCGCCGAAATTTCCGTATATAAGCCGCGCTTTGTCGACCGACCCGAGGGGGGTGCGCGCATTCACCGCCCGACCGCCGTCGATCCCAATGCCGGCAACGCCGCCGGCCGCTCGCTTGGACGCGACAGCCCCGATCGCGGCGCCGCAAGCGATCGAACGCGCGTCCCCACGCCCGAACGGAACCCTGCGCCAGGGCTCGGCAGTCCCGGCGCACAACCAGCCCCGGGACCTGCCGCCACCGTTGGCCCGAGCCCGCCCTCGGTCCGCGCGCCGGCGAACGAGGCCTCGCGTGAGCGCCGGCCGCAGACCGCGCCCGGCGACTGGAACAATCGCAATCGCCAGCGGCCGCCGTCGGGCGTTGGGGAAGCCGAGCGCGGCCGAGGGCCGCCGCCCGGCCTCAATCAGCGGGCCTACGGCGGTACGCCGGCGGGAACCCCACGGGCCTACAGCGCCCCGAGCCCCACGCTGCGGCCGACGGCACCGAGTATGGGAGCACCCGCGGGTGTGCGCGCCCCCCAACCCAGCCAGCTGCCCGCGGTGCGCCCGCCCGCAAACGACCAGCCGCGCCGCGGACCACCGTCGCGCAAAGACGACAACAGGGGACCGGGATAGCAATTTTTTACGGGCGGCGCCTCGCCCGGAGGCAGCCGCCCGCATTGCCGCGCCGGTCGAGGCCCGCTAATCAGGCGAGGCATGCCGACCAAGACGAAAGCCGCCAAGGTTTCCCAAGCCGCGTCCGCCGACCTCGCCGCCCTCGTTGGGCGCATGCGGGGCGGTGATCGGCGCGCCACCTCCCGCGTCGTGACCGAACTCGAGCGGCTCTCGCCCGATCTGCCCGCCCTGCTGAAGGAACTCGGGCCACACCTCGGCCACGCCCTCATCGTGGGGTTCACCGGACCGCCGGGCGCCGGCAAGTCGACGCTCGTCAATGCCTATACCTCGCACCTGCGCCAAGCCGGCAAGAGCGTTGGCATCATCGCCGTAGATCCCTCAAGCCCCGTCTCGGGCGGCGCCATCCTCGGCGACAGGATCCGCATGTCGGCAACGCTTGATGATGATGGCGTGTTCATGCGCTCGCTGGCAAACCGCGGCCACCTCGGCGGCCTGTGCCCGGCGGCGGTGCGTGTCATCGACGGGCTCGACGCGGCCGGCAAGGATGCGATCCTGCTCGAGACGGTCGGCACTGGACAGAGCGAAATCGACGTGGCCGAGGTCGCCGACGTGCGCGTCGTGGTCATGGCGCCCGGCCTTGGCGACGATATCCAGGCCATGAAGGCCGGGCTCCTCGAGATCGCCGACATCATGGTCGTCAACAAGGCCGACCGCGAGGGCGCCGATCGCGCCCTCCATCAACTGACCGGGGCCGCCTCCCTGCGCGCCGGACCACGCGCCAAAGTACCAGTCTTGAAGACCACCGCCACCACCGGGGAGGGCGTTGCCGCCCTCGTCGAAGCCATCGCCGCGGCGGCGGCGCGACTGCAGGTCGACCACAGGCAACGCCGGCGCCGGCGGGCGCGCTATTTGATTGCGCGCGCCGCCGCCGATCTTGTCAGCGAGCGCATCCGCGCGGGGCAGGATCGCGGCCTCGACGCGCTTGCGGACCAGGTCCTGGCCGGGCAGCTGCTGCCGGCGGCAGCCGCCAGGAAGCTCCTCGGCAAATAGAATGTGGGCCCGCGCCATCGGCATGCGCTCGGCCGATATCGGGCGGGGTCTGCCGCGGTCGGTTCGGGCATCGGCTCGTTGCTCGCCTTTTCGATCCAACCCGGCAACGTGGCGCTGGACGGCGGAGGGCGAACTCACCGTTTGCCGCCGCCCTCATCAAGCACATGCCCTCACCGGGCGAGGATTTGGCTCCCTCTCGATCGCCGGCGCAACGACGCCAACGCGCAATCGGCAAGTGCCCTGGAAACACTCCGCGCCGAGGGCGCGCTTTTATTTTGTCGAGCCGCAGATGCCGGCTGGCGCAGAGCGCGATGCCGAGCAGCTGTTGGGCTCGGTGGTGGGTTGCGATCCCGGCACTATCGACGGCGCCTGGGGCGCCAAGGCAAAAAGCG
>DASTMQ010000370.1:0-4869 GCA_035714005.1 Hyphomicrobiaceae bacterium
TTCGCCAGGTTGCAGCCGAAACCCGGCAGGGCCTTGTCAACCAGGTCTTTTCCACGGTTGCGGCCCGTTACGACCTGATGAACGACCTGATGTCCGGCGGCCTGCACCGGCTCTGGAAGGACGATCTCATCACCTGGCTGAACCCGCCCCGCTCGCAACGGCCCTTCGAGCTGATCGACGTCGCCGCCGGAACCGGCGACATCGCCCTCAAGGCCCTCAGCGGCGGCGGTCGGGGCTGTCGGGCAACCCTGTGCGACATCAATCCGGCCATGCTCGAGGTCGGCAGAGGGCGCCTGCGCCAGGCCGGTCTCGCCGCCCGGGCCGCTTTCGCCATCGGCAACGCCGAGGCGCTGCCCTTTGCCGACCGAAGTTTCGAGGCCTTTACCATCGCCTTTGGCATCCGCAATGTGACGCGCATCGACAAGGCGCTCGCCGAGGCGCGCCGGGTCCTCAAGCGCGGCGGGCGCTTTTTGTGCCTGGAATTTTCCTGCTGCGAGGTTCCCCTGCTCGACCGGCTTTACGATTTTCATTCCTTCGAAATCATTCCGCGGCTCGGTGCCCTGGCCGCCGGCGCGGCCGAACCCTATCGCTACCTGGTCGAAAGCATCCGCGCCTTTCCCGACCAGCGCCGCTTTGCCGGCATGATCGAAAGCTGCGGCTTTCAGCGCGTCAGCTTTCGCAATTTGACGGGCGGCATTGCCGCCATCCACTCGGGCTGGCGGCTCTAGCCGTTTGGAGGCGAGGCCCCCAAAGGGGCGTCGGCGCAGCCCTAAGACCGCGTGGGTGCAAAACAATGGGCGCGCGTCGGCGCGCACCCAAGAGCCGTCGGCGCAACCCAAGGGCCAATCGGCCGCAAACTATGGGCCCGCTTGCCGCTTGACCTGTGGCCCGCCTGGGGCAATGTCGCCCCATACCTTGCCGCTTTCCACCAGGAGCGCACGGGTCAGGATGGCCACGGCACTCGGCAACATCTTCCGGCTCACCCGCGCCGGCGCGGTGCTGGCCCAGCACGGCGTCCGCTTCGTCCCGCCCGGCACGCGGGTGCCGTTCGTGTTGCAGGTGGCACGCGCGGCAACGCTTCCACTGCGTATCCTGGCGTGGCCGCTGAACCGCTCCCAGCCGAAGGAAACCCGGGTGGCCGACGCCCTCACAAGCCTCGGCCCCAGCTACATCAAGCTCGGGCAATTCCTGGCAACGCGCGCCGATCTGATCGGGCCCGAGCTCGCCGAGGATCTGCGCCATCTGCAGGACAAGTTGCCGCCCTTTGCCATGAGCGAGGCGCGCGCCGCCGTGGCGGAGGCGCTCGGCGGCAAGATCGAGGATCATTTCGCCGAGTTCGGCCCGCCCATTGCGGCGGCCTCGATCGCCCAGGTGCACAAGGCGGTCGTGCTCGACGAGGAGGGTCGTCGCAACGTCGCCGTGAAAATTCTGCGGCCCGGCATCGAAAAGCGCTTCCGCCGCGACCTCGACAGCTACCGCTTCGCCGCCCGGCAGATCGAGCGCTTCCATCCGCCCTCGCGCCGGTTGCGGCCGCTGGTGGTGGTGGAGACCCTGGCGCACTCCGTCGAAATTGAAATGGACCTGCGGCTCGAGGCCGCCGCCATGTCCGAGATGGCCGACAATATCAAGGATGACCAGCTGCTCGCCGATGGCGGCTTTCGTGTTCCCGCCGTCGACTGGCGCCGCACCTCCAAGCGCGTGCTGACGACGGAGTGGGTGGACGGGATCCCCATTGCCGATCATGCGGCGCTGCGCGCCGCCGGACTAAACCTCGGGCACTTGGGCCTGACACTCTTGCGTTCGTTTCTGCGCCACGCCATGCGCGACGGCTTCTTCCACGCCGATCTGCATCAGGGCAATCTCTTGGTCGATGCCGCCGGCCAGATCATCGCCGTCGACTTCGGCATCATGGGCCGCCTGGGGCCCAAGGAGCGCCGGTTCCTGGCCGAAATTCTGCACGGCCTTATCACGCGTGACTATCGCCGGACCGCCAGCATCCACTTTGAGGCCGGCTATGTGCCGCCGCACCAGCCCGTCGAGCTCTTCGCCCAAGCCATGCGCGCGATCGGCGAGCCGATCCATGGCCGCACCGCCTCGGAAATTTCGATTGCCGACCTGTTGGGCCAGCTCTTCGCCTACACGGAAGTGTTCGACATGGCGACCCGCCCGGAGCTCCTGCTGCTGCAGAAGACCATGGTGGTGGCGGAGGGGGTCGCCCGTTCGCTCGATCCCGAGCTCAACATCTGGAACGCGGCCGAACCCGTCGCCAAGGCGTGGGTGGAGGCCAACTACGGCATGGCCGGCCGTTTGAAGGAGGCGGGCGAAGGCGCCGAACTGATGGGCAAGGTCGTGGCAGAGGTCCCACGTCTGCTCGAGCAGGGCGAGCGCGTGGCGCAGGCGCTGGCCGAGGCGGCGCGGGCGGGCCTCAGGCTCGATGAGGAGACGATCGAGCGTTTGGCAGCGGCGCAAGCGCGCCACGACCGCTGGAGCCGGCGGGCCCTGTGGGCGGCAGCGGCGGCGTTGTTGGCGATCGCGGCCTGGCTCTTGGCCCCGCTCGGTTAACCGCGACCTTCACGCCGAGACCGGCAGGGGTTGGGCAATTGGCGTTGCCCAAGCATCGTAGCCGTAAACCCAGCCGGGATCGCCGGCCTGCTTGCCCCAAGTGTTCTGGCGCGAGGTGAGCTGGATGCGCGCCGTTCGCTCAAGCCGGGTTGCCTCGTAGCGTTTAAAGGCGACCGCCGGGTCAGCGGTCTCCTGCAGGCAGCGGCTGAGCACGGCGGCGTCTTCGAGCGCGTTGGCGGCCCCCTGGGCCATATAGGGCGTCATCGGATGACAGGCGTCCCCGAGCAGCACGATCGCACCCTCGCTCCAGCGCGCTAGGGGATCGCGCTCGAACAAGGCCCATTTGTGGACCTGCGGACAGGCCGCCAGCAGCCGCTGCACGTCCGAGTGGAAGCCGGCGAGCGCCTCTACCACTTCGGCCATCTCGCCGCGCTGGGACCAGGACTCCACGTCCCAGTGGGGATCCGGCACGCTGGTGACGAAGTAAATTTCATCGCGCCGTGGGTTGACGGGGTAGACGACGATATGCCGGTCAGGGCCCCACCACTTCGTACAGGTGTCGACGGCAAACTCGCCGAGCAGGGCCGCTGGGAAGACCGTGCGATGGGCGACGCGGCCCGTGAAGAGCGGACGCTCGGGCCCGAGCAGGATTTCGCGCACCCGCGAATGCACGCCATCGGCCCCGACCACGCCGTCGGCCGTGGCCCGGCTGCCATCGGCAAAGACAAGGTCGACGGCGCTGGCGCTGGGGACGATATCGCTGAGCTTTTTGTTGAAGCGGATCACGCTCGTAGGCACGGCCGAGAGGATGGCGGCGTGCAGGTCACCGCGGTGCATCAAGAGGTAGGGCGCGCCGTAGCGCTGCTCGGCCTCGGCGCCGAAGGTGAGGTCGCCCAGGTGTTCGCCCGTGTCCCAGACGCGGTGGGTCCAGGCGGGCGGCTGAAAGGCGAGCCGGCGCAGCAGGGGCTCCAATCCCAGGGCGCGCAGGACGTGCATGGCATTGGGGCTCATTTGGATGCCCGCGCCAAGGCGCTCGAAGCCCGCTGCCTGCTCGTAGACCGTCACCTTGGCGCCCTGGCGCGTCAACAGGCCGGCCAGCGCCAGCCCACCGATCCCGGCGCCAATGATGGCAATCTGAGACCCGCCTTGCATCTGTCGATCCCTCGTTGCCCCAACGATGGGCATTTCCGCCATACCGCGTCAAGCCGAGCGCTTTTTGCGCTTTTCAAGAGTGCAGATCGGGCGGCCTGCCCCGGTACCCAACCACGCATCGGTTGGGGCAGTCTGGGCCACGTACTCCGGGCGACACCACAGCCGTTGCACGTTGCTCCCGGTGCGGAATCACCACCCCCAAAGGTGCGGGATGAGCCGGATGGAACCACGCCAATCATCGAGGGTTAGATGCTTAAGCTCTGTCGCTGTTAGTAGACCTCCCGAGCACAACCGATCCTGTGGTTGCGGAGGCACTTTTTCCGAGGGAAAAGTCGGAGGGACAAGAAATGAGCGCGCGACAATTAGCTCCCGCCAAACACCATCGGGGCGGGAACGGGCCAAACGCCGCCGCGAGGCACGATGGTCCCAACCACGATGGTCCCAACGATGAGCTCGGTCGCGGACTTTTTCGGGCTGTGGCAGCTCCTCGACATGTCATGACCAAGGGTGGCGTTACCACGGGTAGCGTTCATGCCGTCGCGCCATCGCACGCCGCCAACCTGGTCGGCCGCGGTCTGGAAGCCGCTCAATCCGCCGCCGCTCCCGCGGACAAGGTAAAGAAGACTGGTACGGACGGGCTGCCCAGGGGCGGCTATGGCGGCGCATGCAGCCGGCAGGCGTCGACAATGCAAGCGGAGACGCGAGGATGATGCAGCAAGGGCACACCTTACGTGACAGAACCACGACGCTTGTCGGGCTCGACATTTTGGCAGGGTTGCCGTCCTGGCGGCGCATTCCCCAGGAATGGTCGTTGGCGCTAACCACGAGGAGGGGGAACTCGGCGACGCTCAAGGCTCTTTAAATTAAAGTTCGCTAGCAAATTGGTGTGCGGGATGCGTCCAAGTCTTCTCAAGCTCGATCGGCAAGGCCAGATGAAACAGAACGTTAAAAGAGTAGGCGTCACTGCCGCGCGGATCACGCTGCTGGCCCTTATGGTATTGGCGCTCGGCGCACCGGCTCAGGCAAAAAGCCGCGAGCGGCGAGACGCGGAAGAGGCCTCCCGTCCTCTCGCTGGCCCGCCGGTAATGGCGATCGTCGCCTTGAGTGAGCAGCACGTCACCATCTACGACGCGGAAGGCAAGATCCTGCGGGCGC
>DASTMQ010000371.1:0-15436 GCA_035714005.1 Hyphomicrobiaceae bacterium
TGGTGAGCAAGATAGAAGCCCGTCAGCCCTCAAGCATCGACAATGCGCAAGCGCGGCCAGCGCGCCAGCCAATTCTTGGCTTGGAGACGACGGGCAAAGGCAAGCGGCCGCCGCGCGAAGGCCGGGGTCGGTCGAACGATCAAGCCGAAGAGATCGTCTAGTCCATGGGGGGCAAGCAGCTCGAGGCGGCCTTGCAACAAGCGCGCGGCAACGGCCGTCGCCGTCTCCGGCCAGCGGGCGATCGCCGCCGCGGTATCCTGGTAGGGCTCCTCACCGTTTCTGAGATGCATGCGCGCTTGGTTTTTTACGGACCAAGGGTGGTTTGGTGAGCGCGCGGCCAATCGCGCTTCAATTGCCGCATCGAACGTCGGGTCGGCATTGGCACGATCAAAAAAGACGACATCGATGTCATTCAGCCGCCCACAATTTGGCAGGCGGTCGTGCAGCGCATCCCAAGCGGCATTTCTGAGAAAGCCAGCGCCGATCCAGCAGTCCGGTAAGCCGAGCTCTGCTACCGAGCGCAGCAACCGCAGCATGTCTGCCTGCCGGGCAACCAGGGCGCAAAGGTCGTCGACCGTCGCCATAGGTCTGTGCGTCATGCCTTTGCTCGCGCGCCTTGGCTGGGTCGCCAGGCGCAGCTTTTGGCGTGCTCTATGTCACAGCGCAACGGTCTTCATCTGGCATGCTCTGGCTCTAGGCGCTCGGCGGGTCCGACGACGGGAAAGGTCCCGGAAAAAACCGACGAAAACCGGCAAAGCTCGGCGATGGGCGCGAAATGAGCGGCTGGCTAAGGTGTGGCCGCAGTCGTCAACCTGTTCGCCAGAAAGGCATCAGATGAAAAGCCTCCTCCTCCTGTTATCGCTCGCAAGCCTCGGTCTTTCCCTCGCCTTCGTCTCGGCCCTGCCGGCAGCGGCCGGCAGCGATGAGGCCTGTCTCTTGCGCGACTGTTCGGCAGGCTAGGACGGCAACGCTCGCCTGTCGTCGCCGGGTGGCGACCAAAACATGGTCGCGGCATAGGTGTCCCCGGCGGCGGCCAAGCCGGGAGTGATCGGATCGCATCGATGCCGCTGCAGTGATCGTCAGGGTGGCAGGAAAGAGCGGCCCGCAGCCAGCTGGCACCCACGGCCTGTCGCTGCAACGCCTCGATACAAAACGCAAGGCGGCGGTCTCAGCGCCGGCCATTGAAGACGACCATGCCGGCGTTGGCGATGTCGTAGCCCCCCAGCGCGGCCGCGCGCTCGGCAAACAGCTCGCTTCGCGCGAAGCCGAACAGGCGCTGCAACGGTGGATCGAAGTACTCGACGCGCCGCACTACCAGATCAAATCGTTCCCACTGCAGCGGGACGAAGTCGAGACCCTGCTGCCGCGCCACCGCCTCGATTGCCAGGCCGGTATCGGCCTTGTCCTCGCGCACAGCCACGGCGATATCGGTTTCGCTGCTGACGGGCGTCCCGGCAACGTGCACATCTTCCGGCGCAAAACCTGCATCGGCAATCAATTTTGCAAGCAGCAGCGCGCTCCCCGACCCCGCCTGCCGCGTGGCCACGCGGACGGTGGTCTTGTTGAGGTCGCCGATGCCGCCAATGCGGGCCGGATTGCCACGGGGGACGACCAGGCCCTGCCGCCGCCGCGCCCATTCGATCACCACGAAATCCAAGCCGGGCAGGTTACGCGCCAGCCGGCTCGCATCGTAGTCGCCCGTGGTGGGATCGATGAGATGCAGGCCGCAGGCAACGGCATGGCCAGCCAAGAGGCTGTGTAGTCCGCCAGTGCTGCCCTCAACCAGCATTGCGAGCCCGCACTTTGATTCGCGTGCAGCCCACTCGAGAAGCGGGTCGTGACTGCCAGCAATGACCGGCGGCGGTGCGGCAAGGTGGGTTTGCGCTTGCGGATAGTCGGCAGACTGCGCGACCCACAACTCGATCAGACGCTTGGGGAACAGCAGCTTGCCGGAAAGCTTGCAGCTGGGGATGCGCTGCGTGCGCACCAGCTCATAAATCGTTCGTTCACGGACACGAAGATAGTCCGCCACCTCCGTCACCGTCATCAAATCGGGGTTGGTCGTCATCAGGACCGGCTTCATTTCCTCCCTCATAGCCTTAGGCTATGGGGTGAAGCAATCCAACGGGATGACGGGTTGCATTTGTAAAATTTACATAATATTGCATAGTCAGCGAGACGGGACACGGGACCAGAAGCCTCGTGGAGCGAGCAGCGGCACGTCGGCCTCGGCGACGATCGGCTACAGCGCTCGGCGCCTGGGCGCCGCGCGCGCCCGCGCCCGTGATCCCGACGCGGATCCCAGGGGTGCGCATCGCTTACGTGGGCGGGCACTCCCACGCCGTCGGCGAAATTGAGGTCTATTGGCAATCGAGAGGCGCCATCTTTATGCATTGTGCGCTCAACGCCGACGGGCAAGCGGCGGACCTGAGCGCCATTCTCAAGCGCGCCGATGTGGTGTTTCATTCGCTTGAGGGCATCGGCGCAGAGACGCGCCGCTATCTGATGGCGTTTTGCGAGCGCGCGGAAAAACCGCTGATCCCCCTCGCCGAAAGCTCCTTGGCGGGCCTCAGGGACGCGCTCGGGACTTGGTGCCCGCTGGCCTAGCCGTTCCCGGGCCTAGGCGACGACGCGGACCGTGACGGCGCCCGTCTCTGCCGCACCGATCACGCAGGCGGCGGGGTATCCTGCCGCCCTGATCGATTGCACAGTCTCGGCGGCACGCTCGCGCGCGCAGGCAACCAGCAGGCCGCCCGACGTCTGCGGGTCCGTGAGGAGATGGCGTTGCCACTCTGGGCAGCCCGGCGGCAAGAGCACATCGGTGCCGTAGCTCACCCAATTGCGCTGCGAGGCGCCGGTCACGTAGCCCTCCTTCGCCAGGGTTGCAGCCAGTTCGAGCAAGGGCACCGCGACCAGGTCGATGCTGAGCGTGAGCTTGGAACCGCGCGCCATTTCCAGGGCGTGCCCGAGCAACCCGAAGCCCGTTACGTCGGTGACGGCGTGTACCGCTTCATTTCGCGCCAGGTCTGCGCCGATGCGATTGAGCAAGGTCGTCGTGGCAATCATTTCCTTGTAGCCAGCCGCTGCCAGAGCGCTCTTTTTGATCGCCGCCGAATAAATGCCGACCCCGATCGGCTTGGTGAGGATCAGCGCATCGCCCGGCCGCACGTCGGCGTTGCGGCGCACGTGCTCGGGACGACAGGTGCCGATCACGGCAAGCCCATAAACGGGCTCTGGGCAATCGATCGAATGTCCTCCCGCCACCGGAATACCGGCCTCAGCGCAGATCGCCGCCCCCCCGTTCAGGATGGAACGCACCATCTCCGGCGGAATCTTGTCGACGGGCATGCCGAGGATGGCCAACGCCATGATCGGGCGCCCACCCATGGCGTAGACATCTGAAATGGCGTTCGTTGCCGCGATGCGGCCGAAGTCGAAGGGGTCATCCACCATCGGCATGAAGAAGTCGGTGGTGGCAATGATGCAGGTGTTCTCGTCGAGCTGCCAAACGGCGGCGTCGTCGGCGGTTTCGGTTCCCACCAGCAGTTGCTTGTAGGCCGCCGTGGCCGGCTGATCGGCAAGGAGTTTTTGCAGCACGGCGGGGGCGAGCTTACAGCCGCAGCCACCGCCATGCGCCAGGCTGCTCAACCGAATCTGCGGATCGTTCATGCTTTTGCTCCTCCATGAGCTCGTGGCAAAGGCGTCACGCTCTGACGCGCCGCCAGGCTGCCGACAATTGATACGCCGCGCGTTCGACGTCTGCGGCCGTGCTTGAGCGGCCGAGCGATAGGCGCACCGCGCCAAGGGCAATCCCAGGCGGAATTCCAAGCGCGGTCAGAATGCTTGAGGGCTGTTCGCTTTCCGCGTGACAGGCCGAGCCGGTCGACGCCATCAGATCGGGGCAAGCGTCCAGAACGGCGCGCCCCGTGGCATCAGGAAACAAGACATTGAGCGTGTTAGGAAGGCGCTGCTGGGCGTCGCCGACGAGCCTGAGGCCCGGCACCTCGGCCTGCAAGCGGGCAAGCAGTGTCAGGGAAAGCTTTCGCATTTGCCCGGCAAACTGCCCCAGCGTTTGTGCCGCCAGCGCGCAAGCCGCGCCCAGGCCGACGATGTTGGCAACGTTTTCCGTGCCGGGCCGTAGGCCATGCTCCTGGCCGGCGCCGACCATGAGCGGACTAATGGCGGTTTCCTTGCGAACGAAGAGCGCACCAACGCCCTTGGGGCCGTAGAGCTTGTGTCCGGCAATGGTGAGGAGATCGACCGCGAGCGCGTCCACATCCACGGGGATCTTGCCCACCGACTGCGCCGCATCCGTATGCACCAGCGCCCCGTGCCGCTTGGCCAGGCGAGCGATCTCGCCGACGGGCTGAATGGTACCAATCTCGTTCTGGGCATGAATGATCGTGACGAGGGCGGTGCCGTCATGGAGGACTTCTGCGACACGCCCTGGCGCGAGAATGCCATTGGTCCCGACCCCGACTCGGTGCACGGGGTGGCCTGAGCATTCGAGGAGGTTGCAACAGGAGTCCGTCGCCGGATGCTCGATGCTGGTGGTCACCACCCCCGTGCGGTGGCGGTCGTTGCCGATAGCGCCACGAATTGCCAGATTTGTCGCTTCCGTCGCGCTGCCGGTGAAGACGATCTCTTCCGGCCCAGCGCCAATCAGGCGGGCGACTTCGCCGCGCGCGCGGGCGATCGCCTCGCCGGCGCGGCGACCCAGTGCGTAGGCCGATGATGGGTTGCCAAACTCGCCCCGCAAGAACGGCAACATGGCCTCCAAAACCGCCGGATCAATCGGCGTGGTCGCGTTGTGGTCGAGATAGATCATGGGCATGGCACCGCGCCCGGTGGGATCGGCGAACAAAACCTCAAGCCTCGCCCGATCGCTCGGGCATATGAAGCCGCACTCGCACCAGGCGACCGTCAACGTCAGGCGGCGGTCACCGCCTTTGGCCTGGCGCCAAGCTATGCGCATACTCCTTCTTGCCACGTGACGCAAAAGGGCATTTTGGGTCGGCGCTGCCAACCCTCGAGCGCGGCGAAAACGATGCCGTGATCTGCGGCGCGGTGCCTGGTTTTGCTGCGCGGCGGCTGGTACATCACGCAAGAAACGCAGCCGTGCCGGCGCCAGCCGCCTTCGCGAGCATCCCTGAGGTGTCGACACCGCCCCAAACCTGTCGGCAATAGCGCCTTTCGTTGCGCCAGCAGCGCCGAGACGCGCCGGCGCTCGCCCGCCGGCGCCTGGCCGCGATGCTGGCCCCGGCGTTGGCCGCGGGGCCAAACGCGCGCGCGTTGCCTCGATGATCGCCAAACCACGAGGGCGCGGGATCCGTCGCTCGCCTCGGTCTTGGCTTGCGTCGGCTCGTTGAAATCCGCGCCGCCGGCGCCTTGGCCACCCACGCCTCAAGGGCATCCCGCGCTCGGTCCTCAGCGCCGCGCGATGCGGGACCGCCGCGCCTTGGGGCAGACATTTTGCTGCGGCGTGCGCGTCCTGCCGTTGCGCGTAGCCAGGAAACGCCGCAGGCAACCGCGAGCCACGAAAGCTTTTTTATATTGTCTGTCGTCGACTTAGCCGCCTGCAAATGCATACAAATATTCGCTGCCATCGCCCTGATCCGGAAATATTGCTTATTTTTGCAGCGCAAATTGACCCTGGTATGCCAGCCATTGTACTCTGGCATGCCAGCTTAAGACTCTTGGCGCATGTCGTCCCGCGGGTCGGGCCTCAGGAGGAAACCATGAATATAGAAGTCTCTCGCCGGCATTTTATGAAGCTGGCTGGAGCTGGAGCGGCGGGATCGGCCGTCGCCGCCTTCGGCTTTGGCGCGGCGGAAGCGCAAGTGGCCGCGCACGTTAAACCGTTCCGGCTCGTGGGCACCAAGGAAGCACGCACCATCTGTCCTTACTGCGCAGTGAGCTGCGGCATGATGGTCTTTGCGGCTCCGAACAAGGACAACAATGGTAAATTGGAGGTCACCCACATCGAGGGCGACTCCGACCATCCTGTGAACCGCGGAACGTTATGCCCGAAGGGCGCGGCCGCGATCGATTACATCCGCTCAAAAACCCGCGTGCAGTATCCGATGTACCGCAAGCCGGGCACCAATCAGTTTGAGCGTGTGTCCTGGGATTTCGCGATGGATCGCATTGCGAAACTCGTGAAAGAGGATCGCGATGCCAACTGGATCGAGAAGAATAAAGATGGCGTAACGGTCAATCGCTGTACGACGATGGCCTTCCTGGCCGGGAGTTCACTGACCAACGAGGGAGGCTGGCTGACCTACAAGGTCGCGCGTGGCCTTGGGCTGTTACAGATCGAAAACCAGGCAAGGATTTGACACGGACCGACGGTGTCCAGTTTGGGCCCAACATTCGGTCGCGGTGCAATGACCAACTCCTGGACGGACATCGGCAACGCCGATGTCGTTTGGATCATGGGTGGCAATGCCGCAGAAGCGCATCCCTGCGGCTTCAAGTGGGTGACGGAGGCAAAGCACAACCGCGGCGCCAAGCTGATGGTGGTTGACCCGCGGTTTACGCGCTCGGCGGCGGTTGCCGATCACTACGCGCCCATCCGGCCGGGAACCGACATCGCCTTCCTATCGGGTGTCGTGAACTACCTTTTGAGCAACGACAAGATTCACAAGGAGTACGTGCGCCACTACACCAACGCTGCCTATCTCGTTAAGGAGGAGTACGGCTTCAGCGACGGCCTGTTCTCCGGCTATAACGAGGAGAAGCGCAACTACGATCGCAGCAGCTGGGAATACCAGATGGGTGCGGATGGCTATGCCGTCCGCGACATGACGCTCGAGGACCCGCGCTGCGTGTTCCAGCTGATGAAAAAGCATTTCACGCCGTACACGCCCGAAATGGTCTCGCGCATCAGCGGCACACCGCAGGACAAGTTCCTGAAGGTCTGCGAATGGGTGGCGTCGACCGCCAATGGCGAGCGGGCGATGACGATCATGTACGCGCTCGGCTGGACCCAGCATTCGCACGGCGCGCAGAACATCCGCACCGCGGCGATGATCCAGCTGCTGTGCGGCAATATCGGCGTTCCCGGCGGTGGCGTGAACGCACTGCGCGGTCACTCCAATGTCCAGGGCATCACCGACGTCGGAACCCTGACGGCCGCAATTCCAGGTTACCTGGCGCTGCCGATCGATAGCGAGCCGACGCTGGAATCGCATCTCGCCAAGCGGACCTTCAAGCCGCTGCAGGCAAACCAGACCAGCTACTGGCAGAACTACCGGAAGTTCTACGTCAGCTTCTTGAAATCGTACTTCGGCGCCAAGGCGACGCCGGAGAACCAATTCGGGTATGACTGGCTGCCGAAGCTCGATGTAGCCTACGACTGCCTGCGCATGTTCGAAACCATGTACCAGGGCAAGACCAACGGCCTGATCTGCCAGGGCTTTAACCCGTTGATGGCGATCGCGCACAAAAACAAGAGCGTGGCCGGTTTGTCGAAGCTGAAGTTCCTCGTCAGCATCGATCCGATCGAAACCGACACCGCCCGCTTCTGGGAAAATCATGGCGAGTTCAACGACGTCGATCCCGCCAAGATCCAGACCGAAGTGTTCATGCTTCCAGTGACGACATTTGCTGAGGAGGATGGAAGCCTTACCAACTCCAGCCGCTGTATCATGTGGAAGGAGCGGGCCGCCGATCCGTATTTCGAGTCCAAGACGGATTCCCAAATCCTGGCGGACCTCTTCGTGCGAATCCGCAAACTCTATGAGAAGGACGGCGGTAAGGGCGTCGAGCCGCTGCTGGCCATCGATTGGAGCTACAAGGATCCGTTGGAGCCGACGCCCGACGAACTCCTCAAGGAGCTCAACGGTAAGGCGCTGGTGGATCTGAAAGACGCGGAAGGTAAAGTGGTTCGTGCCGCGGGCCAGCAACTCGCTAGCTTCGGCGAGATGCGCGACGACGGTTCGACCGACGGCTCGATGTGGATCTATACCGGTGTGTATGGTCCGGGCGGCAACCTCTCGCAGCGCCGCGACAACAGCGATCCGTCCGGACTGGGCGTCTACGGCAACTGGGGCTTCAGCTGGCCCGCCAATCGTCGCGTTCAGTACAATCGCGCCTCGGCCGACCCGGAAGGCAAGCCGTGGAGCGAACGCAAGAAATACATGTTCTGGAACGGTCAACGCTGGAGCGGGCCGGACGTGCCGGACTACGTGCCGACGATCCCTCCGGAGCGGGCAACCGGGCCCTTCATCATGAACCCCGAAGGCGTTTCGCGACTTTGGGTCCGGGGCATGATGACCGACGGTCCCTTCCCCGTGCACTACGAGCCCTTCGAGTCACCGGTCGCCAACCCCTTGTTCCCCAAGATCAAGGGCAATCCGGCGGCGCGGGTGTTCAAGGGCGATATGGAGGTCTTCGGCGATGCCAAGGACTTCCCGATCGTGGCGACCACCTATCGCCTCGTGGAGCACTTCCACTACTGGACCAAAGGCGTCCACATGAACGCGGTCATGCAACCCGAGTTCTTCGTGGAAATCTCAGAGCAGCTGGCGAAGGAGAAAGGGATCAAGCACGGTGGCTGGGTCAAGGTCTGGTCCCACCGTGGCTCGGTCAAGGGCAAGGCTGTCGTCACCAAGCGGATTAAGCCCGTCAAGGTGGATGGCAAGACCGTGCATTACATCGGCTGCCCACTCAACTTCGGCTTCATCGGGGAGGCCAAGAAAGCTTCGCCGATCAACTCGTTGACGCCCCCTGTCGGCGACGCCAACGCGCAGACGCCGGAGTACAAGGCATTCTTGGTCGATATCGAGCCCATCTCTGGGCCGGTGGCATAGGGGAGGTCGGCTCATGTTTCCTCCAATTCCCAATCCCACTGCTCAGAGCGCCACACCCAAGTTTGGCGAGAAGGACTTGATCCGCCGCTCGGCTTCGACGGTCACGCCACCGCAACAGCGGCAGACCGAGGTCGCTAAGCTGATCGACGTATCCAAGTGCATCGGCTGCAAGGCCTGCCAGACCGCGTGCCTGGAGTGGAACGAGCTCAGCGAGGCCGTCGGCGTCAACGTTGGGGTCTATGACAACCCCCACGATTTGACGCCGAACACCTGGACCCTGATGCGCTACACCGAGTACGAGAACCCGCGCAGCGGGAACCTCGAGTGGCTGATCCGCAAGGATGGCTGCATGCATTGCGAGGACCCCGGCTGCCTCAAGGCCTGCCCGGCTCCGGGTGCCATCGTGCAGTACTCGAATGGTATCGTCGATTTCGTGCACGAGAACTGCATCGGTTGCGGCTACTGCGTCAAAGGCTGTCCCTTCAACATCCCGCGCATCTCCCAGGTCGATCACAAGGCCTACAAGTGCACGCTCTGTTCCGACCGCGTCGCGGTCGGCCAAGGTCCAGCCTGCCAGAAGGCCTGTCCGACCCAGGCGATCGTGTTCGGCAGCAAGGACGATATGAAGCAATGGGCCGACAAGCGCATCGCCGACTTGAAATCGCGCGGCTTCGATAAGGCGGGTCTGTATGATCCTCCGGGCGTGGGGGGCACGCACGTGATGTATGTTTTGCATCACGCCGATGAACCGCATCTTTACGCCGGCCTGCCCGACACGCCGAGGATCAGCCCAGTGGTGGAAGCCTGGAAGGGTGTCGGAAAATATGCCGGCATGGCCGTTATCGCCCTGACGGCGGCCGCCGGTGTCGTGCATCACATATTGCAGGGCGCCAACCGCGTATCCGAGACGGACGAGGAGAATGCGGATCGCCTCGCGGGAGGAAAGTCGTGAGCGATCAAACGCAAGGCGGGGCGCACGAGCACATTCGCGTGCGCCGATATTCGGGAAGTGCCCGCATCAACCACTGGATCGTGGCCATCAGTTTCGTGCTGTTGTTGCTGAGCGGGCTTTCGCTGTTCCATCCCAGCCTGTTTTGGCTGAGCGGGTTATTTGGGGGCGGCGCCACGGTGCGCTGGCTGCATCCCTGGATTGGCGTGGTGCTGGTGATCGGCTTTATCGGCCTGTTCGTGCGCTTCTTTTGGCAGAACCTGCCCGAGATCACCGATTTTGTGTGGCTGGCGCGCATCCGGCACGTCCTGCGGGCCAACGATGAAAACTACCTGCCGGAGCTTGGTAAGTATAATGCCGGCCAGAAGTTTGTCTTCTGGTCGCAAACCATCCTGGTCGGCACGCTGTTCGTGACGGGCGTGGGGCTTTGGGAAGCGGGCCTTGGCTACTTCGAAACCACGCTGGGCTTCAAGGCGAGCATCGAACAAAAGCGCTGGGCGGCGGTGATCCACGCCTCGGCTGCCGTGCTGGCCATCGCCATCTGGATCATTCACGTCTATGCTGCGATCTGGGTGCGCGGGACGATCAGCGCCATGACGCGCGGCTTCGTCACGGGCGGCTGGGGCTGGCGCCATCACCGCAAGTGGCTGCGCAAGGAAGTTGGTAGGGGCCATATCGAGCGGTCGCGCGTTACGGCGGCCGAGTAGAACGGACGCACGCGAGTTTGATCCTCGGTTCGAGGTGCTCATGTCTGACGATACCGGCCTGCGACCGGGCAGCATACTTGGCGAGGCGGCAAAGCCGCCCTTCGCCGTTCTACCAGACCCCGCCGCGCTGTTCCTCAATCGCACGCAACGGCTCGCGGCGTTGGCGCCCGCCCACGACCTTGCGCCTTACCTTGGCTTTCTGGCGACGCTCACGCGCGCGCAGCATGACATTGAGGCCGATTTGGCGCCCGCCGCCCTGCCGCCATTCGAACGCATCGGCCAGGCGTTGGCAGGCGGCATGGCGCCGCTGGCGAAGGCCCAGCTTGGGCCCGATCCCGTCATCGAGCTCACGCTCGAGCGTTTCCTCGACCGGCTTGCCGATGCCGAGGCGCCGCCCGAGGCCGCGAGCGCCATTCATGCCTTGCGCAGCATGGCATCGGACGATCGGCGTCGCCTGATCGCGGTCGTTCTCGGCGATGAGCGGCCCGCTCACGACGTTGCTGGCCAGGCGCTCGTGACCGCCGCCCTGCAGGTGCATTTCGCGCGCTTGGCGGCGTTGCTGACGGCGGCGGATTTGCAACCCATCGCGGATAGCGCCTGCCCCGTGTGCTGCAGCGCCCCGGTGACCTGTTCGATTGTCGGTTGGCCCCGGGCCCACAACACACGTTTTTGCACCTGCTCGCTCTGCGCCACGATGTGGAACGTCGTCCGCGTCAAGTGCTTGTGGTGCGGCTCCACCGATGGCCTCAGCTATCAGCTGATCGAGGGCAAGCCCGATACCATCAAGGCCGAGAGCTGCGAAAAGTGCCGGAGCTATATAAAGGTGCTCTATCAGGTCTCCGATCACTCGCTCGATCCCGTTGCCGATGACGTGGCCACGCTCGGGCTCGACATCTTGATGGCGCAGGGCGGCTGGCAACGGCGCGGCCACAACCCCTTCCTTTTTGGCTATTGAGCGAGGAGGGCGTTTGGCCGTTAACGAACATCGTCCTGGCCCCCGCTCCCGGCTTCCCTCGGTGCATGCGGTTCTGCGCACACCCCAAGCCGTCGCCGCCGCCGCGCGCTTCGGGCATGCGGCAACCGTCAATGCCATTCGCAATGCCCTCGAAGTGGCGCGCCTTGAGGCGCAGGCGGGGCGCCCGTCAGCCGATGCCGCGGCCTTGGCCGTCGCCGCCGCACAGGCGTTGGCGCGGGAGGATGGGCCAACCTTGCGAGCGGTGTTCAATCTCACGGGCACGGTGCTCCACACCAATCTCGGCCGCGCCCTGCTGCCAGAAGCTGCGATTGCGGCCGCGCTCGACGCCATGCGCTCGGCAGTTACCTTGGAATTCGACCTCGAAGGTGCGGCGCGGGGAGAACGCGATGACCACGTGCGCGGCATCCTCCGCGAGCTGACCGGCACTGAGGACGCCGCCATCGTCAATAACAATGCCGCCGCGGTGCTGTTGGTCCTCAACACCTTCGCCGCGGGCCGAGAGGCGGTCGTCTCGCGCGGTGAGTTGATCGAGATTGGCGGCTCCTTCCGCTTGCCGGATATCATGGCGCGCGCCGGCGCGCGGCTGGTCGAAGTCGGCACGACCAACCGCACGCACCTTAAGGACTATGCCGAGGCCATCGGCGAGCATACCGGGCTCATTCTCAAGGCGCATACCTCCAACTACCTGATCCAGGGCTTTACCAAGTCCGTGCCGGCCCTCGAGCTTCGGGCCTTGGCGCGATCGCGCAAGGTGCCGTTAGTTCACGACCTGGGCTCGGGGGCTCTGGTGGACCTGGGGCGCTACGGGCTGAAGCGGGAGCCCACCGTCCGGGAAGCGCTTGCCGAAGGGGCAGATCTCGTCACCTTCTCCGCTGATAAGCTGCTGGGTGGGCCGCAGGCCGGCATCGTTGCCGGCGCAAAGGACTTGGTCGCGCGGGTCGCCAAGAACCCCTTGAAGCGGGCGCTGCGCCTCGACAAGATTCGCTTGGCGGCGCTTGCAGCCGTTCTCAAGCTCTACCGCGATCCCGACCGCCTACCCGAAAGCCTGCCGACCTTGCGCTTCTTCACGCGGGGGCGAGATGAGATTTGCGCGCTCGCCGCCCGTCTCGCCGATCCCGTGTCGGCCGCCGTTGGCGGTGGCTATAGGGTATCGGTCGGCGACTGCAGCAGCCAAATCGGCTCCGGTGCACTGCCGCTGGAAACACTACCGAGCGCGGCGCTCGTTATCCGACCGGTCGAGCGCAAGGGCGCGGGCCGGCGCCTTGCGGCCCTGGCGGCGGCCTTGCGTGATCTGCCGCGCCCGGTGATCGGCCACATCGATGCCGGAGCACTCGTCCTCGACCTGCGCTGTCTCGACGATGAACCATTCTTTCTCGCCCAGCTCAGCGGACTCAACGATCGCCTCGACCGAGCGGGCGGACCCCATGAGCAAGGCTAGCGCAGCGCAAGCATCCACCGCCTCGGCCGGGGTCGCCGACCCGGCGGCGGCGATGACGGTCGCCGACATTGCGGCGGCAGCTGAGGATTGGGATGCCGCCCTTGCCGTTTGGGTGGCGCATGCGCACAGCGGCAATCCCCGCGCCCAGGCCAATATTGGTCGCTGTTTTGTTAACGGCTGGGGCGTGACCCGCGACGTCGAACTCGCGCTCAAATGGTTGCTGCCGGCGGCCAAGGCCGGCGATTGCCTCGGGCAAAGTCTGCTCGGGGACTTCTACTTCAATGGCGAGAACGGTCCACCCCAGCGCTCGATCGCCGAAGAATGGTATGCTCGTGCTGCCAACCAAGGTGACGCGCATGCCCAAGACATGTTGTCGTGGTTGTTGATCGACGGTGATCACCGCCAACCCGACTACGGGCAAGCCATGCACTGGGCACTTGAGGCGGCCGGGCAAGGCGTCGCCGCGGCCATGACGCGCATTGGCCTTCTCCACAACAACGCGCTTGGCGTCGAGCGCGACGTTGCCGTCGCGGCGCAATGGTGGCGCAAGGCGGCCCTGCTCGGAGATGGTGATGGGCAGGCGTTGCTAGGCGCCGCCCATCATTTGGGCGCCGGCGCCGAGCGCGACCCGGTCACGGCGCTGGTATGGCTAATTAGGGCGCGTGCGCTGCGCAGCAAATTTGCCGACCGGTTTTATGCCGGCGTCCGCGACAGTTGCACGCCACAGCAGCGCCGAGAGGCAGAGCGTCGGGCTTGCCTGCCCATCGAGGCGGAGGAGGCCTCGCCATGATCATCGGCACGGCTGGCCACATCGATCACGGCAAGACCTCGCTGATCGGCAAGCTTACCGGCGTCGACACCGACCGGCTCAAGGAGGAAAAGGCGCGGGGCATTTCCATTGATCTGGGCTTTGCCTATTGGCCGCGCCCGAGTGGAAACGTCCTCGGCTTCGTCGACGTACCCGGTCACGAAGGGCTCGTCCACAACATGCTGGCCGGGGCGACGGGCATCGATTTTGTCATCTTGATCATTGCGGCCGATGATGGCGTGATGCCGCAAACCCGCGAGCATCTCGCAATCATGGACCTGCTGGGGCTCGAGCGCGGCGTCGTCGCCCTCAACAAATGTGACCTGGTTGCGGACGAACGCGTCACCGTGGTCAAGCGCGAGGTCGAGGCGCTTCTGGACGGCACCGGCCTGGCCGGTTGCCCGATCGTCCCGGTCTCGGCGGCGACCGGGAGAGGCCTGGCGGAATTGACGCGGCATCTTGATCGGGCTGCAACGAATGCCCCCGGGCGAGCGAAGCAGGCATTGTTTCGCTTGGCAGTGGACCGTTCGTTTACGCTGCAGGGTCTCGGTACGGCGGTAACTGGCACGATACTGTCGGGCATGGTCAACGTCGATGACCGCGTCACGATCAGTCCATCGGGGCTCGAAGCGCGGGTGCGCTCGATCAATGCCCATAACAAGCCCGTCGAGCAGGGTGAGGCCGGGCAGCGCTGCGCCCTGGTGCTGAGTGGATCGCAGGTGAGCAAGGAGGCCGTGCGGCGCGGCGACATCGTGCTCGATCCCCAGCTGCACGCACCCACGGCGCGCATCGACGCCAGCCTCAGAGTGCTGCCTTCGGAGCTAAAGTCGATCGGCCAATGGTTCCCGGTGAAGTTTCATCACGCCGCCGCCGAGGTGCCGGGTCGCCTGGTGGTGCTGCGCGAGGCGCCAATCGTTCCCGGCGAGAGCGAGTACGTTCAATTGGTCTTGGAGCGACCGCTGGCCGCCGTTGTCGGCGACCGCTTTGTCATTCGGGACACCTCCTCGCGCCGAACCATCGGTGGTGGCACGCTCATCGACGTGCGGGCACCCGAACGACGACGACGTACGCCCGAGCGGCGCGCCCAGATCGAGGCGCTGGCGCACGCCGATGCTGCCGAGGCGCTGGCAAGCACGCTCGCGGGTCCCAGCGGGTGGCTCGATGTTGACGCCTTTTTTCGCGATCGTGCCATCGGGCCGGCGGTTGCGGCTGGTATCCAAGCTGAGCTTTCGCTGGTTCTGCTGCCAACCAACGCCGGCCGCATCGCCATGCTGCCCGGCCGCTGGGACCGGCTGCAGGCGCGGGTCCTAGCCAGCCTCGATGCCTTCCATAGCGAGCGCCCTGACGTCCCGGGCATTGGGCTTGAGCAACTGCGCCGGGGCGACGAGGCGCCCCTGCCGCCGGCACTGTTCTTGGTCGCCATCAAGAGGTTGGCCGAGGCGGGTCAGCTGGTGCTCGATCGCATGTGGGTGCGGCGGCCGTACCACCAAGTCAGGTTCTCCGAGGAGGAGGAGCGAATCTGGGGATTGATCAGGTCCAGGCTCGCCCGCGAGCCGTTCCGGCCCCCGCGCGTGCGTGACATCGCCACCGCCATGCACATCGACGAGACCTTTGTGCGCCGGCTGCTGCGCATGGCGGCACGCCGCGGCGATGCCGATGAAATCGCGCACGATCATTTCTTTCTCAAATCGGTGGTGCAAACCATGGCGGAAATCGCCATCGACGTCGCCGCCCATGCTGCAAAT
>DASTMQ010000372.1:0-8556 GCA_035714005.1 Hyphomicrobiaceae bacterium
GTGCTGGCCCAGGACGGCAAGACCTTCAACTTTTACGACGATCTGATCCAGGACCGCATCGCCGTCGTCAGCTTCATCTATACGAGCTGCAGCGAAATCTGCCCCATCGCCACCGCCAGGCTGTCCCAGCTGCAGGACAAGCTGGGAGAGCACATGGGGCGCGAGGTCTTTTTTTATTCCATCACCGTCGATCCGGAAACCGACACGCCGGAGCGGATGCGCAACTATGCCAAGACCTTCGGGGCCGGCCCCGGCTGGTTGTTCCTGACCGGCCGGCCCGAGCACATCAATGAAATTCGCTACCGCCTCGGCGAGCGCAGCCGCTTTCTGGGCGAGCATCGCAACGACCTGCTCTTGAGCAACGGCTTCGCCGGCCAGTGGCAGCGCGATTCGGCCATGGGCGACCTCGACCGCCTGCTGCTGACCATCCAGTCGCTCAACCCCGCCGCGTTCGGCAGCGCGCCGCTGGCGATGAGCCCGCACGACCAGCTGCAAGCCATCGAGCTGACCGGGCCGCCCGGCGAAACCCTCTACCTCAAGGCCTGTGCGGGATGCCATTCGATCGGCGAGGGCAACCGGGTCGGCCCCGACCTTGCCGGCGTCACGCAGCGGCGGCAGCCGGAGTGGCTGATCAACTTCATTGCCAACCCGGCCAAGGTCCGCGCCAGCAAGGATCCCATTGCGCTCGAGCTCGCCGCCAGGTTCCCGACGGTGCGCATGCCCGCCATCGGCATCTCCGGCCGCGAGGCGGCCGACCTCGTCGCCTACATCGAGGCCCGGCAAGCGCGTCTCCACCGGCAAATTCCCTTGGCACCCCTGCTCGCGCTCACCACGGCGGAGGGCAAGCGGCTGGCGGCCGCGGAGCTAGAGGGGCGGCCGCTGGCGGTGGCGTTCGGCTTCACCCATTGCCCCGACGTGTGCCCGACGACGCTGATGGACTGGAGCAATGCGCTGGCGAGCCTCGGGCCCGACGGCGATCGCATCAAGGTGCTGTTCATCTCCGTCGACCCGGAGCGCGACACGCCCGCCGCCCTCAAGTCCTACATGGCCTCCTTCGATGAGCGCATCACCGCCTTGACCGGCAGCGCCAGCGAGGTGGCGGCGGCGGCGGCCGCCTTCGGCGCCCACTACGCCAAGGTGGTGGGCAAGGACGGCACCGTCACCTTCGACCATACCCTCAAGACCTATATCCTCGATCGCGACCGGCACTTGGCCGGGGCATCGGATCATCAGACCGATACTGCCAAGCGCCACGGCCTGCTCAAGGGGCTGATGGCAAGCGAATAAGGATCTGCAAGGCCGCTCGCCGCTGCGACGACCTCAGCGCGTCTTGCGCCGCGGCGGCTCGGGATTGCCGCCGCCTTCGCGCTCGCCCGCCGCCGCGCGCGCCGGCAGGGGAAGCTTCAATTCCTGGGTTTGCCCGTTGCCCTCCAGGACGACGCTTGAGGTTTTCACGGCGGCGAGGTGCCAGCCGTTGACGGTCTCGCCCTCTGGCACCCATTTGCCCATCGGCTCTCCGGCGAAGCGAATGAGCGCCCGTCCCGGTGCGTCGGCGGACTTGACGATGCCGACCAGCTGCATGCCCGTCGCCAGAGCTACGGCCACGGGCGCTTCCGTGGCCTCCTTGCGTTCGATCGGTTTGCGGTCGGCGTTGAACAACGGCCGCTGCAGCGTCTCCTCGAAGACGATGAGGGGCTTGTCGTCGAGCGGGGTGGAAAGATCGACGTCCTTGGCTTCCTTGGCTTCGCCCGTTCGGGCTGCCGGCGCGAGCGGGGAGATGTCGACCTGGGTCGAGTAAAGATGCCAGTTGACCAGGCCCAAAATGGCGAGCGCGCCCAACAGCGCGGTGAGCATCAGCGGCCGAGCCGAACCGCCACGTTGCGCGCGTGCCATCGCTATCCCCTTTTGCGCGGCGCCGCGCCGTAAACGTCGACGCGCACGTCCAGAATGCCGGCGTGCTCGGGATCATGGGCCATCGCCGAGACCGTGTGCACCTGCAGGCCGTCCACGAACAGGAACGGCTGCTTTGCCTCGACCGCGTACAGGATCTCGCGCAGTTGCTCGATATTGGCGGTGAACTGCACGCGCACGCCGATCAGCCTGAGCTCGTTGCGCTCGATTGGGTTCAGCGCCCGCGTGCTGCTGAGCCGCACGCCGTTTTCGCCGGCGATGGTCGACAGCAGCGTCTGCAAGTTTGCGCTCTTGATCTGGTCGCCCTCGCCTTTCAGGTAGGCGGCGCTCGCGCTGGCCGCCCGTCCCGCCCGCTGCGCGTCCGCCAAACGGTCCTGCAAGGCAGCAACGGCGGTAAAGCGGCCGAGCGTGGTTCGCTCGCTTTCGATCTCCTCGCGCAGGCGGTCAAAGTGGGCGCTGAGCGGCAGGATGCCAAGAAACCAAAGCAGCGCCACGGCCATGAGCAAGAGGGCGACGGCGGCCAGCTGTCGAATGGGGCGTGCCAACGTGCGCATCAGCGTTTCTCCTCCCGCTCGGCGGTGGCGGGCTCGCCGCCCTGTTGGCGCACGCGCAGGCGCAAACTAAAGCGCTCCTTGTTTTCCTGCGGATCGAAATTGACGCCCGATGCCAGGCCCGCGTCGGCGAACAGCGGCGAATGCTCAAATAGCGGCAGCAGGGCGGCGCCGGACTTGGCCAGGCCGGTGATGTCAAGGGTGCCGCTCTCCAGCTTGAAATCGGTCAGCCAGACGCTGTTGGGCAGCAACTTGGTGAGCGCGTCCATCACCTCCACGGTCGGCGTGGTGGCGAGCTTGAGGCGCTGCAGCTGCTCGATTTCCGTGAGCGCGGCTTCCGAGGTGTCGAGCGCGCGCCGGACGCTGGTTGCTTGTGCCCGGGCCTGGTGCACCTGACCCTGGACACTGTCGAGCGCGGTCTGATAGCGGCTGTTGGCGAGGAGCAGCGCCGACAGCCCAAGCAGCGCCAACAGCGCCAGCAGCACGCTCAAGAAGGAAAGGCCGCCACGGGCGGCGGCGCCCAATTGCTGCTGGGACGCCAGGAAATTGACGGGCAGGGTCTGGCCGTCGCCGTCGTCCCAGCAGTCGATGAAGTCGACCGCCACGCCCGAGGCGTTGAGCTCGCCGAGCAGGGGCTCGACCGAGCTGCGTTTGATCATCAGGTGACGGGCCCGGACCTGCGGGCCGCGGCCGTCGTCGTTCTCCACCAGCGTCGCGCAATAGACGTCCTTGAGCTTGAACGGCGTTGCCCGTTCGAGATCGAGATCGAGGATCCGGCTGGCGTCCTCCTGGGCGCTGCGCGGCAACTCGACGGAGCGCACGAAGCAGCTGGCGAGCGGTACCCTGATGCCAACCTCGGCCGCCGAGTTGGCGCGGGCGAGCTCGCCGACGGCACCCACGGCATCGAGCGCGGACAGCTCGGCCCCGCCGCGCGCGGGCCGCAGCTTGCCGCCGCCGCTTTCGAGCAGGCGATAGCCCTCCGGGCCGACGCAAATGACGATCTTGGCGGCGGTTCGCCCCGCTACCCGTTGCGGTAGCAGGCCGCCAAGCTCCTCACCCCACCATTTGAGGAAGCCGACGATCCCACTATTTGCCGCCGCTATGGTTTGCGCAATCGTTGGCATTTACGCTCAACCCCCTGCCACCGCTCGTTGCCTGCCGCAATCGCGCCCGCGCCTGCCCCTTGGTGCGGGGAGCGCCTACCTTTCCGACCGCGTTTCAATATACTGGAAATCGTAGTATTTTTCCCAGGTGTAATTGCACGGCGGGGGGTAGCCATGACCCAACAATCGGCCGCAGCGCCCTTCGGCGCTGACCCACGCAGCGAGGAGTTTGTCACCGCTCTGGCGGCCTTTCTCATCGAGCGCAACGCACTGGACGAGCTGGCCGTGCACCGCGCCCAGCGCGCCCAGAAGCAGTCGGGCGAGCGCTTCGATTTGGTTTTGACGCGGCTCGGCCTGCTGCCGGACGTGGAGCTCGCCCGGCTGTTGGCCGAGTTCCTCGGCGTGCCGCTGGCGGAGGCCAAGGATTTGCCCCAGGTGCCCCTTTTGTCCGAGCACCTGCAGCTCAACTTTCTCGCCAGCAACCGCCTGATCCCGCTCAGCGAGGATGGCGAGACCATTGTGGTTGCCACCGCCGATCCCTTCAACACCGACCCCATTGCGGCAATCGGCTTCCTGCTCGGCCGGCCGGTGGAAGCGCGCCTGATGGCCGCCAGCATCGTCGAACGCGCCATCCAGGAGATCTATGGCCGCGCCGGCGCCTTGGGCCCCGAGCAGGAGGCCTCCGCCGGCCAGGCCAGCGACGAGGACGTGCGCCGCCTGGAGGATCTGGCAAGCGAAGCCCCCATCATCCGGCTCGCGCATGACCTGATCACGCGCGCCGTCGACATGCAGGCCTCCGATATCCATGTCGAACCGCGCGAGGATTCCCTGCGCGTGCGCTATCGCCTCGACGGCATGCTGCATACGGTCGAGACGCTGCCGCTTTCCGTGCGCGCGGCCGTCACCTCGCGCATCAAGATCATGGCGCAGCTCAACATTGCCGAGCGGCGGCTGCCGCAGGACGGTCGCATCAAGACCACGGTGCATGGCCGCGAAATCGACTTGCGCGTTTCCACCATGCCGACGCTGTGCGGCGAAAGCGTCGTGCTGCGCATCCTCGATCGATCCAGCGTGCAGCTCGACTTCCAGGCCCTGGGCTTTGCCGGGCCGGCGCACGAGGCCTTTGCCAAGCTGCTCGATCAGCCGAACGGCATCATTCTGGTTACCGGGCCCACCGGCAGCGGCAAGACCACCACGCTCTATACCGCGCTCAATGCCCTCAACACCTCCGAAGCCAAGACCTTTACCGTCGAGGACCCGATCGAGTACCAGCTGGTGGGCGTCAATCAGATCCAGGTGCAGCCCCGGATCGGCCTCAGCTTTGCCCATGCGCTGCGCTCGATCCTGCGCCAGGACCCCGATATCATCATGGTGGGCGAGATCCGCGACCTGGAGACGGCGCAAATGTCGATCCAGGCCTCGCTGACGGGCCACCTGGTGCTCTCGACCGTGCACACCAACAGTGCCGCCGCCACCGTGACGCGGCTGCTCGACATGGGGGTGGCGGACTATCTGCTGTCATCGACCCTGACCGGGGTGCTCGCCCAGCGCCTGGTCCGCCGGTTGTGCCAGGCCTGCGCGGCGCCGGTACCCGATTCGGCGCTGCTGCTCGAGCGGCTGCAACACCAGCCTGATGGCAGCACGCGGGCACTGCCGCGCGATTTGCGCGGCCTGCGCAGCAAGGTCGGTTGCAAGGTGTGCCGCAACACCGGCTATCTCGGCCGCACCACCATCAGCGAGCTCCTGGTCATCACCGATCGGGTGCGCCGGCAGATTCTGGAGAGCGGGACCGAGGCGGCGATCCAGGCCGCCGCGCTCGAGGGCGGCATGGTGACCATGTTCGATGACGGCTTGGCCAAGGCGCTGCGCGGTGAGACCAGCATCGACGAAGTGCTGCGCGTGACACGGATGAATTGATGCCGCGCTATTCCTACAAAGCCTACGACGCCAAGGGCGGCCGCCTGGTCGGCGAGATCGAATCGGAGACGCGCGAGGCCGCGCTCGAGGCCTTGGTGCGCCAGGGCCGCTATGCCCTCGAGCTGGTGGAGGGCGGCGTTAGCGCTCCCTCGCTGCCCTGGTGGCAGCAGGACGTGTTCTCCTCGCGCCGCCTGTCGCAGCAGAACATCACGCTCTTCACGCGCGAGCTTGCCACGCTGGTCAAGGCCGAGCTACCGATCGACGAAGCGCTGCGCATTGTCGTTCTGCAGCCCCTGATTTCGGCGCGCACCCGCCAGATCGTGGGCGCCGTGCTCGCCCGGGTGCTCGACGGCGCCTCGCTGTCGGAAGCCTTGGGCGCACAACAGGGTGCCTTCCCCGAGTACTACTGGCGCATCGTGCACGCGGGCGAGGCCAGCGGCACGCTGGGCACCGCGCTCGACGATCTGGCGCATCTGCTCGATCGTTCCATGGAATTTCGCTCGCGCATCGTCTCGGCGCTGGTCTATCCGGCGACGCTGCTGTTCGCCGCGGGCGCCGCCCTCACCATCGTGATGACGATCCTTATTCCCACCATCGCGCCGATGTTCAAGGAGGCGGGCAAAGAGCCGCCCGCTTTGATCGGCAACCTGATCGCCCTGCAGGACTTTCTCTCCGAGCATTGGTTGGCCACCCTGCTCGTGGCCGCGCTCGGCATTGCCGGCTTGATCGCGCTGTTCCGGCAGGACGCCTGGCGCCTGATGCGCGATCGCATGGTGCTGCGCCTGCCGTTGATCTCGGGGCTGGTCGAGAATGGGCAGACGGCGGTGTTCGCGCGCACGCTCGGCACGATGATCAAGAGCGGGGTGCCGATGCTGCGCGCCCTTGCCGTCGCCGGCGACGCCTTGCGCAACCGCGCCATGTCCGGGGCGGTGCATGCCTGCGCCACGGAGATGCGCGAAGGCGGCGGCCTGGTCGGCGCGCTCGGCAAATCGCGGCTTTTCCCCGAGCTGTCGCTGCGCCTGATCAGTGTCGGCGAGCAGTCCGGTCAGCTCGATACCATGCTGGGCCGCGTGGCCGACATCTACGAGGCGGCGCTGCAACGCCAGCTCGACCGGGTCACGAGCTTGTTGACGCCGATCCTGACCATCGTCATCGGCGTCGTCGTCGGCGGCCTCATTCTGTCGGTGATCGGCGCCATCGTCAGCGTGAACGAATTGGCGCTGCAATGACGCGGCGGGCGCATCCACTGCGGCCGGGCGAAGACGCGGGCTTCACCTTGCTCGAGCTGATCGTTGCGCTCGGCATCATGGCGCTCGCCGTTGCCCTGGTCTTTCCCTACTTCGAAGCCTCGCGCGCCGGACATCAGCTGCGGGCCGCGGCCTACGACATTGCCACCCAGCTGCGGGATGCCCGCGCCACGGCGCAGGCGCGCAACGTCGACCAGGCCTTCATCCTCGACGTCGGCAACCGTCGCATGTGGCTCGATGGCTCCGAGCGGCGCCGCTATCTCTCCCCCCGCATGGCCGTCGACGTCGAGGTTCCCATCGCCGAGCAACTCGCCGCCAACGTGGTACGCGTGCGCTTCTTTGCCGATGGCAGCGCCAGCGGCGGCAAGCTGGTCTTGCGCGACGGTGGCCGGCGCGCGACCGTGACCGTCAACTGGTTGACCGGCGATGTACGGGTGGAGTGACATGGACGGGCGCACGGGCGCTACCGGGCGCGAGGGCGGTTTCACCTTGATGGAAACCATCGTCGCCCTCATCATCTTCGTGGCCTGCTATGTCTTGATCCAGCAGGTGCTGTCGATCGGCTGGCGCGGGGTCAGCGCATCGCAGGGCGAACTTGGGGCCTTGCATGTGGCCCAGACGCGCTTGGCGGCGGCGGGCGTAGAGACGCCGCTGGCCGAAGGGCAACAGTCGGGCAGCGATGACCGCTACGAATGGGTGGTCGATGTGCGTCGGCAAGACGCCGAACGCGAAAGCGAGAGCCGCGCCAAGACGCACGCATCGGGCTATTGGGTGGCGGTGGAGGTGAGCTGGCGCGACGAGGTCACGCGACGCAGCCGCTCCCTGCAGCTCAAGACCCTCAAGGTGGCATTGCCGAAATGATCAAGCGCGCCGCCAGCCGCCAGCCCGCCAGCGAGCACGGCTTCTCGCTGATGGAGATGCTGGTTTCCCTGGTGATCCTGGCCTTGATCCTGGCCTTGCTACCGGGCGCCTTCCGCCTGGCGCGCCAGGTCTGGTCCGCGACCGCCATGCTCGACCGCGACAGCGGTCGCGACGCCGGCCTGGATTTCCTGGAAACGCGGCTGGCCGAGGCAATGCCGCTGTTCGAGCCGGGTAAGGCCGGGCTCGTCAAAATTCTTTTTGCCGGCAGCAAGGACGGCGTCTCCTTCGTGGCGCCCTCGCGCAACGGCCCGGCCGGTGGTGGCATCTACCGCTATAGCATCGAGCTGCGTCCCCGCGAGGGCGCACCAAGCTTGCTGGTGGCGCAGGTGGCGCCCTATTTCGGGCCGCTGGCCCAGGGGGCCGCCGCGCCGCCCGCCGAGGAGCAAGTGCTGGCCGATGGCGTCGCCAGTGCCGAGTTTCGCTATTTTGGTCACCACGAGCTGCGCCAGGCCTCGAGCTGGCGGGGGGAATGGAAGCGCACGGATGCGCTTCCCGACCTCGTCGAGCTCAACATCACACGCCACCGCGCCGGCGGCATGACGACACGCTCCATCGTCACGGAACTGCGCCTGCGCAATGCCAGCTGAAAGCGCCAAGCTCCCACCGGCAAGGTTGCGGGGGGTGGCGCCACCTACGCCGCCCGGCGCGCGCATGGCCGCATCCGCCGCCCGGAGCCGAGGCAGGCGCGCCGCGCCGGCTTGCGCGCCGTGCACGAGCAACGTTAGCGTGCGGCGACTTTAGCGTGCCGGCGACTTTAGTCGGTGCCGTCAGTTGGTGACGTCCTGATCCTCGCCGGCGCCCCCCGGGGTGTTGTCGCGCCCGAGGCTAAAGATCTCGAACGAGCCGTTGCGGCCGGGGTTGCGGTACTGGTAGGGCCGACCCCAGGGATCGATCAGACCTTCGGCC
>DASTMQ010000373.1:0-6855 GCA_035714005.1 Hyphomicrobiaceae bacterium
GTGCGTCACGTCGGTGTTCGCCATGATCATCTTGGCGAACGAATTCATCTCGAGTTCGATGCCAAAGTGCATGCCGGCGGTGCGGTCAAGGTAGTAGAAACGGTCGCCGTTTTGCAGGTTCTCGAGCTGGGTCTCGAACACAAACTGGAAGGTCGGGCCCAACATGCTGCCGAAGGGCGTGATTGCCTCGGCGAGGCCGCCGACCCACAGGTCAACGGCATCGAGACCGGTGGTCGTAACGTCGTCGTAGGTATGCGCGACCCCGTCGGCGCCCGTTGTGCTGGCCCAGGCTCCCGTGCTGTGCAGGAAATCCAAGCTGTCCGTGGGTGCGGCGATAACCGTGCCATCGGACAGGGTCACCGAGCTGCCGAACACGATGGCGGCAGCGGCGGCGCGTTTGCCCTCAATCGTGGTTTCTGCCGTGATCAGCGGATGGGTGCCGTAGGCGGCGATGAAATTGACGATCGATTCGGGATGCTTCAGGTGCGCGGCGTAGTCGGCCCAGCTGGTATAGGGCGTCAGCGAGCTGTCGCCGGCCACCTGGTCCTGCGACGTCATGTGGTAGAAGGCGCGCCGGGCCGCGTTTAAACTGGGGAGGCCGGTGTCGCGGCCGCGGGCGATGTTGAGCGCCGCCAGGTCGAGCGGCGTGCCCAACAGGTTGTTGCGCACCGCATCGGTGACGAACTCGTCGATGGCATTGCCTGGCTCGCGCGTCAAGCCGCGCACGATGGCTCCCGTGGCTTGGTCGGCGGTCGGACCGCTGGCGGCGAACTCGAGCGGGTTGAGGAAGGCTCCGATCAGCCCGAGCTGCTGGTCGGGTGCCGTAGTCGCAGTGGCGGGGTCGGGAACCACCTGAAAATCGAAGGACAGACGATCGATGGTTTCGGGCAACATCGAGTGACCCAGCCGGAAAACGGCGTGGGCGAATTCGGCGAAGATCGAGGGATCGATGGTGACGTCATAGCCGTTGGGAGCCAAGAACTCGTCGACGCTCGGCACCAAGGTACGCGCGAATTCCTCAAACACCAGGTGCTGATACTGCATTTCGGTGCCGAACCGCGCCACCTGGAACAGGCGCTCGCCGTTCCAGTCGAGGTTCAGGCTGTCGACGAACGCATTGACGGCTGCCACGTCGTTGAGGTCGAGGCCGGCCGGCACCGTTGGCAGCGCGCTCAGCTGATGCGCCGGATCAAGATAGGCGTTGAGAAGCGCGAGCGAGGCCGCCGGGTCCGCCGCGGCCGCCGGATCGGTCAGGCTGGCGGTAACCAGAACTGCCTTGGTTTGATCGACCAGGCGATTGTGCTCAGAGTGAAAGATGGTGTGGACGGCGGTCAAACCGATGTTCTCGTTGGCCCGCCCGTCGCCGGCGATGTAGTGGGCATCGAGCAGCTCGTTGTCGTAAAAGCCAGGAGTTGGTGGCGCGTTGTGGTCGTTGACCGCCGTGTCGGCGTCCGGCGTGAGCAAATGACCATCGATCGGGTCGAAGGGATTGGCCGACGCGGCCATGTCGATCAAAAATTGATGCCCGGTGCGCAAGGCATGCGTGAGATCGATTGGCGCCGCCGGATTGCCTTCCACCAGCGTGGTGCCGTCGTCGGCCGTGCCGAAGATGCCGTCGACGCCTGCCGTCTGCATCACGACTTGCGGCAAGCCGTGGGCGCCTTTGATGAAGTTGCCGTAGGCGTCGGTTGCGAGCAGCGGCACGTTGCCAACGTCCGCATCGGTCAGATTGATGCCAAGGAGGTCACGGGCCTGGGCCTTGACGATTGCCCAGGTGGCCATGCCGCCAAGGTCAGTGTCGTCGCCGGTGCCGAACTTGCCGTCGGTGCCCAAGTCGCGGTTGGTAATCAGCCGACCGGTCGCATGCGGGGCACCGTCCTCGCCGAGCGCGTACTCGCGTAAAAACACTTGGTGGGAGGGGCTCGAGGTATAGGTTTGGTTCTGATCGACGAACGGGGTGGTGGTGTTTTGCTGTTCGTGGACGTCATCGGCGGTGCCCAGAATGCCGTCGGGGCCGGGCAGCATGGTGGCCCGCGTCTCGATCATAAAATTGGGACCGTCGTCGGCCGTGTTCGCAATGCCGTCCGGCCCTTTGTCGAACAGCGGGTCATCCGGCTGCAGCGGAATAAAAATAAAGCCGTTGCCGCCCTTGGTGACGAGGTCGAGGCCGTGGTCGAAGAACTGGCCGAAGAAAGTGAACCAGGAATTGAACGGCGCCGACAAACCGAGATCCGGCGAAGCATTCTGGAAGAAGAAAACCTGGGTGTCGTCGGCGGTACCAAATGTTTGGTCGAGCCCCGGGCTGGTGACGATCTGCACCCCCTCCTTCAGCACGTCGTCTGCGGTGTGAAGAATACCGTCCGCGCCCGGATCGTAGGCGGTCGCATAGGCGGCCGGATTGTTGACGGTTTGGTCGACGATCAAGTTGCTGATGGTGCGCGGATCGGCATCGAACACGAAGCCGCTGGTCTGCGCATAGGAGGTTGGATCGCCCACGGCCTGACCGCCAGGGCCGTCCGGGTCGAAGGTAACGGGATCCGCCGGCTGGAAGGTCGGGCTACCCAGGCGCGGGAAGGTGTTGTCGGCGGCGCCGAATTCGCTTTGCGTCGGCACCAGATTGTTGAGAGACCCGTCGACGGTGCGCAAACCGAAGGGCAGGGTGACGTTCGCCAGCAGGTCGATCAGCGGGGTTCCGGCCGCATTTGCCTCGGCAATCTCGATTTGGTCGAGAATGAATTGGAGATCAGAACTATTAAACGTGACTGCCATGACTTCCTCCCGGCGTGGCAGCGTGATCGCTGCCGGAATGGGTACTTGCAGGCGAAATGCCCGGACTTTTGCGATCTTAGGGACGCGGGAGGAGTTCGCTCATGGGCGAGGGACCTGGAACATGGTCGCCGCACCCAATGGTGGCAGGGACGACGGATTAGGCGCATGGTCGCCCCCCGATCAGACCTTTGACAGCGCCCGGCGAGCTATGCCGAAGGGTGTGTAGGCGTTACACTGCAGGCATGATTCTCGCGTTGTTATGCCAAGGGGTTGCGGTCCCGAGCGCGCATGCTCTGCTGCGCTGGCGGGAGCTGCGGTTGCCGCACAGATTTGCTGTCGGCGCCTGTCTGCTTGTGCTTGCCAGCATGAGCTATGTCGGTTTCTACGTCAGCGAGCACATCAGGGAACACGCGATCCAAAAAGCGGCCGGCGGTGTGGCGCTCTACATGGACAGTGCCGTGGAACCGCACGTGCAGGAGCTGGCGGTAAAATCGACGCTGTCCGATGAGAACCTGCAAGCCCTGGAGCGGCTGCTGTCGCCGGCATCGATGCACCGACCCGTGGTCGCCTTCCGCATCTGGAAGGATGACACCATCATCTTTGGCAACGAGCATCAGCTCATAGGTCGGACGTTTCCGGTTACCCCCGCGCGCAAGCTTGCCAGCGAAGGCCACCTGGGCGTCGAGCTAGACCACCCCGATCGCGACGATGACGAACAGATTTGGGCCCTCAACTTGCCCATTCTCGAGGTCTATGCACCCGTCCGCCAAAGGCAAACTGGGCACATCATCGCCATTGTTGAGACGTACGAAGTTGCGCTCGGCCTCAACCGGCAAATCTGGACGGAGCAGTTGGCCGCGTGGTTGATCGTTCTTGCCATCGCAGGCATCGACATACTTGTGATGATCAGCTTGGCTGGCAGCGGCAAGCGGGAGCGCGATGGCTTCATCGATCGCATTGCCGAGCTGTCGCGCCAGCGCGCGGAAAGCGAGCAGCACCGGCAACGGGTCAGCCACGCCAGCCTGCAGGTGAGCGCCATGAATGAGCGCTCGCTGCGCACCGTCGGCGACGAATTACGCGACGAGACCGCACAGCATATTTCGCTCGCGCTCTTGAAGTTCGAATCATTGCAGGACCTGGTCGCGCGCGCCAAGAACGAAGCACCTGAGGGTGCGGAGAGCTGCGAGGCGGACCTGGAAACGATCCGTTTGGCCCTCAACGAATCGCTGCGCCATATACGCGGCGTCGCCGGCAACTTGCTACCGTCGGACTTTGAGGACCTGTCCGTCGTTGAGGCCTTGGGCCGGGCGGCCCGTCAGCATCAGCGCCGCACGGGCGTCGCAGTGAGCATCGAAACCCGCGGCCTACCGGAGCAGTTGCCCTTCCCCATCAAGGCGTGTCTTTATCGCTTCGCGCTGGAGAGTCTGGACGGCCTACCGCCGGATACCCAGGCGCAATCTCGACGCCTCTATGCCGCCTACGATCAGTGCAAGATCGTGCTGGAAGTCACGGGCGGTTCTGCCTCGCCGGCAGCCGCAACGGCAGCGAATAGTCTCGTGCGCCTGCGCGACCGCATCGAGGCCGCGGGCGGCAAGTTGAGACTAGCCTCGACACCCACCGGCGAGTTTTCGCTGGTGGCAGAACTTAACTTTTCAGAAATCGAGCAAGCCGGTGGCTGACAAACTTCGCATTGCCGTCGTCGATAAGTATCCGATTTTTCGCACCGGCGTGGTGCAAGCATTGCGCCGTGACAAGAACATTGTTGTCGTGGGGGAGGGCGGCTCGGCCGAAGAGGCCGTCCAGTGCGCCAGCACCAAAGATCCGCACATTCTGTTGCTGGAATCGGCCGTGCCAGGCAGCCTGAAAGCGGTGCAGGCGATCTTGCAGGCCAACCGCAACGTCAAGGTCATCTTTCTGGCCTCGACGGAGGACCAGGAGCACGTCACGCGCGCGCTCCACGCCGGGGTGCATGGCTACATCATGAAAGGCGTGACCGGACGGGAACTCGTGAAAGCGATCAAGGCCGTGCACAGCGGTGAGCGCTACATAACGCCAGCCTTGGCCTGGCACCTGATAACCCAGCCCACGCCGGTGACGACGCGACGCGACAGCGAGGCGAGGCCCCTATTGAGCATCCGCGAGCAGCAGGTGCTCGACTGCACCAAGAAGGGGCTCACCAATCACGAGATTGCCAGCATTTTGGGGCTGGCGGTCGGCACGATCAAATACTACAAGACGCTTGCCTTCAAAAAAATCGGCGTGCGCAATAGGTTGGAGGCGATTGTGGTGACGAACAGCAGCACGGAAGAAAGCTGCTGAGGGGTTGCGCCCAACCGAAGCGCATTGGCGCAATAGGGAGGCGCAATAAGGGGGCGCACTAAGGAGGCGCACAATAGGGGGCCCGGCTGCCCCGCCTCCCAGCGCAGGCCGTACGCGGGCGCTCAAGCAACGCTCATTTCCGCGCCAGGGCCGCGCTGAACAGGCAGGCCAGAACCGACGACGCCAACATCAAGGCGAAAGCCCAATCGTAGCTGCCGTTGGCGTCGAAAAGGGCCGCGCCGATCCAGGCGCCAAGGCCACCGCACATGTGGTGGATCATGACGATCAGGCCGGTGATGGCGCCAAGGTTGGCCATGCCGAAGGCCGCACGCGCAAAGATCACCAACAGCGGCGCCGTCATCAGGAAGGTCAAGCCGAACAAGAGGGCAAAGGCGGCAATGGCGAGGGGCGATTGGTCGACCACGATCAAGGCGAATGCCGCAATGCGCAACAGGAAGCAGGCGACGGCCGGCGTGACCGGCCCGGCCTTGTCGCTCCAGGCGCCGGCGGCGATGACGCCCGCGAAACCAACCAATCCCATCAATGCCAGCAGATGGCCGGCCAGCAGCGCATCGACGCCGCGATCTTGGGCGAAGGCCACCACGTGGGTCGAAACAAAGAAGTCGTCGAACCCGCACAGGGCATAGATGCCGAGCAAGAGCCAAAACGGTCGAGTGCGGGCGGCGTGGCGCAGGCTGAGGCCCTCCTCCACCAAAATCGGGGCTTTGCTCGGGGCCGCATATCCCTGGTCGCCGCTTACCGGCACGGCGCGGACGAGGATGGGCAGCAGCACCAAATGCGCCAACGCGCCCCAGAAAAAGATCGCGCGCCATCCCGAATGCGCAAGGATCATGGCGAAGGCGCCGATGATCAGCAGCTGCCCCGCGCTCATGCCCGCGCTTACGATGCCGTTGGCGAAGCCGGCCTTATCGGGATAGGCGCGGCTGACCATCACCGATACCGGCGTTATCGAGGCGATCCCGTTGCCCACCGCGAACAGGAGGCCGAAATAGGCAAAAATCTGCCACGGCTCCGACAGCACGCACATGAGCCCCATGCCCACGGCACTGACGAGGAGACCGGCGACGAGCACCAGACGTATGCTGAACGCGTCGGCGAGCCGACCGGCAAGGAACATGCTGACGGAGGTGGCAATGAAATAAACGGCGACCGCCAGCCCGAGCGTGGTGCGGCCGACGCCGAGCTCCTCGGCAATTGGTTTCAGGGTGAGACCGATGGCAAAGCGGGCGCCACCGCCGATGAATAAAACCAAGAACCCGGCAGCCAGGATGACGAGGCGGTTCATGCCGAGCCGTCGACCGCCGCCAAGCCCGCCGGCCCGACAACAAACCCATCGCTGCGCTGATCTTGGCACGCCACCGGATCGGTCCCCCTTTGCCACGGCAAGTCGCAAGACTAGCAGGGGAATTCGGCCCCACGGCAAGCCGCAAATTAGGAATTGAACACGCGGAACTGCGCTATTGTCGGGCGCGCGAACCCGAGGACGCGACAAGGTCGCCAAAGTCCACCGTTCGGGACGTCGGTCTTAAGGATCGGCTCGACCAGACCAGGCGAGATGAGATCGGCGTCGGGTTCCGGCGACCGTTGTCAATTCCCCGCTGCCGCGAAGCGAGGGACCCGGTCAACTTGGGCGCAGGCGATACCGGCAAGGAGCGCGCCCTGCAACCCCAGGGTCTTTACGGCTGGCAGCGCGCAAAGTAGACCCAGAAGGCCGCGCCCGCGCAGGAGAAGGGCGCAACCGCGAGC
>DASTMQ010000374.1:0-10020 GCA_035714005.1 Hyphomicrobiaceae bacterium
GACCTGGCGGTCGCCGGCGACGTTGCGCGCCTGCTGCCCGAGTGCGCCCGCCTGCTGGGGCCGCCGACCTGCCTCATCAACAACGCCGCCATGTTTGCCGCCGACGCCGTCGGCGGGCTGCAGTCGGGCCTGTGGGACACCCAGCTCGCCGTCAACCTCAAAGCCCCCGTGTTCCTGGCGCAGGCCTTTGCCGAGCACCTGCCCGCAGGCGCCGCCGGCAACATCATCAACATCATCGACCAGGGCGTCTTGAGGCCCACACCGCAGTTTTTCTCCTACTCGGTGTCCAAGGCGGCGCTGTGGGCAGTAACGCGGACCCTGGCGCAGGCCCTTGCCCCCAACATCCGGGTCAACGCCATCGGCCCGGGCCCGGTGCTCAAAAGCGCCTATCAGACCGAGGCCGAGTTCCGCGCCGAATACCAGGCCACGCTGCTCGGCCGCAGCACCCCGCCCGAGGAAATTGCCGCCGCCATCCGCTTTATTCTGCAAGCGCCGGCGCTCACCGGGCAGATGCTTGCCCTCGATGGCGGCCAGCACTTGGCCTGGCAGATCCCCGATGTCCCCTCGAGCGGCAGTTGAAGGCCATGTCGACGCCCCCACCTCCGACCAGCGACAAGCGGCAAGGCCAAACCGGCATCCGCCGCGTGTTCGTCCGCGATTTCGAGATCGTCGCCAGCATCGGCGTATTCGAGCACGAAAAGCGTTACGAGCAGCGCATTCTACTATCGGCGGATTTGGCCGTGCGCGACGACTATGACGGGGTCTCCGACCGGCTGGAGGATGTGCTGGACTACAGCACGTTGGTTGAGGGCATCGCCCTGCTGGTGCAGCAGGAACACGTCAATCTGCTTGAGACCTTGGCGGAGCGCATCGCGCGGCACTGCCTGGCGGATCGGCGCGTGGACAGCGTCAGGGTACGGATTGAGAAGCCGGACGCGCTGCCGATGTGTCGCTCCGTAGGCGTCGAGATCGAGCGCTCGCGCGGCTAGACCAGCGGCCCCGCGGCGCGCCGCGGTGGCGGCGGCCAAGCGCCAAATTTGCGCCCAAAAGTGTAGTGCACATTGAAGCTTACGGTGTTGCCTACGATTCGTAACCGCAGGCGACAACCGCGCTGGGGAGCACTGGGGAGCACTGGGGAGCACTGGGGACGTGGGGGAAAATGGGACATCGGGGAATGGGGATCAGGGCCAAGTGGGAGGGTCGAGCGACCGCAACAGCACAGCGCGTGCGGGGACGCTAACCGGCCCTTAACGTTAAGGGCCTATCAACGGAAGCGAAAATCCGCGTGCGCCTTCAAGCCGGGGGCACAAGGGTGAACTTAGGTGGGTGTTCCATGCGACGCCGCGTCGGAGCGTTTTTGCTTTTTGCCGTATTTGCCGCCCCAATTCCGCCGGCCGCCGCCGACCTGCCGGCGATCAAAACCACCCGCACCAATAGCGTGCCGGCCTGCGCCACGCCCGGCCGCTTGCTCGCCTACCTCGAGAGCCGCAACCCGCATCTCGACCCGCGCTTTCGCGTGATCGCCAGCGACTACATGCGCCTCGGCGAAACGCTGGGCGTGCGTTGGGATTATGCCTTTTATCAGATGCTGCTCGAGACCGGATCGCTCAGCTTCCGCGACGGCAACCGCTCCGGCGACGTGAAGCCGGCGCAAAACAATTTTGCCGGTCTCGGCGCCACCGGTCGCGGCCAGCACGGCGAGAGTTTCAAGGATGTTGCCACCGGCGTGCGCGCGCATTTAGAGCATCTGTTGCTCTACGCTGGCGAACGCGTCGACAATCCGGTGGCGGACCGCACGCGCAAGGTCCAGGAGTGGGGCGTGCTGACGGATTGGCATAAGGGCTTCACGCGACCCGTGACCTTCGCCGACCTCGCCGCCAAGTGGGCGCCGGGGACGCGCTCCTATCGCCGGATGATCGAGGGTATCGCCGAGCACTTCGGGGAGTTTTGCGCCAGGCCCGATCCTAGACCCGAGCTGGTCCAGGACGCTCGCAAAGACAAGCGCGCCGCGGAGGCCAAGGCCGGAGAAGCAAAGCCCGAGCGCTCGGCCGGCACCGAATTGGCCCAGCGGGCGATCGACGCCGGCAAGGCGGAAAGCGCCGAGAAACGCTCCGCGCTGGGGCTGCAGCCGGCGTCAAACCAAGCGGCGGCGGCGGCCGCCACCGTGCCGCTGCGGCTGCTCAATCAGCCCGCGGCGGATGCGCGAGGTGAGGTCGCGCCGGGCGTCGGCGCCGCCGCCGACGATGGCGGCGGCAAGCTCGATCGCGAAAGGCCTGCCATCAGCGCGGGCGCGGCCAAGCTGCCCGGCCCGGCCGGCAAAGCCGACAAAGCCAACGCCGGCGACAAGCCACTACAGACGGCCTCGACGGCGGCGGCCGCGAGCAAATCGCTCGCAGCCCCGCCCGCCACCCCGGCCCAGAAGTGCCGGGTCTGGACGGCCAGCTACGGCGGGCAGAAGGCGATGATCATCAAGTCCCACATAGACAAGGTGGTGAACTACACCGTGCTCGACGTCAACGAGGGTTCGGAAGCGCGCGAGGCGGAGGCCTTCATCTCTGCCTACGCCAAAAACGGCGCCATCGCCGGCCAGTTCGGCAGTCAAGCCCAGGCGCTGGAAAAGGCCTTCGAGCTCTGCCCTGAAGGCTAAATCCGCACACCAAGAAAGGCGCCCCCCAGGGGCGCCCCGGTGCCCACGGCAAAAAGCCTTTGGCGCGCTTCCCGGGCCAGCCTTTGGGCATCCCCCGGCGCGGCGGCGGCCGCCATCGCCATGGTGGCGCCGCAATTGCCGCATGAGAGCTGGGCGGGCCGGGGCGGCGGTCGCGGATGCCGGCGGCGCCGTAAGCGGCTACAAGCACCGGGACGAAGGCCCCTGGTGCCTCAGAAACGAAGCGAACGGACGGCAAGCGCGCGATGTGGAAAACCTTCGGTCAGCTGCTCCTGGCGGGCCTGGTGTGGATCGGGGCTGAGGCGGGACCGGCAGCTGGCGAGCAAGCCCAGACGGCGGCGCCCAACAATCCCAACTGCCGCAATACCGGCAGCTTCGACGCCTGGCTCGATCGCTTCCGCCAGGAGGCGCGCGGCAATGGCATTTCCAATGCCACCATCGCCGCAGCGCTGGGCGGCATGACGCTCGATCCCGGCATCATCCAGCGCGACCGCCGGCAGGGCTTCTTCGCCCAGACGTTCACGGCGTTTTCCGGCAAGCTCATCACCTCGAACCGCATCCAAAACGGTCTCTCCAGGCTCAGGCAGCACCGCGATCTGCTCGCCAGGGTCGAGCAGCAGTGGGGTGTGCCGGGACCGGTGATCGTCGCCTTTTGGGGACTGGAAAGCGATTTCGGCTCGATGATGGGCAATTTGCCGGTGTTGCGCTCGCTGGCGACGCTTGCCTACGACTGCCGCCGTCCCGAGCTGTTTCGCGGCGAACTGATGGAAGCCTTGCGCATCATCGATCGCGGTGATCTGCGCCCCGAGGAGATGATCGGTTCCTGGGCCGGCGAGCTCGGCCAAACCCAGTTTCTGCCCGCCCACTATATGCAGCACGCCGTCGACTATGACGGCGATGGCCGGCGCGATCTCCTACAAAGCGTACCGGACGTGCTGGCCTCAACCGCCAACTTTCTCGCTTTTCTCGGCTGGCAGCGCGGCCAGCCGTGGCTGGAGGAGGTGCGTCTGACGCGGGAGCTGCCGTGGCAGGAGGCCGATCTCGCCATCCAGCACCCGGTGGAGAAATGGGCGGCTTGGGGCGTGAAACGGGTGGGCGGCCAGCCGTTTGCCGCCGACGTGCCCGCCGCCTCGCTGCTCTTGCCGATGGGGCGGCACGGGCCCGCCTTCCTCGCCTATCCCAATTTTCAGGTCTACCTGAAGTGGAATCAGTCCCTCAACTATTCGATCACGGCCGCCCACCTGGCCGACCGGCTCGCCGGCGCACCGGCCATGGACAAGGGCAACGGCACGGTGCCCGAAATGAGCCTGCAGCAGGTCAAGGAGCTGCAGATGCTGATGGCCAAGCGCGGTTATTTTAGCGGCGAGGTCGACGGCAAGATCGGCGCGGCCACGCGCGCGGGCGTCAAGGCGGCGCAATTGAAACTGGGCCTGCCGGCCGACAGCTACCCGACCCCCGAATTGCTCGAGCGCATGCAGGCGATGCGCTAAACCTCGAGGCGCGGCGTTAGCGGCCGACGGCCGAGGCCAGCCGGGCCGCCGCCGGCACGGCTGATTCCATCCACGCCGCCGGTTCCGGGCACGGCCAGGCCACGGTGCGCCCGCTCGGCCGATCGAGCGAAAGCGAGGTGCAGCCGCTGCGGGGTGCCTGATCGCCGGGTGCGGCGGGTGTGGCGGAGAGAATGTGGTCGGCCACCTGCCGAAGGCTTGCGAGGTTCCACAGGGCGGCACCGAGCAAAAGGCCGGCGAGCGCCGCCCGCCGCGGCCCGAGAATTGGGATTGGTCGCGGCCATTGTTGGGGTTTGGTTCGCTGCCCTTGCACGATCTCTCCTCGGCCAACCGAGCCCGCAAGCAACGCGCGCACCGATGCGGCCCGTGGCTTTAGCGGCCGTGCCGGGGGTGCAACAATGCCAGGCGGGCCACCCTCAAAGATATTCGCGCTTTCCACAGCCCTGGGCGCCGCGCGCGTCCCATCAAAAGCGGCGATCCTCGCGCGGACCGGGCAGGATCTCGCCTGGGTTGGCCGGCGGCAAGCGGCTCGGACCCGGCCGCACCGGCGGCACGTACATACGGTTGGCCGAACACAAGCGGCGCGCATGTTCGTTGCTGCCGCAGGCGCGAAAGGCTCCGGCCCTGTCAAAGCAGACGCGCACCTCGCGCAGCCGCTGCCCCGGTCCACCGCACTCTATGACCAGCATCTGTGGCGTAAGCCCTGGATTGGCCTCGACAAAGTCCCCCACGAGCTCGTCCGGGGAGAGCATCAGGCGATCGTCCGTCAGGCCGACAAAGCGCGGCGGAATCGTGATCTTGTCATAAAGCCGCCGGGCGAGGGCGAAGTAGCCCTCAACACCGAGCCCGCTGCAGGTGCCATGCTTGCGGTACTCGTTGAAGATCAGCTTGTCGCTCGGCATGATGTCGAGCATGCGATTGGCCAGGGGCCTTGGCACATAGCCGCGGTCGGGGCTGCGGCAGTATTCGGGCCATCCGCGTTCGTATTGCGGCCACAGCCCGTGCAGCACGAAGGCATAGCGTCGTTCCCCGCCGGCGTGGCACTGCGGGTCATAGCGCGCCTGGCGCAACTCGGCGCAGTAGGTCGGGCTCCAGGAGAGGGCTAGCACGTAGTAATCAAACACCCCGGCGCGGTGCTCGGCGGCCTGCCCGTCGCGCCGATAGCCATCGGGCCGCTCGCGGTAGGGGACGCCCTGAGCAAAGGCATCGCCGGTGCAGCCGGCCAAACCCAAGAGCGCGCCCGCCACGCGAAGGACCGGCAAGAGCCGCAAAAAACCGGGCGCGATTGCCATCTTGAAACCTCCACCACGGCGATGAGCTCAGGGCCCTTTGCGACCCTTCGCGCCATCGATTTGTGCTCCTCCTTCCCCGCGGTGCTGCGGGCCCGCGGCGAGGCGAAGGCTCCGGGGCGCGCGTGGCCGTCAGGCTGCAAGCTTCTCCAGAATCCGGGCCCAGCTGCGCGCGCCCTTGCGGAAGCACGACAGGTTATATTTCTCGTTCGGCGAATGGATGCGGTCGTCGTCGAGGCCGAAGCCCACGAGCAAGCTGTCCATGCCGAGCGCGGTCTTGAAGGAGGTGACAATCGGGATCGAGCCGCCGACGCCAATGAGCGCCGCGGGTCGGCCCCATTCTTCGGCCAAGGCCTCGGCGGCACGGGCGAGGAAGGGCGCCTCCGGATCGAAGGCGATCGCCGTGGAGCCTTGGCCCACCTGAAAGTCGACCCGGCAGTCCTCGGGCAAGCGGTCTTGCACGAAGGCCTGGATGCCCCGCAGAATTTTCGCGGGGTCCTGTCCGGGCACCAGGCGGCAGGTGATCTTCACAGAGGCGCGCGCCGGGATCACGGTCTTGGTGCCCACGCCCTGGTAGCCCCCGGTGATGCCGTTGAACTCCAGCGTCGGCCGCGCCCAGATCTGTTCGAGTACGCTATAGCGCCGCTCGCCGGCGGGCACGCTCAAGCCGACCTCGCCCAAGAATTCGCCGGCATCGAAGGCCAACCCCTGCCACTGCTTGAGGACCTTGGCCGACGGCCGTCGTATCCCGTCATAGAAGCCCGGCACGCGCACCTTGCCGTCGCGATCGTGCATGTCGCCCAGGATGCGCGCAAGCACGCGAATGGGATTTTGCGCAGCGCCACCGAAACTGCCCGAATGCAGGTCGCGGCTCGGGCCCGACACGACGATCTCGATGGCACAGATGCCGCGCAGCTGCGTCGATATCGCCGGCGTATTCTTGTCCCATTGACCCGTATCGCAGACGAGCGCGAGGTCGGCCTTCACCTCCTTGCCGTGCTTGGCGAGGAAGCCCGGCAACGAGGCCGAGCCACATTCTTCCTCGCCTTCAAACAGGATGCTGATCGGCAGCGGGGCGGCGCCGGCCACGGTCTTCCAGGCCCGCACCGCTTCCAGGAAGGTCATGAGCTGGCCTTTGTTGTCCTCCGCACCACGCCCCGTGATGACCTTGCCGTTCGCCTTGTCGTTGGCGAGCCGAGGCTCGAAGGGCGGCGTTTTCCACAGCTCGAGCGGCTCGGGCGGTTGCACGTCGTAGTGACCGTAGAACAAGACACGCGGGCCGGCGCTCAGGGCCTGCGGCGTGTCATGGGCGACGACCATGGGGTGGCCCGGGGTTGGCACTACGCGGGCGTCGAAGCCCATGGTTTTGAGCTGGCCGGCGCACCATTCGGCCGCCCGCTGGCAATGCGTCTTGTAGGCCGGATCCGTGGAAACGCTGGGAATGCGGATGAATTCGAACAGCCGATCGAGCGCTTCGCTTTGGGTGGCATCGAGCGTATTGAGCACGCGGCGAAGCTGCGTCGACATGGGGCGCGACATCTTTCCAAAAGGCCGGGTAAACACTGAGCTGGGACGCGTAGAGTGCGCAAACGACGGGCATTGTCAAAACATTCCATACCGAGAGCGGCAATCCACCGCCGCTTCGGCTCGAGAACTTTTGCTTTTGCAAAGCGTTGCCGGGGATTATTTGAGAGACCTTCCCGCCGGTACTGGTCGTCAATGTGACATGGAGTTGGAGCCATGAAGGGGAGCCCCCTTTCCAGCGTGGCAGCCGCAAAGCGGCAAGTCTATTTGTTCGGCCCGGATCGCGCGGACGGCCGTGCCGACATGAAGGAGCTGCTCGGCGGCAAGGGCGCCAACCTCGCCGAAATGGCGAGCCTTGGCCTGCCCGTGCCACCGGGATTCACCATTACCACCGAGGTTTGCAACGCCTATTACGCCAGTGGCGACGCCATGCCGGCGAACCTGGAGCGGGAAGTGAAGGCGGCGCTGGCTGCGATCGGCGCCGCCGTCGGCGCGGCCTTCGGCGATCCCAAGGCGCCGTTATTGGTTTCCGTGCGCTCGGGCGCGCGCGCCTCGATGCCGGGCATGATGGACACCATTCTCAACTTGGGTCTCAACGATGCGACGGTTGCGGGCCTGGCGGCGCGATCGGGCAGCGAGCGCTTTGCCTACGACAGCTATCGGCGCTTCATTCAAATGTTTGCCAACGTCGTGCTCGAAGTAGATCACGGCGTGTTCGAGGACATTCTTGACAATCACAAGAACCTCAACGGCTATCAACTGGACACGGACCTTGGCGCCGGCGATTGGCGCGACGTGATCGAGGCCTACAAGGGAGCTGTCGAGAAAGAGACGGGAAAGCCGTTCCCGCAGTCAACCGACGACCAGCTCTGGGGCGCCATCGGCGCGGTGTTCGGCTCCTGGCACAATGCGCGCGCCAAGACCTATCGACGCTTGAATGGCATCCCCGACAGCTGGGGCACCGCGGTCAATGTGCAAGCCATGGTGTTCGGCAATCTCGGCGACACCTCTGCCACCGGCGTCGCTTTCACGCGCAATCCATCCACCGGGACGCGCGAACTTTACGGCGAATTTTTGCTCAACGCCCAGGGCGAGGACGTGGTCGCCGGCATCCGCACGCCGCAGCCGCTGACCGAGGCGGCACGCCAGGAGGCCGGTGAAAAGCTGCCCTCGCTCGAAGCCCTACTGCCCGAGACCTTTCGGCAGCTGGTGGCCGTCTTGGCCAAGCTCGAGGGCCGCTACCGCGACATGCAGGACGTGGAGTTCACGGTGCAGGACGGCAAGCTGTGGATGCTGCAGACGCGAGCGGGCAAGCGCACCACCAAGGCGGCCCTCAAGATCGCCGTCGACCTCGTCGCGGAGGGCCTGATCGACGAGGACGAGGCCGTGATGCGCATCGACGCCAACGCACTCGACCAGCTGCTGCACCCCAGTATCGATCCCGCGGCAGAGAAAAAGATCATCGCCAAGGGGCTGCCGGCCTCGCCCGGCGCGGCGGCAGGCGAGATCGTCTTCGACGCCGATGCCGCCGAAGCCCTGAAGAACCAGGGGCGCGAGGTGATCCTGGTGCGGATCGAGACCAGTCCCGAGGACATCCACGGCATGCACGCGGCCGCAGGGATCCTCACTACGCGCGGCGGCATGACCAGCCATGCCGCCGTGGTGGCGCGCGGCATGGGCCGCCCTTGCGTGTGCGGTGCCGGCAGCCTGCGGATCGACTACAAGGCGGGCACGATCACGGCCGGTGACGTCACGCTGCGCCAGGGCGAGATCATCACCATCGATGGCGGCAAGGGCGAGGTGCTGGCGGGACGCGTGAAAATGCGCCAGCCCGAGCTTTCTGGCGACTTCGCCAAGGTCATGGACTGGGCCGATCGGGCGCGCGCGCTCAGCGTGCGCGCGAATGCCGATACGCCGCGCGACGCCAAGCAGGCAGTGGCCTTCGGCGCCGAAGGCATCGGCCTATGCCGCACCGAGCACATGTTCTTCGAGGAAAGCCGCATCCTCGCCATGCGCGAGATGATTTGTGCCGACGACGAGGCCGGTCGCCGACGCGCGCTGGCCAAAATCCTGCCCGTGCAGCGCGCCGACTTCGAGGCCCTGTTTGAGATCATGGCGGGCCTGCCGGTCACGATTCGGCTGCTCGATCCGCCTCTGCACGAGTTCTTGCCGCACGAAGCCAAAGAGGCGGAGGCCGTGGCAAAAGAACTCGGCATGCCCGTCGAAAAGCTCAGTCGGCGCGTGGCCGAGCTGCATGAGTTCAATCCGATGCTGGGCTTCCGCGGCTGTCGGCTCGCCGTGCGCTACCCGGAAATCACCGAGACGCAGGCGCGTGCCATCTTCGAAGCTGCGATCAATGCCGGACGCCAGACCGGCAAGCCGGTGGTGCCCGAGGTGATGATCCCGCTCATCGCCTACCGCACCGAATTTGCCGTGCTGCGCGACGTCATCGTCAAGACCGCAAACGCGGTGCGGGCGGAGACCGGCGCCGAGCTCGAATTCCAAATTGGCACCATGATCGAGCTCCCGCGCGCGGCCCTGCGCGCCGCCGAGATCGCCGAGGGCGCCGAAGGGGCCGAGTTCTTCTCCTTTGGCACCAACGATCTGACGCAGACCTGCCTTGGGCTATCGCGCGATGATGCCGCCCCGATCCTCGCCAACTACGCGGAGCGGGCGATTTTCGAGGTCGACCCCTTCGTCTCAATCGATCGCGAGGGCGTGGGCGAGCTGGTGGCGATTGGCACCGAGCGCGGCCGCGCCGCGCGGCCGGACTTGAAGGTCGGCATCTGCGGGGAACATGGCGGCGATCCGGCCTCGATCGCCTTCTGCCACGCCACCAAGCTTAACTACGTATCCTGTTCGCCCTTCCGCGTACCGGTAGCGCGCCTTGCCGCTGCGCAGGCCGCGATCGGGCAACGGCGCGCCGCCGGCGGCCGCTAAACGGAGCGCCGGGGCGACGGCAACGGGTCTTGCCACGGCAGGCCAACAAGACCCGGCGCTGCAGCGAACTTAGTCTACAGCAAGCGCCGATCGT
>DASTMQ010000375.1:0-20396 GCA_035714005.1 Hyphomicrobiaceae bacterium
TCGAGCGTCCGGCGGCCAGGACGATGGCGGCAACGGGGATGGTCTCGGCCAAGGCTTGCCTGTCCTCCCGCTCGGGGCTCAACTTGCATGTTCCACCGGCGCCGTCGCAGGGGCAGCGATCATTTGCCCAAATGCTGTGCCCAGAAGGCCAGCATCCGCTCCCAGGCCGCCTCGGCGGCGGCGCGGTCGTGCACATCGCGCTGCTCGTTAACGAAGGCGTGCTCGGCGTCGTAGCGATAGATTTCCGCCGTTTTGCCGGCGGCCTTGAGTTCGGCCTCGAACTTGTCGACCGCGGCCGGCGTGCACCAGTCGTCGCGATTGGCGAAGTGGCCCTGGAGGGGCACCCGCACGTCTTTGGCCGAGGCGACGGTCTCCGGCGGCAGCCCGTAGAAGGCGACGGCCGCGGTGATCTCGGCAATACGGCAGGCGCCCAGAATGGTGACGGCGCCGCCGAGACAGAAGCCCGTCAGCCCGACCTTCGCGCCCGAGCGCTTGAGAAACTGGGCGGCACCGCGCACCACCTGGTCGGTGGCGTCGAGAAAATTCAGCGAGTTCATCTCCCGCCCGGCCGCCTCGGTGTCGTGATAGGGCACGACGGTGCCGGCATAAAGGTCCGGCGCCAGGGCATCGTAGCCCGCCAGCGCCAAGCGATCACAAATGCCCTTGATCTGATCCTGCAGTCCCCACCACTCCTGGATCACCACCACTCCCGGGGCATGAGCGCGGCCGGCGTTGGCGAGATAGCCTTCCGCCGCCCGACCATCCGCGCGGCCAAATCCGATCCTGGTACCCATGGCGCACTCCTCTTTGCCTTGCCGCCCTTTGCTCCTTACTAAACATCGCCTTCGGCCTTGAGCCAACGGACCGCGGTGCGAAAGGCGCTGAAAGTGCGATCGACGTCGTTGGGCCCGTGCACGGCGGACACCAAGCCGCCGGGCGCCCCCATGATGTCGACGCCGTTGGCGAGCATGGCCAGACGCAGGCGATGACAGAGCTCTGCACTGCGCGCGCCTTTGAGACCCTCAAAGCCCAGCTGCAGGGGGTCGAAGCGCTGAGGATCAATCGCCAGGCGCTTGGCATTTGGGAAGATCAGGAAGGCGGAGGCTTCCCCATAGATGCCCCAGGGGATTTGTTCCTCGACCAAGATCGCGCTGAGGCCGGCGCGCAATTGGGCGGCGGTGCGCTCGGCCTGGGCGCACACCTCCTGCTCCTCGACGATCCTCAGGGCGGCCACGCCGGCGGCCGCGCACAAGGGATTGGCGTTAAAGGTGCCCTGGTGGCCGATCTTCTCGCGGTTGGCCGCCTGAGCGGCGCCGGCATCGAGCTGGTCGAGGACGTCGGCGCGGCCGGCGACGGCGCCGCCGGGCAGGCCGCCGGCCAGGATCTTGGCCAAAATACACAGGTCCGGCGTGATGCCGTACCGACCCTGGGCGCCGCCGCGCGACCAGCGAAAGCCGGTGATCACCTCATCAAAAATTAAGAGCACGCCGTGTTGGCGCGCCAGCTGGGCGAGCCCGGCCAGAAAGCCCGGCGGCAACGGCACCTGTCCCCAGGAGGCACCCGACGGCTCGAGCACGATGGCGGCAATGTCGTTGGCGTCGGCGAGCGTCGCAGCCACGCGCGCAAGATCGTCGGCCGGCAGCAGCAGCGTTTGGGCGACGAGCCCGGCGGGAATGCCGGCGGGCACGCCGCCGCTGAAATGCGAGTGGGCGCCGGCGGCAACGCCGTCGTGCCAGCCGTGGAAATGCCCAACAAAGCGGATCACCTTGCTTTTGCCGGTGAAGGCGCGGGCGAGGCGCAGCGCCAGGTGGGAGGCCTCGGTGCCGGAGGCTGTAAAGCGCACGCGCTCGGCAGACTTAATCAGGCGCTGAACCTGCTCGGCCCAGACCACCTCCAACTCGTGGCAGGCGCCCCAGTGCGTGCCGAGCCGGAGCTGGCGTTCGACCGCGGCCGTCACCGCCTCATGGGCATGGCCCAGGAGCAGGGCGCCGTGCCCGCCGAAGTAGTCGACATACTCGTTGCCGTCGACGTCCCACTTGCGGCTGCCGGCGGCCTTGGCCGCATAGATGGGGTAGGGCAGCAGCGTGCGGCTATCGTGGGTGAGCCCTGCCGGAATGGCTTGGCGTGCCCGGCCGTAGAGCGCCAGGGAGCCGCGCGTGCGCGCGCGATATTCCGATTCGATGCGTGAGTTCGTCATTGCCTCGCCACCAACTGTGCCCCTAACTGGGCCTCTCACAAACGCTAATCATTACCGGTCGGGCCACCTCCGCCGGCCCGGCGGGCTCGCCGCTTACAGCACTATTCTGATGTTGCCGCCATCATCAAGCCTGGCCGTTGCCCCGGGGGGCACGACGCAGGTGGCATCGTACTCCTCGACGATGAGCGGGCCGGCTTGGGCCTGCGCCAAGGCCGACCGCGGCAGGATTGGGGTATCGAGCCAGCCATGCGCGGCGCCGAAATAGGCGCGCCGCGGCGGGCTCGGGCGCGGTTCGCGAGGGCTCACCACGCCTTGGCTGGGCGCCGCAGCCGCCGCGCGCAGGCCCTGCCCCACGACCCCAATCGACACCAGCTCGACGGGCTCCTCGGCGCCGGCGCGGTGGCCATAGGTGCGCTCGTGTTCACGCCCGAAGGCCTCCTCCAAGTAGGCGACCATGTCGGCATCGAAGGGCCGCTCGGGCACCGGCACGGCAAGATCGAAGCTCTGTCCCTGGTAGTGCAGCGCCGCCGAACGGCGCAAGCGCGCGCGGTCGCCGGCGAAACCTTCACTTTCGAGTTGCGTCAGCGCTTGGCTTGCCAGCGCGCCCCAGGCGGCCTCGATTTCACCGAGATCGGCGCCGCGCAGGCGGCGCCGGAAGGTGCGCGAATAGTGGTGCTCCACCTCGGCCCAGATCAGGCCGAAGGCGGAGAAGAGGCCGGGCGCGGGAGGCACGATCACCGCCTCGATGCCGAGCGCGCGGGCCATGCCGCAGGCAAACAGCGGGCCATTGCCGCCAAAGGCAAACAGCGCACATTGGCGCGGGTCGCGGCCGCGCTCGGTCGAGACCGCCTTGATGGCACGGATCATGTTGGATGCGGCAATCTCGTGGGCACCGAAGGCCGCCGCGGCGAGGCTAAGTTTGAGCGGCTTGGCAATGCGCGCCTCAAAGACGCGTTGCGCCTGCTCGGCATCGAGCGTCAGGGCGCCGCCGATCAGATGTTTGGGGTTGATGAAACCGAGGATGACGTTGGCATCCGTGATGGTTGGCACCTCGCCGCCTTGGCCGTAGCAGACGGGGCCGGGCGAGGCACCGGCGCTTTGCGGTCCCACCTGCAAACCGCCGCCGGCGTCGAGCCAAACGTGGGAGCCGCCACCGGCTCCGACCTCGGCCAGATCGATCGCCGGCACTTTCAGGCTATAGCCGGCACCCGTCAGCAGTCGCGACCCGATCATAATGCCGGCACCGACGGCGTATTCGTGTGCGCGCATCAGTTGACCGTCCTCCACGATCGAGGCCTTGGCGGTGGTGCCACCCATGTCAAAGGTGATGATCTTGTTGACCGCCAGCGAGCGGGCCACGGCTTGGGCACCCACCACGCCACCGGCGGGGCCCGACTCGATGATATGCATCGGCCGTTCGCGCGCCGCCGCGTCCGTCATCAGGCCGCCGTTCGACTGCATGATCAGAAGACGGGCGGGGATATCGGCCGCATCCAGCTGCCGACGCAGGGCGTGCAGGTAGGTAGCGACGATCGGCATCACATAGGCATTGATCACCGTCGTCGAGGTGCGCTCGTATTCCTTGATTTCCGGCAAGACCTGGTAGGAAATCGACAGCGGCATTTGCGGCGCCAGGCGCTTGACCACATCGGCCAGCATCAGTTCGTGGTCCGGGTTGGCGAACGAGTTCAACAGACACACGGCGATCGCATCCACCTTTTCGGCCAACAAATGTTGCACCGCGCGCTCGGCGTCGGCGGCGGTCAGGGCCGCTTCGATGCGGCCCTTGTGATCAATGCGCTCGCGCACGGTCCGGCGCAGGTAGCGCGGCACCAACGGTTCCGGCTTGGTCCAGGCGAGGTCGTAGAGGCGCGGCATCCGCAAGGTGCGGATTTCCAGCACGTCCCTGAAGCCCTCGGTGGTGATCAAGCCGACGCGCGCGCCCTTGCGCTCCAGGATGGCGTTGGAGGCCACCGTGGTTCCGTGCCGGATCTCCTCGATGGCGGCCCCCGCCGCGTCGCTCGCGCCCAGCACGTTGCTGAGCCCCTCGACGATCGCCCGGGCGTAGTCCTCCGCGCTCGATGGGATCTTGAGGGTGTGGATGTTGCCATCGGAGCCAAACAGCACGATGTCGGTAAAGGTACCGCCGATGTCGACGCCAACGCGATAGCAGACCATGGCTGTCACTCCGCCGCGGCGGCCGCCGGCGGCGGCCGGCGCTGGAGGACCGGTGGGGCCGGCCAGCCGCGCCGCCTGGCGATCTCGGCCCGCCGCTTGGCGGTCGCCTCGAGATCGACGCTGAGGCGCGCCGGATCGATCACCACCCCGTAGTCGGCGGCAGCCTTGCCGAGGCTCAAGAGCTCGTTGCGCACATCCCACAGGACCGCCTGTGGGTCGCGCTCGAGCGGGTCACCCCAACCGCCGGCGCCGGCGAGCACATGGCGAAAGACGTCGCCCTTCCTGACGGTCATCGTGAACTTGCCGGGCAGCACGCGGTGTTCGCCGTCGGGATTGAGATAGTTCTCGGACGGCGCACCGGGGCTGCCGCCGTAGAGGCCAAACGGCGGGTGGTCGCGCCGATCGGAGCGCACTTGCAAGACGCCTTCGCTCTCGTTGAAGCGATAGTCGCGCCGAAACGGCACGCCGCCGCGGTATTTTCCGGCGCCGGCCTTGTCCGGCACGAACTCATAGGCCAGCAGCGAGATTGGCTGCTCGGCCTCGGTCACCTCGACGGAGTGGGAGGCCATGTTGGCAAACATGTGCGAGTTGCCGTCGAGACCGTCCGCCCATGGCCGCGCCCCCCAGGCGCCGCAGGTGAAATCGACGTAGACGAAGGGTCGCCGCTCCCCGTCGTAGCCGCCGATCGAAATGCCGGTATTGCCGCCATCGCCCGCCGCCTTGACCTTGTCGGGCAGCATCATCGCCAAGGCGCCGAACATGCAATCGGTCATGCGGAAGCCCGTCAGCCCGCGCGCCGCGCAGGCGGCGGGCAGTACGGCGTTGCCAATCGTGCCCGGCGGACAGATCACCTCGATGGCACGAAACACCCCCTCATTGTTGGGGATGTTGCTCGGCAGCACCGAGCGCACGGCCGTGTAGGAGGCGGCCTTGGTGAACGACAGGGTATTATTGATGGCGCCCTTCACCTGGGCATTGCTGCCGGTCCAATCGACCAGCATGTGACCACCGCGTTTGCGGATGGTGACGAACAGACGGATCGGCTTGCCGTAGTCGATGCCATCATCGTCGATCCAATCCTCAAAGCTCCACTCGCCATCGGGCAGCTCGGCGAGTGCGGCCCGCGTCAAGCGCTCGGCATGGTCGATCGTTGCCTCAAGCAAGAGCTGGGTGGTTTCGACGCCGTAGCGCGCCACCAGCTCGGCGAACTGCTGCTCGGCGATGTGGCAGGCGGCAAGCTGCGCCCGCAAATCGCCGAACAGCTGCACCGGCAGGCGCACATTTTTTTCGATGAAGGTCAGGATGGTGGCATTGGCTTTGCCCGCCTCATAGAGCTTCATGGGCGCGATGCGCAGCCCCTCGGCGTAGATTTCCGTTGAATCGGAGGCATTGGAACCCGCCACGCGCCCACCGACATCGCAGTGATGACAGACCGTACAGGCGAAGGCCAGCCGCTTGCCGGCATGGAACAGCGGCTTCATGACAAAGATGTCGGGCAGGTGCATGCCGCCCTCGAAGGGGTCGTTCATGATGAAGACGTCGCCCTCGGCGATATCCTCGCTAAAGCGACGCATGATGGCGGCCATTGCTGTCGGCACCGAACCCAGGTGGCCCGGCAGCGTCAAGCCTTGCGCGGCCAGCCGGCCGGCGGCGTCGGCAAAGCCGGTGGAATAGTCCATATTGTCCTTCAGCACCCCGGAATAGGTGGTCCTAAACACGGTGAGGGCCATTTCGTCGGCGATGGAGAAAATCGCGTTCTTGAACAGTTCGAGCGTGATTGGATCAACGCTTGCAGCCATCGCCACCATCTCCCCAAAAGCCTTTGCCTTGCGCTTGCCGGCCAAGTGGGCCGGCCGCCGCTGCCCCGCCTGGTTCAGGTCCGCTCCAGGATGGTTAGACCACGCCGGCGGTCGATCAGATAGATGAGCCCCCGCTCGTCGACGGTGAGATCGTTGCTCGAGACCGCGTCGGTGCCCGGCGGCACATCGGGTACGAAGGAGGCGACCTCGCGCAGCGCGTGCGGATTGCCGACGTCGATGATGCGCAGGCCGTGCGCGAACCAGGCGAAGGGGACCTCGCTCCCCGTCACTTTTTCGCAAGGTTGATGGCAGGCCGTCATCACGGGGTGGGGTTTGCCTTCGATGCCCTCGACCTGAAAGCTACCGACCGGCACCGGGCGCTGCTCGTCGGTGATATCGACCATCCAGACGAAAGCCGGCGGATCGTGCGCGCCGCGCTGCACGTCCTCATCGGCAACGATCAGGTAGCGGCGGCCGCGGATCTCGAACGGGAGGGGCAGCGCCGTGTGCGTCGGGCAGACGTAGGGCGGGCGCCAATTGAGGCCGCCCACCCGCCTGGGGCGCGCCATGTCGTCGATGTCGAGAATGACGAACCCGCCCTTCCAATAGCTGGTGTAGAGCCGGTTGCCGAGCCGCAGCGGATGGTGGCAGCGATGGGCGTCCTTCTCCCAGCTTGGGGTTTCGCCCCCCGCCGTCCACTGCCCCGGCATCCACCAGCGACCGACCTCCTGCGGCCGCGCCGGGTCCTTTAGGTCCAAGATCAGCACGATGGTGCCGATATAGCCCTCCAGCGTCGGCGACAGGTAGACGTAGCGGCCGTCGAAATCGAAGCGGTGCACGCCCTTGCCGACGGTTCCCCAGCGCGCGATGGCGCGTGGCTTGGCCGGGTCGGCGACATCGTAGATGCCCATGCCGCTCTCAAAGTCGGCCGGCAACGGCCGCGGGTCGGCGCCGTTGATTTCGTGATTGACCAGCATGATGCCGCCCGCGACGCGCACCTTGTGCGAGTGCGCCCCGGGCGGCATGTCGATGCTGGCCAGCAGTTTCACATTGCTGGGATCGCGCACATCGAGGATCGAGGTGCCGTGCGGGCTCCGCATATGGCCGATATAGGCGATGCCATCGACCACCACGACCTGGCCGCCGCCAGCACAATCCCAATAGCCCACCTGCCGTAAGCCTACGCCCGTGCCCAAGGCTCCTCCTCCTGCCGCGCGCCGCTTTGGCTCAGTATCGGGAGCGGCCGATCTCCCCGCAAGCTCGGATTGCCGGCGCCAAACCGGCGCACGCCTCCCCGGCGTGCGCTCAGCGCCCGCGCCAGGCGATGAGAGAGGGAAGCAGCACGGCGCCCAGCACCATGGCGAGCGCCACCAGGTCGAGGGCGCTGACCTTGGTTCCAAGTAGCAGCGCCGAGATGGCGGTGCCGACGGGGCCCACCAGGCAACTGAACAGCCCCATTCTTCCCACCGACATGTGGCGTAGCGCGTAGTTCGACAGAATATAGACCCCACCGGAGACCGCCAGGCCGAGGTAGAAGAGCGCGAGCAGCGCCGTCGGGCTCGCCTCCAGCGCGTGCACGCCCGTCGCCGGCAGCAACAGCAGCAAGAGCGCCGCCAGCAGGCAGGCAGAGGTCAATTGCCAGCACGAGGTGACCAGCGGATTGGCGCCGGCCTGCGCGGTGCGGCGGGCGATCAGCGCGTTGGCCGCGGAGGCGATCACGCCGCCGGCAACGCAAACATCGCCGATCCAGCTGCCGCCACCGTGCTGGTTTTGCCCCCACACCAACAGCATCGTGGCCGCGAATGCCAGCGTCGCGGCGGCCAGGACGGCGAGCTCCAGGCGCTCGCCCAACACGAAATAGCCGAGCACGGGCATCAGCAGGGGCGTGAGACTCCAGAACACCGAGCCATTGACCGGCGAGGTCATGGTCAATCCGAGCGACACCACCAGGGTGACCAGGCCTGGCTCCAGGGCGCCCATCAGCAACGGCCGCCAGCCGACGCGGCTGAGGCGGGCGTTGGCGCCCGTCAGGGCCACGATCAACCACAGCGCGACGGCGGCCAGCACCAAGCGCAGCGCCACGAATTCGGCAACCGCGATCTCTGCGACCGCCAACTTGGTCGCCGGCGTCGCCGAGGACCACAGGCCGACGGCGGCGAGCATCGCCAGGCTGGCCAGCGCATGGGGTGGAAGGATCACGCGGGGGTTGCTCGGCGGTTGTGGGAAGGTAGGACGGAGGCGAAGGGGTCCGGTTCGGGAGGGAGCAAGGTGGCACCACGCTTGGTAGCCCGAAGCCGGACGCCAGGCGATCAAAAATCGTGGGGGGCGCGCGCCGCCCGCCCCTCACGCTGGAGTGCGCGGGCGCGGGCAAGCGTCAGCGGCCGCGCGGCGCCAGTCCCTCCACGATCAAAGCGTGGGCGGCCTCGGCGATTTTGCGCAGCGACACGTTGGCATCCCATAGCGCGAAGCGGCGCCCGACCATGTCGGAAATACCCATCAGCGCCCAGGCCCGCACCTCGGCATCGCCCGGGGCGATCTCGCCGCGGGCCTCGGCGGCGAGCAGGCCGGCGCGATAGCTGGCGGCGAAATCCTGGTAGTAGCGCTGAAACACCTCTGGGTCGACAAACTGCGCCTCCGCGACCACCCGGTAGAGATCGGTGTTGGCGCGCACGAATTCCAGAAAGGCGCGCAAGCCGCGGCGCTCTGCCTCGAGCCGGTTGGGGGCGTCCGCGATCGCCAAGGTCAGGTGGCGGCGCAGCCGCCGGCCCATGCGCAACACCAGTTCGCGCAGGACGTCCTCCTTGCTGCGGAAGTAAAGATAAAAGGTGCCCTGGCCGACGGCGGCCTCCGCGGTGATGGTGCTGATGGAGGCCTCCGCGAAGCCCTTGCTGCCGATTTCGCGCTGGGCCGCGTTGAGGATCTTTTGCCGCGTGCGCTCACCGCGGCGCGTCTTGGGCGCCGGCAAGGGCGGTGATGAGCTCGCATCAGACATGAGCCAACTGTCAGATTGTATGACACCCTACGTGACGCAGGGCCCGAAGATCTTTGCCCTTGACGGCCAACTGGCGCGACGATAGCCTAATATGAAACATGACTCAATACTCAGGTTTCGGGACTGAGGCGAGGCCTCGGTCCTGTTGTCATGCAGGGAGGTCGTCATGCCAGGAACGGGGCCGCGGTCCGCGTCGGGAGTAAAGTCGGGCGCGGTGGGAGGGGCGGCCGTGCTCGGCCTGATGCTGCTCGTCGGCCAGCCGGCGCTGGCAAAGGACATCAAGGTCTGCCTGATCGCCGGCAAGACCGGGGCGCTTGAAGCCTACGCCAAGCAAACCGAGAACGGTTTCATGATGGGTCTTGAGTATCTGACCCAGGGCAGCAACAAGCTTGGCAACGACAAGCTCGAGGTGATCGTCAAGGACGACCAGCTCAAGCCCGACCGCGGCAAGACGCTATTGGAGGAGTGCTACGGCGACGATAAGGCCGATCTCGCCGTCGGCACCACCGGTTCCCCCGTTGCGCTCGCCATGCTGCCGGTGGCCGAGGAGCACAAAAAAGTGCTGATCGTCGAACCGGCCGTGGCCGACAGCATCACCGGCGACAAGTGGAACCGCTACGTCTTCCGCACGGGCCGCAGCTCCTACCAGGACGCCTTGGCGGGTGCCGCCGCCTACCCCAAGACGGGCGAGGTCGCGGTCGGCATGCTGGGCCTCGACACCGCCTTCGGGCGCGACGGCGTCGCCGCCTTCAAAGAAGCCCTTGCCAGCATCCGGCCGAACGTCAAGGTGGTGGCCGAGGAATACGCCGCCGGTTCGACGGCGGACTTTGCGCCGTTTGCCGAGCGGCTGTTCAACGCGCTGAAGGACAAGCCGGGAAAGAAGGTGATCGGCTTTATCTGGGCCGGACCGCATCCCATGGCCAAATTCGTCGACATGAAGCCGGAGCGCTTCGGTATCGAGCTGGCCCCCGGCGGCAATATCCTGCCCGTGATGAATGCGTGGAAGCCGTTCGCCGGCACCGAGGGCGGCATTTACTACTACTACGACTTTCCCAAGAATGCGGAGAACGACTGGCTCAAGGCCGAGTACCAGAAGCGCTATGGCGCGCCGCCGGATTTCTTTGTCGCCGGCGGCTTTGCGGCGGCCGCGGCGGTGGTTGCGGCGCTCAAGCAAGCGGGCTCGAGCGACAGCGAGAAGCTGATCGCCGCCATGGAGGGCCTCACCTTCGCAACGCCCAAGGGGCCGATGACCTTCCGCAAGGAGGACCACCAGGCCCTGCAGGACATGTATCACTTCCGCATCAAGAAGGACGCCAAGGACAACGACGTCTTGGAGCTGGTGGCCACCATCCCCGCCAAGGAGATGCCGCTTCCCGTGCGCACGAAACGCTAACCCAGCTTCGCTGGGCGGCGTTTGGGGTGCGGGCCGCACCCCGATAACGCGCGAGGGGACGCGGCGGTCACCGTCTCGGCATCGGCGGCTTGCACCAATGGCCACACCCGTATTGGAGACGCGCGATCTTTGCATCCGTTTCGGCGGCCATCTCGCCGTCGATCGGGTGAGCGCGAGCTTTCAGGCCGGCACGCTCACGGCCATCGTCGGGCCCAACGGTGCCGGCAAGACCACCTACTTCAACTTGATTTCGGGGCAACTGGCGGCCAGCGCCGGCCGCGTGCTGCTCGCCGGCAAGGACATCACGCCGCTCAAGGCGCCCGCGCGCGCCCGCCTGGGGCTTGGCCGCGCCTTCCAGCTCACCAACCTGTTTCCGCGTCTCACCGTGCACGAGAACGTGCGCCTTGCCGTGCAGGCGAAGGACGGCGGCGGTGGCAACATCACCTCGCGCTGGAGCGCGCGTGGCGACTGGATCGACAGGGCGGATCACTATCTCGCGGCAACCGACCTCAAGGACAAGCGCGATGTCAGCGCCGTGGCCCTGCCGCATGGCGACAAACGCAAGCTCGAGGTGGCGATTATGATGGCGCTCGAGCCGCATGTGTTCATGTTCGACGAGCCGACGGCGGGCATGTCGGTTGGCGACGTACCGGTCATCCTCGAGCTGATCAAGGCGCTGAAAGCCGAGGGCAACAAGACCATTCTCTTGGTCGAACACAAAATGGAGGTGGTGCGCAGCCTTGCCGACCGCATCATCGTGCTCAACAATGGCCGGCTGGTCGCGGATGGTGCGCCACGGGAGGTGATTGGCTCGGCGATCGTGCAGGAAGCCTACCTCGGGATTGCGGCCGGGAGCGGCAGCCATGTCTGAGCCGCTGCTGAGGCTTGCCGGCGTGCACACCCACATCGGGCAGTACCACATTTTGCAAGGCGTCGATTTCGCCGTTCCGGCCGGCGCCATGACCGTCCTGCTCGGGCGCAACGGGGCGGGCAAGACCACGACGCTGCGCACCATCATGGGTTTATGGAAGCCGAGCCGCGGGCAGGTGACCTTTGCCGGCAAGCCGATCGGGGGATGGGCCGCGCACGCGATTGCGCGCGCCGGCATCGCCTACGTACCGGAAACCATGGCGGTGTTCTCGGATCTGACGGTGGCCGAGAACATGGTGCTTGCCGCCCGCGACGGTCCGCTGCAAGCGGCCCGGCTGGATTGGGTGTTTTCCTTTTTTCCGGCGCTCAAACGCTTTTGGACGCAACCGGCCGGCACGCTTTCGGGTGGGCAAAAGCAAATGCTTTCGATCGCCCGCGCCGTGATCGAGCCGCGGCGGCTGATCCTGATCGACGAGCCCACCAAGGGCATCGCGCCCGCCATCATCGAAAACATGATCCGCGCCTTTCGCGAGTTGAAGCGCGAGCGCACCACCATCCTGCTGGTGGAACAGAATTTCCGCTTTGCCGAGGCGCTCGGCGACTGGGCGGTGGTGATGGACGATGGCCGCATCGTGCATCGCACCAGCATGGCCGAGCTTGCCGGCGACACCGCGACGCAACAGCGCCTGTTGGGCTTGTCGTTGGAGGCTGCGGTATGACGACCGTGGCGCCCGGTCCGGCCGTGGCGGGGGCGGCCTTCGCCCGCCCGGCGGCGCTGAGGCGCCCGCGGCCGTGGCGGCCAGCAAGCAAGGAAGGATGGCATGCCGAACGCCGGTGAGCCGGTGCCCGCCTCTGGCGGCGAGGAGCAGCTTGACGGGGCCGCGCCGATCCCGCGCGCGCCTGGCGACTATCTGCCGGTGCTGCTGCTGCCGGGGCTCGCCGTCGGCGCGCTTGCCATCATGACGTGGCAGGGCGTGCCCTTCAGCACCTGGGTCACGCTCACAATCGCCGCCCTGGCCATGGGCATGATGATCTTTGTGATCGCCAGCGGCCTGACGCTGGTGTTCGGCCTCATGGATGTCCTCAATTTTGGGCACGGCGCCTTCATTGCCGTGGGTGCCTACCTCGCCATGACGACGCTGATCCCGCTGGCCGGTTGGGTCGAGGCCAACTCGCTGCCGCTCAATCTGCTGGCGCTCGGCCTTGCCATGCTGGTGGCCATGCTCGGCACCGGCGCAATTGGACTGGCGTTTGAGCGCGTCATTATCATGCCGGTCTACGGCCAGCACCTAAAGCAGATCTTGATTACCACGGGTGGCCTGATCGTGGCCGAGCAGCTCATCCACGTGGTTTGGGGCGGCGACCAGAAGCCGATGCCGCTGCCGACCGCGCTTCGCGGCGCCATTGTCATCGGCAATATCGCCTTGGAAAAGTTTCGCCTGCTGGCGGTCGCCATTGGGCTCATCATCTTTCTCGCCATGCTGGTGGTGCTGAACCGCAGCAAACTCGGCTTGCTGATCCGGGCCGGCGTCGAAAACGGCGAGATGGTGGAGGCGTTGGGCTATCGCATTCGCCGTCTGTTCGCCTTGGTCTTTGTCGCAGGCTCGGCGCTCGCCGGCCTCGGCGGCACGCTTTGGGCGCTCTACCGCGAGACCCTGACGGCCAGCATCGGCAGCGAAGTGATCGTGCTGGTGTTCATCGTCATTATCATTGGCGGCTTGGGATCGGTGGGCGGTTGCTTCCTGGGCGCCCTGCTGGTGGCGCAAATGGCCAACTACACGGGCTACCTCGCCCCCAAGGTGGCAATTGCCTCCAACATCTTATTGATGGTGGGGATCCTGATGTGGCGGCCGCAAGGCCTCTATCCCGTGGCAAAACGGTAACCCGCCCATGCTGCGTGCAATCCTATCCGATGACCTGCCGCGCAGCCGGCTGCTGTCGGCCGTGCTGTTGGCGATCGTGCTCCTGCTGGCGCTCGCGCCACTGCTGTTCGGCGGCGCCCAGGCCATCAACACCGCCGCCAAGATCTGCGTCTTTATCGTGCTGGTGGCGAGCTACGATCTGTTGCTCGGCTACACCGGCATCGTCTCCTTCGCCCACACCATGTTCTACGGGCTGGGCGGCTACGGCGTAGGCTTGGCGCTCTATGGCTGGGGCGCGAGCTGGACCGTCGTCGGCACTGGGCTCGCCATCGCCATTATCACCGGCATCGCCTTGGCGTTCCTGATCGGCTTGTTTTCGCTGCGCGTGCGGGCGATCTTCTTTGCCATGATCACACTGGCGGTGGCGTCCGCCTTTGCCATCATGGCCGCGCAGTTTTCCGAATTTACGGGGGGAGAGGACGGCCGTTCGTTTCGGGTGCCGGAGCTGCTACGCCCCGCCTATACCTTGACCGAGTTGCCGATCATTGGTGCCATTACCGGGCGCACCCTGGCCTACTATCTCGTGTTCGTGGCGGCCGTGCTGCTGTTTCTGGCCGCCCTGCGGATCGTCAATTCGCCCTTTGGCCGCGTCCTGCAGGCGATCCGGGAAAACGACTTCCGCGCCGAGGCGCTCGGCTACCGGACCGTCGGCTATCGGATCGCTGCCAACTGCATCGCCGCCGCCATGGCCGTGTTGGCGGGCGGCCTCAACGCACTGTGGTTGCGCTATACCGGACCCGATACCACGCTCTCCTTCAGCATCATGGTCGACATTCTCTTGATGGTCGTGATCGGCGGCATGGGCACCATGTACGGCGCCGTGCTCGGCGCAAGCTTGTTCGTGCTGGCCCAGAACTATTTGCAAAAACTGATGGCCACGGCGGCGCAAGCGGCCGAGGCCGTGCCGGTCATCGCGCAGGTGCTGCATCCTGATCGCTGGCTGCTGTGGCTCGGCATCCTGTTCGTGCTCAGCGTGTATTTCTTTCCCGCCGGGATCGTCGGTAAGCTGCGCCAGCCGACGGCATCGGGTAGCTAGCTCAATGGGCTTGGCGTCCGGCACAGGCAAGGCGGGCGTGGCCCACGTTCGCCTGCCGCACCGAGAACAGCAGCTCGACCGATCATTGCAGGTCTTTAGGCCTCCAGCGTGCCGCGCAAGTTCTACGCGCTGGACCGCAGGGCGCACCGCGTTAATCGGCTGGCAACGCGCGCAGGGATTGCGAGCGAAAGACGCCTGCGGCCTTAGAAACCGAGCGCTTCGCCAAACGCGACCCAAATGACGGCGCCGATGGCCGCGCCGACCGTCCCGGCCACAATGTAGGGGTTTAGGCGCGCGGCGCGGCGGCGGCGGCAGTTGCTGGTGACATCGGGATAGTCGGGCAGCGGAGGGCGGCGCTCACCGTCGGCGCCGCGGTCGCGAAAGGGATGCCAGCGTTCGAGGCGGTGGCGCTGGCGAAGCAAATCCCAGCGATCCGAGATCCCCAAATGTGGATAGGCCAGCGCGCGGTCGCACGCGGCCAGGCTGCCCCATCGGCACAGCCGGCAATCGTTCAGGAACTGGAGCCGGCGGCACTTCAGCTCATCGTGAAAGCAGGTCATTTGCCAACGAGACCATGGCGAAGTTGCCAATGGGTAAATCGCGCTTTCTCGCCCCCAGCAACCTTTGTGGGCGGGGCTGCCTGCCGCCGCCTTGCTGTGCCCGAGCCCGGCTCGCCCAGCCCCTCGTGCGCGCGCGCTGCCGGTGTTGCGGGATTGTCTTTCGGGCCGGATCGGTCATGATGCAGCACATGAAGATCATCAGCGGCGGCCAGAGCGGCGTCGACCGCGCCGCGCTGGATGTGGCCATCGAGCGCGGTCTCAACTGGGGCGGTTGGTGCCCGAAGGGCGGCTGGGCCGAGGACTTCCCCGAGCCACCGGGCGTGCTTGCCAAATATCCACACCTCAAGGAGACCGAGCAGTCGCATCCCCTGCAGCGCACGGAATGGAACGTGCGCGACAGCAACGCCACCCTCATCATTACCGATGCCCACGGTTTGGGCCCCTCGATCGGCACGGGACGGGCGCTGCAGTGGGCGCGCCAGCACGGCAAACCCTTTCTGGTCGTCGATGCCAGCGATGCGGACGCGCCGGCGCGCGCGGCGGCCTGGCTGCGCCAGCTCAAGCAGCGCTTTGGTGCCGAATTGACGCTCGGCGTTGGTGGCCCGCGCGAAAGCGAAGCCCCGGGAATTTATGCCCTGGCAAAGACGCTGCTCGCCACCACGCTCGACCAGCTGCCCTGAAAAGCGAGCGGCCCATCGCTTGAGTGGACAGCCGCGGTGAGCAATGCGTGCAACGCCAAGCCCCGCAAAACTCAAAGGGGGCGGTGCGCTGATCGGATCTCAGCCGCGTTTCCCGCACCGCCCCAACATTGACAGGGACGACGGCCTCCAAGAATGTCGCCCTCAAGGCGCAACGGCTTTACCGGTGACCAGACGCTGAAGTCGGGCATCGGGGGCGGGCATTGTTGGATGGCTGGAGAAGCAGCATGCGGCACGGCGGCAAGATCTTGATCGACCAGCTCGAGGCGCAGGGCGCCAGCTGTGCGTTCACCGTGCCCGGCGAGAGCTTTCTTGCCGCCCTCGATGGCCTGCACGACAGCAATCGCATCAAGACCATCATCTGCCGGCAGGAGGGCGGCGCCGCCATGATGGCCGAGGCCTGGGGCAAGATCACCGGCGAGCCCGGAATCGCCTTCGTCACACGCGGTCCGGGACTTGCCAATGCCATGGGCGGGCTGCATGTGGCCCGGCAGGACTCAACGCCAATGATCCTGTTTGTCGGTCTGCCCAATTCGCAGTTCGAGGACCGCGAGGCCTTCCAGGAAATCGACACCAAAGGCCTGCTTGGCACGTTCGTGAAATGGGCGGCGGTCGTTCGCCAAACGGAGCGCATTCCCGAGTATGTCAGCCACGCCTACCACCTGGCGCGCGCCGGCCGGCCGGGGCCGGTCGTGTTGGGCCTACCCGAGGACATGCTGGCGGCCGACTGCGCGGTGAGCGATGCTCTGGGCGCCCAGATTGCCGATTGCCGGCCCTCGGCGCAAGATTTGGCAGAGGTTCAGCGCCGCCTCGCCAAGGCCTCCCGGCCGCTGCTGATCGTCGGCGGCCCGGGCTGGAGCCCGGCCGCCAAGAGTGCGCTGGAGACGTTCGCCGATCGCTTCCAGCTGCCGGTCGCCTGCGCCTTTCGCTACCAGGACTACTTCGACAACCGCCATCGCTGCTACGTCGGCTGCGCCGGCATTGGCATCGAACCAACGCTTGGCAAGGCCGTCAAAGGCGCCGACCTCTTGATCGTGGTCGGTCCTCGCCTCGGCGAAATAACCACCGCGGGCTACGCCCTGCTGCAGGTCCCCAATCCCGCCCAACAGCTGGTGCATGTGCACCCGTCGGCCGACGAATTGGGCTCGGTCTACCGTGCCGATCTGCCGATCGTGTCCAGCACGCATCGCTTTGCCGAGGCGCTGGGCCGGCTCGAGCCGGCCGGCGGCATCGCCTGGTCGGCACACACCGAGGAGCTGCGCGCCGCCTATCGCAGCTTCCTGCAGCCGGTCAGCATGCCGGGATCGGTCAAACTGGCCGACGTCGTGCGCTCGGCCTCCGAGCTCCTGCCCGAGGATGCCGTCGTCACCAACGGTGCCGGCAACTATGCCGCCTTCCTGCACCGCTATTTCGAATACAAGGCCTACCGCAGCCAGTTGGCACCGACCTCCGGCTCGATGGGGTATGGCTTGCCGGCCGCGATCGCGGCCAAGATCGCCCATCCCGGACGCGCCGTCGTCAATTTCCAGGGCGATGGCTGCTTCCTGATGACGGGCCAGGAGCTGGCAACGGCGGTGCAGTATGGCTTGGGCGTTGTCACCATCATCGCCAACAACGGTATGTACGGCACCATCCGCATGCATCAGGAGCGCGAATACCCGCGCCGCGTGGTGGGCACCACCCTGATCAATCCCGACTTTGCGGCCTATGCCCGCAGTTTCGGGGCGGATGGCTATACCATCGAGGCCACCGCCGACTTCGCCCCGGCATTGCAGAGCGCCTTGCAAAGCAATCGGCCCGCCGTGATCGAGCTCAAACTCGACCCCGAGGCCATCAGTCCACGCCAGACGCTGTCGGCCATTCGCGCTCGCAAGTAAAAAAAAAGCGCGGTGGCCGCCAACCGTTTACGCAAATTGCCAAAGTGTTAGCAATATCGCCGGCCTTTGCCGAAAGCTGTGCGAATTAATAACGCTTGCAGTCGCCGATAGCCTAATTGCCGATTAGAGATTATGGTTTTTGGGAAGATCGGATTTTGCGGGGGATTCGATGGATCTGCGAACGGCAGAGCAACTCAACGGCAAACTTTGGCAGCGCGCCAAAGTCGGGGCGTTGCTCTGCTTTTTTGTTGCAAGCCTCCTGCTGCTGGCCTCGCTGCTTTCACCCGGCGGCGAAGAGGCCGCTCCCGCCGGTGGCATGAGCGCCACGACGAGCTCCATTCGCTGATTGCTTGAGCCAGGCGGAGCCGCCGTTCCGCGGCGCCCAATCCACTTTGCTTAGCCGCTTCGGCCGGCGGCACGACCCGCGCCGCCGGGAGCAGCGAGCCTTGGGCGCTCGAGCTGCGCGCGCCCTGCCGTTCTTAGGCCGCCCTTGCGAAATCGAGCCTAAAGCCGTGCGCCTCTGCCAGCGTCTGGATGGCCTTGGCGGCATCGGCCGGCGACAGGTCGATGAAGGGTGGCCGCAGCCGGGCCCAGGCGGGATCCTGCCGATAGTGGGCGATGATCGCTTTCAGAGCCGGGATCATCGGGTAGGCCTGGATCGCCTTGCGCAGGGCGGTGATGTCGCCCTGCAGACGGTCTGCATCGGCGGAGTGCCAGTTGTCATAGACATTGCGGATCGCCGCGGCGCCGACATTGCAGGTGGCAGAGATACAGCCCGCCGCGCCCTTGCGCAGACCATCCAACAGAAAGATCTCGGAACCGGGAAACACCTCGAATTGGGGATAGGCCTCGAGAATGGCCGCGGTGTTGCTCCAATCGCCGGAGGAATCCTTGAGGCCGACCACCGTCTCGGGAAAGGCTTCGATGAGCCGCCCGATCAACGACAGGGAGAAGCCGACCTGCGCCACCGGCGGGATATGATAAAGGTAGACCTTGAGGCGCTCATCGCCCACGCTCTCGATCACCTCCGAAAAAAAGCGAAACAAGCCGTCCTCATTGGGCGCCTTGTAGTAGAAGGGTGGCAGCATCAATACGCCGCCGCAGCCGAGATCGACGGCGTGGCGCGTCAGCACAATGGCATCGGCGAGCGAACACGATCCCGTGCCGGGCATGAGCTTGCTCGCATCGAAGTCGCTATCGACCAGCTCCTCCAGCAGCTCCATGCGCTCGTCCAGGCCCAGCGAGTTGCCTTCGCTGGTGGTGCCGAAGGGAGCGAGCGCGGTGCAGCCCTCCTCAAGCAGCCATTGACAATGTGCAACGAACCGCTCCGGGTCCGGGCCGCCGTCCTCACCGAAGGGCGTCAAGACCGGGGCGATGACGCCCGAGAAATGCCTTTGCTGCTGCATGGGGGTACCCTTTTGAAAAGACTGTCGCTCAGGCCGGCATGGGGATGCCGGGCTGCTTGACGGGAACGTCGTAGCCCCGCACCACCGCCGGCCGGGCCGCAATCGCCTTATACCAGCGCGCCACGTTGGCGTATTGATTGAGGTCGACGGTGTGCCACTCGAACCGTGAAATCCACGGCCAAATCGCCATGTCGGCGATGCTGTAGACGCCGGCAACGTACTCGTGCTCCGCCAGCCGCTTATCGAGCACGCCATAGAGGCGGTGCGTCTCCTTGACGTAGCGCTCCTCCGCGTAGGGCGCCTTGCCCTTGTTGTTGCGCACGAAGTGATGCACCTGCCCGATCATCGGGCCGATGCCCCCCATCTGCCACATCAGCCACTCGACCGTCTGCCAGCGGCGGTCGGGATCCTGGGGCCAAAACTTGCCCGTCTTTTCCGCCAGGTAGAGCAAGATTGCGCCCGACTCAAACAGCGAGCGGCCGTTGTCGCGATCAATAATCGCGGGAATGCGGTTGTTGGGACTGATCTTCAAGAAGTCCGGCGTGAATTGTTCGTCCTTGGTGATGTTGACGGCATGGGCGCGGTAGGAGAGGCCGCATTCCTCCAACATGATGGAAACCTTGCGGCCGTTCGGGGTCGACCAGGTATAAAGATCGATCATTATGCCTCCTCGGGTGTTGATCAGGGCTTCACCAAGGCAAGCCTCGATCCCTTCTTAGACCAAACCGCAAGCCCCTGCCCACAACAAAGCTCCCACGCTTTGGTGCCCGGCGGGGCTTGGCGCAAGGGCAGCCCCTCGGCCGCCCATTGGCAGCCCCTGGTAGCCCCTGGTAGCCCTGGGGCGCCGGCCACCGCCATGACCTCAAAGGCGCCGCCCACCCCACGCGCGCCCCGGCTAAATTCCCGGCGAGGCCTTGGTGCCCAGCATGCGAAAGGTGGTCTTGATGCGGCGCACGGTGCCGGTCTTCGACCGCAGCACGACGGTTTCGGTTTCGGCGAAATCGCCGCGGAAATGCACCCCATCCAGCAGCGAGCCGTCGGTGACCCCGGTGGCGGAGAAGATCACGTCGCCGGAGGCCATCTCGTGCATGTCGTACTTGCGCCTGATATCGCTGACGCCCATGGCGGCGGCGCGGATCTCCTCCTCCTTCTTCAGGGGATGCAGGCGGCCCTGCATTTGGCCGCCGATGCAGCGCAGCGCCGCCGCCGCCAGCACGCCCTCCGGGGCGCCGCCGATGCCGAAGTAGATGTCGATGCCCGTTTCTTTCGGATCCGTGGTCCAGATCACCCCGGCAATGTCGCCGTCGGGAATGAGCTGCACGCCGGCGCCGGCCTGGCGCACGCTGGCGATCAACTCGGCATGGCGCGGACGGTCGAGAATGCAGGCGGTGATTGCCGAAACGGCGACGCCGCGCGCCCTGGCCATGGCGCGCAAGGTCTCCGCCGGCGGCGCGTCGAGATCGATGAT
>DASTMQ010000376.1:0-5532 GCA_035714005.1 Hyphomicrobiaceae bacterium
CAGGTTGACCGGTGTCTCCACCGAGGGGTGATCGAGATTGAGCGTGGGCGGGGCGACATGGTCGCGGATCGCCAGCACCGAGAAGATCGCCTCCACGGCCCCGGCGGCTCCCAACAGATGACCGATCGCCGACTTGGTCGACGACATGGCGAGCGTGCCCGCCGCGTTGCCAAATAGGCGCTCGACGGCGGCGAGTTCGATTTCGTCGCCCATGGTCGAAGTGCCGTGTGCATTGATGTAGTGCACCTCGCTTGGCCCGATGCCGGCGCGCTGCAGCGCCATTCGCATCGAGCGGTAGGCGCCGTCGCCATCCTCCGACGGGGCCGTAATATGGTAGGCGTCACCCGACAGGCCGTAGCCCACGACTTCGGCATAGATGCGCGCGCCGCGCGCCTTGGCGTGCTCGAGCTCTTCCAGCACGACGATCCCGGCACCTTCGCCCATGATGAAGCCGTCGCGATCCTTGTCGTAGGGACGCGAGGCCTTCTGCGGCTGATCGTTGAAGGTGGTGCACAGCGCCCGGCAGGCGGCGAAGCCGGCGATCGCCAAGCGGCAGATCGGGCTCTCGGCGCCGCCCGCGACCATGACGTCGGCATCATCGAGCGCGATCAGCCGGGCGGCATCGCCGATCGCATGCGCGCCGGTCGAACAGGCCGTGACCACGGCATGGTTGGGTCCCTTGAGCCCATGTTTGATCGACACGTAGCCCGAGGCCAAATTGATGAGGCGCCCTGGAATAAAGAAGGGACTAACGCGCCGCGGCCCCTTCTCCTTGAGAAGAATGGAGGTCTCCGCGATGCCGTTGAGGCCGCCGATGCCGGCTCCGATCAAAACGCCGGTGCGTTCCTGCTTCTCGGTGCTGTCGGCCCGCCACCGCGCATCCTCGAGCGCTTGGGTGGCGGCGGCCATGCCGAAGATAATAAAGTCGTCGACCTTGCGCTGCTCTTTTGGCTCCATCCAGTCGTCGGGATTAAACTTGCCTTCCGACAGGGGGCCGCGCGGAATGAAACACGCGACCTGGCAGCTGAGGTCGCTGACGTCGAACTCCTCGACCCTGCGCGCTCCGCTCTCGCCGGCAATCAGGCGCCGCCAACTCGCCTCGACGCCACAGCCAAGCGGCGTCACCAGGCCAAGCCCGGTGATGACTACGCGGCGGGGCATTCGCATGCTGGACATCGTCGGAGGTTCGGCGGGGCTCTTGGGTCGCGGCGCGGGGCCTCATCAAGGCAACACCGGGCGCCCGCTGACAAAAGCTTTAAGCCGCGCTCGCGTGCTTCTCGAGGAATTTCACGGCGTCGCCGACTGTCTGGATCTGCTCGGCGGCGTCATCGGGAATCTCGCAGCCGAATTCCTCCTCGAAGGCCATCACCAGCTCGACCGTATCGAGGCTGTCGGCACCCAGATCATCAATAAAGCTCGCGCTGTCGGTAACCTTGTCGGCCTCGACCCCGAGGTGCTCCACCACGATTTTCTTCACGCGCGCTGCGACGTCGCTCATTGCTCTATCCCTTGGCTCTCTGCTGATCCACGCTGTTGCCGTGTGCCAAAAATCGGGCCTGGTCAAGCCCACGCCCGATACTGCGCCAGGGCTCGAGCAGATTCGCGGCCCGACAGCAGACATTTCCCGAGTTGAACGCCTAAATCAGCGGGCTCGTTAACACACTTCATTGGCCTTGACCAGCATTCCTCAGGCGCATCCCAGGGTCAATAATCGCTGGTAAAATCGCCGTCAAACCATGACCAACCCACCGTTCACGTTGAGGGTGGCACCGGTTATGTAGCCGGCCTCCTGCGAGGCAAGGTAGACGGCGGCAGTGGCCACGTCGTCGGGGGTGCCGAACTTCTGGGCCGGGATGGCCTCCTTAATGCTGGCGGTCTGCTTCTCGGTGAGGGCGTCGGTCATGGGGGTCATGATGAAGCCCGGGGCAATGCAGTTGACCGTAATTCCGCGCGAGGCCACCTCGCGTGCCAGCGATTTCGACATGCCGATCATGCCGGCCTTGGCGGCGGCGTAGTTGCCCTGGCCGGGGTTGCCGATGATGCCGCTGACGGAGGAAATGTTGATGATGCGCCCATAGCCGGTTTTGGCGCGCATCATGGCCCGGGCGGCCGCCCGCATCAGCATGAAGGTCGAGGTCAGGTTGACGGCGATCACTTCGTCCCACTGCTCGTCCTTCATGACCATGAACAGGTTGTCTTTGGTGAGGCCGGCATTATTAACCAAGATGTCCAGCCGGCCGAGCTTGGTGATCGCCGCATCGATGAGCTTGCCCACCTCGTCCCGGCGGCCAAGATCGCAGGGACAGACCACCGCGCGGCTGCCGAGCTCGCCGGCGAGCGCCTCGAGCCGATCGAGCTGGCGCCCGGAGAGGGCCACGGTTGCCCCCTGCTTGTGCAAGGCCCTGGCGATGGCGCCACCGATACCGCCCGTCGCACCCGTGATGAGCGCCGTTTTGTCCGTCAGTTCGAACATGAATTTTTCCTATCTCAGCAGGGCCGGCAGCGCCGCCTCGATGTCGGCCGGGGCGCCGATCGATTGGGCGTTGAGGCCGGGCACAATCCGTTTGGCTAGTCCCGAGAGCACCTTGCCCGCGCCGATCTCGTAGACGTCGCTGACGCCGGCCGCCGCCATGGCGGTGACGCTCTCACGCCAGCGCACCGTGGCGGTAACCTGCTCCACCAGGCGCGCCTTGATGTCGGCTGGATCGCTGATCGGTGTCGCCGAGACGTTGGCCACCAGCGGCACCAGCGGCGACTTGATGTCGACGCCCGCCAGCGCGAGTGCCATCACCTCGGCTGCCGGTTGCATCAAGGCGCAATGGAAGGGGGCGCTGACGTTCAGGGGCAGAAAGCGGCGCACGCCGTGCGCCTTGGCCAGGCCACCCGCCCGCTCGATCGCGCTTCTGCTGCCCGAGATCACGGCCTGGGTTGGTTCATTGTCGTTGGCGAGTTGGCAGGTCTCGCCTTGCGCCGCTTCGGCCGCCAGCTTTTCGGCCACCTCCTTGCCGACCCCCAGCAGCGCCGCCATCGCCCCCTGCCCCACCGGCACGGCGCTCTGCATGGCCTTGCCGCGCACTTTCAAAAGCCGAGCGGCATCGGTGAGGCTCAAAGCCCCGGCGGCCGCCAGGGCCGAGTACTCCCCCAGCGAATGCCCGGCGACGAACTTGACGCGATCGGCGAGGCGAAACCCCATTTCGGCCTCCAGCACGCGCAGCACGGCGAGCGAGGCCGCCATCAGGGCGGGCTGGGCATTTTCCGTCAGCGTCAGTTCCTCGAGAGGCCCGGAAAACATCAGTTCGGAGAGCTTTTGGTTGAGCGCGGCGTCGACCTCGGCAAAGACGGCGCGGGCCGCCGCATAAGTCTTGGCCAACTCGGCACCCATGCCGACGGCTTGACTGCCCTGGCCGGGGAAAAGGAATGCAATAGCCATGCCCGTTTTTTTTAAGCTCCCTGCTGTCGGGGCGGGCTTCACCACACTCCCAACCCGGCGTCAAGCTTGCAACCCAGCGTCAAGCTTGCCCGCCGTCAAGTTGCCCCCAAGTTGCCCTCAAGTCCCCACCCTTGCCGCGGCTGCAAATTGCGCTATAAGAGCGCCACACCCCGCTCCGGTCGGAGGCTGAAGGGGAGGCCGTCGTCAGACGGCAGGGCCTTGGCCCGCCTCCCTGTGTCTTCGCTCTTTCGGGTCCTTTGGGCCTTCCCGCGCCGTTTCGGCGTGCCGGCCTAAAAGGGGCTATGCGCCGGAGGGGGACAACGAATAGGGCAACGGAAGGGCCAATCATGCCGCTTTATGAGCACGTCTTCCTGGCGCGCCAGGACATTTCCCAGGCGCAAGTCGAAGCGCTGACGAAAGAATATAGCCAGGTCATCGAAGAGGGTGGAGGCAAGGTCGGCAAGACCGAATACTGGGGCCTCAAGACCATCGCCTTCAAGATGAAGAAGAACCGCAAGGCGCACTACTCGCTGATGAACATCAATGCGCCGCCGGCAGCCATCGCCGAAATGGAGCGGCGCATGGGGCTGTCGACCGACGTCATTCGCTTCATGACCGTGCGCGTCAGCGAGCACGAGACCGAACCCTCCGTGCAGATGCGCAAGGGCGATCGCGACGATCGCCGTGACGGCGACCGTGGCGGTTTCCGCGGCGATCGCGGCGGCTTCCGCGGCGGCGATCGCGGCGGCTTTCGTGGTGGCGGTTTTCGCGGCGGTGGCGGTGGTGGCTTCCGGCGCGAGAGCGGCGATGGGGAGCGGCCGCGCAGCCCGCGCCCGCCCCGCGATGAGGCCGAAACGCCGACCGCTGAGGAGCAATAGGCATGAGCGAAGTCACCACCATTCCGGCACGGCGCCCGTTTCACCGGCGGCGCAAAACCTGCCCCTTCTCGGGCGATAACGCGCCCAAGATCGATTACAAAGACATGCGCCTGCTCGGCCGCTATGTGTCCGAGCGGGGTAAGATCGTGCCGAGCCGCATTACGGCGGTGTCGGCCAAAAAGCAGCGCGAGCTGGCCAAGGCCATCAAGCGCGCCCGCTTCATTGGACTGCTGCCTTACCTGATCAAGTGAGCGGGTCGCCGGGGCACTCCCGGCGCCCTTGATGTTGGCCAATGGTTGGGACGCTGCAGGCGTCTCTAACCGCTGCGGCGGGACAGCTGTTACACATGCCGATCGGTTTGCTGACAGGTGTCGGCTCGGGCCTTGCCTCCGCGCTGTTGTTTTATTCGGCGACGCGGGGCTCGCCCTTCCTCAGTTCGGTTTTGTTGCTGCTGACGCCGCTGCCCTCCCTGATCGCCGGCTTCGGCTGGGGTTGGCTGTCGGCGCTGATCGGCGGGGTTGCCGCCGCCGCGGCGATGCTGCTGATTGCCAGCCTGCCGTTTGCGATCGGCTATTTTTTGGTGCTGGGCGGGCCGTCGGCGCTGTCGGCCTACCTTGCCTACCTCAATCGCTCCGATCCCGCCGGCTCAGGCGCGATCCAGTGGTATCCGCCCGGTCGCCTGCTCGCCGCCCTCAGCCTCTACGGTGGCGCCCTGCCGATCCTGGTGCTGCCCCTGATCGGCGGCAGCTATGAGGGGCTGCGCGAGCCGATGGGCGACTACTTCCGAAGTTTTTCGGCGCGGACCGCGAGCGACCTCAACATGCCGCCCCTGAGCGAGGCGCAGATCGAAAGCGTGACCGAGTTCTTGCTCGCCGTGCTGCCGGCGGCGCTTTCCGCCTACTGGCTCAGCATTTTCGCCATCAATCTTTACCTTGCCGGCCGCATCGCCCGCGCCTCGGACCGGCTCGGGCGCGATTGGCCGGATTTGGCCGCGCTGGCCTACCCGACCGGCTTCCCGCTCCTTGCCGTGGCCGCCTTTGCGGCGTCCTTTGCGCCGGGCCTGCTCGGGGTCGTCGGCACCAGCTTCAGTGGCGCCCTGCTGGTGGCCTACCTGATGGCCGGCCTCGCCCTCATGCACTTCCTCGCCCGCGGCCGCGCGCGCTGGCTCTTGTGGCTGGTCTACGGCGCGCTTTTGCTGCTTGGTCCCTACGCCGCCCTGGCGCT
>DASTMQ010000377.1:0-7758 GCA_035714005.1 Hyphomicrobiaceae bacterium
GCGCCGCATCCTCAATCCGATGGGCACCATGGATGCCATCGAATTCTTGGTCGACAAGCTCCGGTCCACCAAGACCAATGGCGAGTTCTTCAATTCCATGAGTACCGGCAAAAACTAGAGGCTGCGGGCGCCCGCAATCGCCCCATCGTCGATGCCTCAACCGGGCGCGCCTTGGCTCCTGGTGGCTGCCGGGGGCGGTGTCAACAAACTCTCAAGTTCGCGAGCCAGCCAATGGTCGATCCCGCGCAAGCCACCGGCGCGCCGCTGTCCGACTGGACCGCCCGGCCGCGGCCGCCACGTACCCCCATGCACGGCCGCTTCTGCCGGGTTGAACCGCTCGAGCCTCGCCGCCATGCCGATGAGCTCTTCAGCGCCAATGCACTCGACCGCGATGGACGGAACTGGACCTATTTGGTGCAAGAGCCCTTCTCCGACGCCCAGACTTACCGTGCCTGGCTCACACAGGTGGCCGAAGCCGATGACCCGCTGTTCCATGCCATCGTCGATTCGCCCACGGGCAAGGCCGTTGGTGTGGCAACCTTCATGCGCATCGACCCAGCCAACGGCGTGATCGAAGTCGGCAACATCAATTTCTCACCGCGGCTGCAAAGGACCACAGCGGCGACGGAAGCCATGTTCCTGATGATGCGGCGTGTCTTCGACGAACTCGGCTACCGGCGCTATGAATGGAAATGCGACAGCCTCAACGCCCCCTCACGCGCCGCCGCGCTGCGTTTGGGATTTCGGTACGAGGGCCTTTTTCGACAAGCAGTGGTCTACAAACAGCGCAACCGCGACACGGCCTGGTTCTCGATCATCGATAGCGAGTGGCCCCGCTTGAAGGGCGCCTACGAACAATGGCTCGCGGCGGCGAATTTCAACAGTCAAGGCAATCAGCTGCGCCCCTTGGGCGAGTTCATACGGATGGGCCAATAACCATCGCGAAACAAAATGCGCGGCATCCTGGTACGCAGCACAGACGCGGAACTCTCCAGGATGCCGCCAAGCCGTTGACCCGGAGGGGCTCTGGTGGGACGGGCTGCCGGCCCGGGTCGCATGCACAACGGCCTCGGCCCAATGATATTTCCAGCGCGACGTCAGTTCGCTGTGGATAACGCACCAGCGTCGATCGCTCGCTGCCGGCGCAAAAGCGCCAGCAGCTCCTCGGCATCGGTTACTGGCAAGGAGCACTGTGGTCCGAGACAGGCGAAGGCGGTCGACTTGCAACCGAGCGCCGACTTGTCGGCCAGCGGTCCGCCGCGCCCGGCCTGATCGGCCGACACGGTCTGCTGCACGGCACCGGGAAGAGAAAGTCGCAAGGGAGCGCGGGCCAGCCGCTCCGTCTGCGGATCCGATCCCGTCTTGATGACCAGCACCTGCTGCGGCGCCAAAAGGTCGAAGCAGGCCGCCATCAGTCCACAATGTGCGACCGCGCTTTGTGCCAGATCGGCGGCGAAGGCCTGCGGAACGGCATGCGCACGCGCAAGAAACGCCTGCTTGCCGGTGAGCAGGAACAGGGCGACGAGGTTGGATACCATCGTGGCGTTGGCATTGGGTGTGGCATCATCTTGGGCGCCACGCAGGCGGACGATGACGTCGGGCGCGTCGTCGGCTGTCAGTGCATAGCCGCCCGCGTCGGCAATCCAGTGGTGGCGCTCGAGTGTGGCGCACCAGCGCTCGGCGGCGGTGAGAAAGGCGCTCTCGTTGGTGGCTTGGAACAGGCGCAACGCGGCCCAAATCATGTTGGCATAGTCGTTGGCGGTGGCTTGGGCCTTGGCCTGGCCGGCGCGGTAGCAGTGGAGCAGGCGGCCGCCCTCCTCCATGGCTTGCAGCACAAACTGGAAGGCGCGCGCGGCTGCCGTCAGCCATTCCGGGCGATCCAAGACCTTGGCGGCATGCACGAGCGCAGCGATCATGAGGCCATTCCAGTCGGCCAGCACCTTGTCATCCCAACCGGGGCGGATGCGGCGCGCGCGGTGGGCCAGCAACTTGCCGCGCATTTCCCGCAGTGCCTTTTCGTCGGCCGCCAGACCCAGCATCGGATTGTGCAAGCGATTGAGAATATTGTGGCCCTCCCAGTTGCCAGCCTCCGTTACATCATAGGCGGCGGCAAAGGCAGCAGCATCGGTCTCGCCCAGGACGTCGATGATTTCGGCGCGTGACCAGACGTAGTACTTGCCTTCCTCCCCCTCCGAGTCGGCGTCAAGCGACGCCGCAAAGGCGCCGCCGTCGGTCACCATCTCGCGCAGCAGCCAACCGACCGTCTCATCGATCCGCGCCGCATAGAGCGGATTGCCCGTTTCGCGATAGGCCTCACACAAAAGATCGCTAAGCAGCGCATTGTCGTAGAGCATCTTTTCGAAGTGCGGCACCAGCCAGCACTCATCGACGGCGTATCGGGCAAAGCCGCCGCCCAGGTGGTCATAGATCCCGCCTTGGCAGATGTGGGTGAGCGTGGTGTCGACCGCATGTCGTGCGGCGGTCTGGCCATAGCGAATGGCACCGCGCCACAGCAACCAGAAGAAGCTCCACTGCGGAAACTTTGGTGCACCCTTGAGGCCGCCACGTTCGCCATCAACGGCGCTGGCCAAGCGTGCCGTCAGATCGGCCATGGCCGCATCACTGATAACGGGCGCGCCGGCCGTCTCCGGCCTGCTGCGCAGGGCCGTCAGCAAGAGCTCGGCGTTGTGGCGAACCTTGCCGGGTTCGTCGCGGTAGATGCGGGCGACTTCCCGCAGGACACCCGTAAAGCCCGGGCGACCGTAGCGGGGAGTGGGCGGGAAATAGGTGCCGCCCCAAAACGGCCGTGCCTCGCCATCAAGAAACATCGTCAGTGGCCATCCGCCCTGCTCACCAAGGCTGTGCAGCGCACGCATATAGATGGCATCGATGTCGGGACGTTCCTCGCGGTCGACCTTGATATTGATAAAGAGCTCATTCATGACCGCGGCGGTCGCGGGATCCTCAAAGCTTTCGTGTGCCATGACGTGGCACCAATGACAGGCTGCGTAGCCGACCGACAGCAGGATCGGTTTGCCCGTAGCCTTGGCCTCCGCCAGCGCCCCGGGCCCCCACGCCCACCAGTGGACAGGGTTGTCCTTGTGTTGCAGGAGGTAGGGACTGACCTCGCGTGCGAGCCGGTTCTCGCTCATCGTGGGACTTTCATAAGGCATGGCCTCTTGGGATCATAGCCGAGCTCGGTCGTTTCAATAAGGCAACCAGGCGCGGGACGTTTGGGTCCATGCACAGGCAAGCCACCATCTTTGCGCTCTCGAGCGGACACGGTCGTGCCGGCGTCGCGGTCATTCGCGTCTCGGGTCCGGCGGCCGGTTCGGTGCTCGAGCGCATGGCCGCCCCGCGGCCCAAGGCGCGCTATGCCGCTTTCCGCCGCCTGCGGCATCCGCAGACCGCCGAGGTTTTAGATCAGGCCCTGGTGCTGTGGTTTCCCGCACCCGCAAGCGAAACGGGCGAAGACATGGCTGAGCTGCAGGTCCATGGCGGACGCGCCGTCGTGCAGGGTGTCATCGGCGCCTTGGGGACGTTGGAGGGCTGCCGGCTAGCCGAACCTGGCGAGTTTGCGCGTCGTGCCTTTGAGAATGGCAAGCTTGATTTGACGGGGGTCGAGGGCCTCGCCGACCTGATCGATGCGGAGACGGCGGCGCAGCGGCGCCAGGCGCTGCGTCAGGCCGAGGGTGCCCTCCATCAAATCTACGAAACCTGGCGGCAGGGCCTGCTGGCCGCTATGGCCCTGACGGAGGCGGGCATCGACTTTTCCGATGAGCCGGACGTGGCAGTCGATGCGCTCGCCAAAGCGCGCCAGGACATTGCTCCCATAGCCCAAGCCATCGCCGCCCACCTTGATGATGGCCATCGCGGTGAGGTGGTGCGTGACGGCTTGCAAGTGGTGCTGGCGGGCGCGCCCAACGTCGGCAAATCGAGCCTCCTCAATGCCCTCGCCCGCCGCGATGTCGCCATTGTCTCCGATGAGCCCGGCACCACGCGCGACGTTCTCGAGGTAAAATTGGAGCTCGATGGGCTTCCCGTGGTCGTCAGTGATACGGCCGGCATTCGCGCCGCCGCGGGCAAGGTGGAGGAGGAGGGCATCCGGCGCGCCATGGAGCGGATGCGGGCCGCCGATCTCGTGCTCTGGCTGATGGATGCGGCGGACCCGAGCCCGCATTCACCGCCCGTCAACGCGGCAGTCCGGGCCGATCGTCTTTTGATCGTCCACAACAAGGCCGATCTGGTCTACGGCAGCGCCCTGCCGCCTCCGTCCGACACCGCCATCGCCATCTCAGCCTTCAAGGGATTTGGTCTTGAGACCCTGATTGAGCGCCTCACCGCCATCGCCTCGGCGCGGGTCGGCGATCAGGACACCCCAGCCCTCACCCAAGCTAGGCATCGGCAACACCTGCTGCGCTGCCGCGCGGCCCTGAGCTCATTTCTGGCGAGCCCGGCGGAGGAGACGGAACTACGTGCTGAGGATCTGCGCCGCGCCGCCCAGTCCTTGGGTCGCCTGGTCGGGGCTATTGCCGCCGAAGACGTTCTCGACCAGGTCTTCGCCCGCTTTTGCATTGGCAAATGAGCCGCAAGTGGCGCGGGTCCGGTGCGGCGGTCAAAGCACCTCGACGTCGTTCCAGAAGCCGATCCAGCGGTCGACGGGCCGCATCGCGGCTTGCGGGGCCTCGTAGGACCAGGCTGCCCGCGCGCTGGTGGCAGTCTCGCCGACAAGGTCATAGAACTGAACTCCGTGCGGACATTCGAGATCGCGCGCCGTCTTGGGCGAGAGCCGGAGCAGGTCCATGCGGACGGCATGGCGTGGGAAGTAGACGTAGCCGCCAACCGTTTGGACCTCATCGCTTTCGGCAATCGCCTGACCCTGCCATCTGGCCTGCATGCGTGTGCCTCACCGTGCGTGTTCCGGACCGTGACGTTGCCGGGCGAGCCGGTCGCCTTGGCAACGTTTCACGTGAAACAATGTTGGGGATGATCCGGCCCTTAGCAAGCCTTGCCGCGTTCGTTTGTTGGCCGCCGTCGGCGGCCGGCGCTCGAGTGGTCGGGGCTGCCGGCGGCGGCCCCCGACCCAGCGCGCGGGGTTGGGGAGGGCCTGTGCCAGGAATCGCGCCACCCCCCGCCCAGGAGATCTCCGCCTGCGCCAGGGAGACGAACGGCCAGCCTCGCCGCCCCAGGGCGGCCTTTGACCCCGTGTGCGCGCTCCAGTAGGGTGCGCCAACGCAAGCCCTCGTGGCCAAGACCCCCCGATCCCACGGCGCCATTCCCATGTCCGCCCAAAGCTATGACGTCATCGTTGTCGGCGGCGGCCACGCCGGGTGCGAGGCTGCTGCTGCCGCCGCGCGCATGGGCGCGCGCACGGCTCTCATCACCCACAGCTCCGCCACCATTGGGGAGATGTCCTGCAACCCAGCCATTGGAGGACTTGGCAAGGGTCACCTGGTGCGCGAAATCGATGCCCTCGACGGTTTGATGGGCCACGTTGCCGATGCGGCCGGCATTCAATTCCGGGTCCTCAATCGCTCAAAGGGGCCCGCCGTTCAGGGTCCCAGGGCCCAGGCAGACCGCAAGCTGTACCGAGCCGCCATGCAGGCAACGATCCGAGCCACGCCCGGCCTTACTGTGATCGAGGGGGCGGTCGAAGACCTCGCCGTGACCGCGCCGGCAGCGGGGCCGTCCCGGCTCGCCGCGGTCATTCTGGGCGACGGGCGCATGCTATCGGCTGGTGCGGCGGTGCTGACCACTGGCACTTTTTTGCGTGGGCTCATTCATCAAGGTGAGACGAGGACGCCGGCTGGCCGTTACGGGGAGGCGCCGGCAAACGGCTTGTCTCGGCGCTTGCTTGCCTTGCATCTGCGGCTCGGGCGGCTCAAGACCGGAACGCCACCGCGCCTCACGCGTCCGTCCATCGACTGGACCGGCCTGGCGATGCAAGCCGGCGATGATCCTCCCGTGCCATTTTCCTTCCTCACGCAGCGCATTGCTAACGCCCAAGTGGCCTGCGGCGTGACCGCGACTTCGGAGGCAACCCACGCCATCATTCGTGCCAACCTGCACCGTGCTCCCCTCTACTGCGGGCAAATCGGCGGCGTCGGCCCGCGCTATTGTCCCTCCATCGAGGACAAGGTTGTGCGCTTCGCCAGCCGGAGCAGCCATCAAATTTTTCTCGAGCCAGAAGGCCTTGACGACGACACGATCTATCCCAATGGCATTTCCACGTCGCTGCCGACCGACGTTCAGGATGCCTTTCTCCGCACCATCCCGGGACTGGCCAAGGTGCAAATCAAGCGGTTCGGCTATGCCATCGAATATGACTACGTCGATCCCCGCGAGCTCTTTCCAACCCTGGAAATCAAAAAGCTATCGGGGCTTTTCCTGGCGGGGCAAATCAATGGCACCACGGGGTATGAGGAGGCCGCCGCCCAGGGCCTCGTGGCGGGATTGAATGCGGCCCTCAGCGCGGCGGGCGGCCGGCGGGATTTCGTGGTCTCTCGGGCCGACGCCTATCTTGGCGTTATGATCGATGATCTCGTCACCCGGGGGGTCTCCGAGCCCTACCGAATATTTACCTCCCGGGCCGAGTTCCGCCTGCGCCTGCGCGCGGACAACGCCGACCAGCGGCTGACGCCGGCCGGCGTTGCGCTGGGGTGCGTGGGCGCGTTGCGGGCAGAGGCCTACGCGGCCAAGAGGCGGACTTTGGACAGCGGCCGCCGTCGGCTCGAGGCCCTCAGCCTCACTCCCAACCAGGCGGCCCGGCACGGTCTAGGGGTCAACAAAGATGGCCGGCGCCGCAGCGCCTTCGAGCTGCTGGCATACCCTGGCGTCACGCTGGCCCAATTGGGCGCCATCTGGCCGGACCTTGCCGCGCTTCCGGGCTGGGCCGCCGCCCAGCTCGAGGTCGATGCCCGATACGCCTCCTACATTGACCAGCAAGACGCTGACGTGTCGGTTTTGCGCAAAGAGGAGGCCATACGGTTGCCGCTCGATCTCAACTATGGCGGTATTGTCGGACTATCGAGCGAGGTGAAACAACGGCTTGACCGCGCCCGACCATCAACCCTGGCTCAGGCTGGCCGCCTCGAGGGCATCACTCCCGCGGCCTTGCTGCTGCTCCTGGCGCACGTAAAAAAAGGCACCAGCCGGCGCTCCGGTGTCGCAGAAACCGATGCCTCTGAGGCAACATCTTAACCAAAGACGCTGGGGTTCCCGCGGCGGGCCCAAAAGACGCGAAGGGACACCGTTTCACGTGAAACAGTTTTGCGCGATCGGGTCCGTTTGCGCTATGCCGACGCTATGCCGACCCCGGTCAAAAGCCGACCCACGCTGGTGGTCACGGGCCCGGCCGATTTTGCGGCCGTGTTTGGTGTTTCACGTGAAACCGTGGCGCGTCTTGAAACCTACGAGGCCTTGCTGCGGCAGTGGCAAAAGGCCGTCAATTTGGTGGCCGAGCGGACGCTGGCCGCCGTTTGGCAGCGCCATTTTGCTGATTCGGCTCAACTCGTGGCCCTTGCCCCCGCGGCTCGAAGCTGGCTCGACTTGGGCTCGGGCGCAGGCTTTCCCGGCCTCGTGGTGGCGATTTTGCTGGCGGAGGCCCCTTGGGCGAGGGCCGCGGCGCCTTGCCCAACCGGTTCAGCCCGGGCGGAGCCACCGCACTCTGGGCGCGTCACCTTGATTGAGAGCGATAGCCGCAAAGCCGCGTTCCTGGGCGCGGTTGCTCGCCGGACCGGTATCCCTGTGGATATCCTG
>DASTMQ010000378.1:0-2428 GCA_035714005.1 Hyphomicrobiaceae bacterium
GGTGCCTTTGCCGAGGTGCTCCGCGAGGCCGATCTCGTCGTTCTCTTGGGCAAGCCCCTCGATTTTACGCTGCGCTTCGGCGAAGCCCCCCACGTTGCCCCGCAGTGCCGGTTCATCGGCATCGATCCCGAGGTCCGCCTGCTGGCGCGGCTTGTCGGCGACCAGGGCGAGCGTGTCCTGCTGCAGGCAAACGCCGATGCCGCCATCGCGGCCGAGACACTGATCGCACGCGCTCCCGCGCCCGCGCGCGACGGCGCCTGGCGGCAACAGGTGGCCGCCGCGCTCGCCTACCGACCGTCGGCTTGGTCGCATCTGCGCTCGGCAGCGGCAGGCAAACTGCACCCCATCGAGCTCTGCCGTGCCCTGGTGCCCCAGGTCGAGGGGGACGCGGACGGCGTGCTAATCTGCGATGGCGGCGAGATCGGCCAATGGCCGCAAGCGGTGCTGGCCCCCCGCCGCCGGCTCATCAACGGCACCGCCGGCGCCATCGGCGCCGCCATCCCATTTGCCTTGGCGGCGCGTCTTGCCGAGCCACGCGCGCCGGTGATCGCCGTGATGGGGGATGGCAGCTTCGGCTTCCATATGGCCGAGTTCGATACCGCCGTGCGCTACGACCTCCCCTTCGTGGCCGTCGTCGGCAACGATGCCACCTGGAATGCCGAGCACCAGATCCAGATCAGGAACTATGGCGCCGACCGCACGCACAGCTGTCGGCTGCTGCCAACCCGCTACGACCTGGTCGCCACCGCGCTCGGAGGCCACGGCGAATACGTCACCGCCCCAGATCAGCTGGCGGCCGCGTTGGCGCGCGCGCTTGCAGCCGGCAAGCCCGCCTGCCTCAATGTCATGATCGAAGGCGTGCCAGCGCCCACGTTCAAGCGCTAGCGCCACTGCGGGCACGGCCGTTGCCCGGCCCAATCGCCACTTGAGCCCGCAGGGGCGGCGGCCCATATCAGGGGGTGTCGGGGGTTGAGACAGTTACGAGGCCATGCCATGCGAGCATCGATCATCGTTGGCGCCGGGATTGGCATCTTTGTCGCCTTTGCCGCCCAGGCCCAATCATCTAGGCAGCCGCCGAACCCGCCACCTCAGTCGGAACGCGCCATCATCATCGAGCGGTCGCCGCCGGTGCCCATCCCGCCGCCGCGTCAGGCCAATCCGCCACGTACGTATCAGGACATTTCGCCGCCGATGCAAGGCCCAACCCCGCTTTCGCCAATGGCGCCCCGGGTCGGCGGCTGAGGCGCTCGCTCAGATGTGAATAGCCCGCTTGTCGACCGCCAGCGCCGCCTCCTTGACAGCTTCCGTGAGGGTCGGGTGGGCGTGGCAGGTGCGGGCCAGGTCTTCAGCGGAGCCGCCAAACTCGATGATGGCGGTGGCCTCGGCGATCATCTCGCTGGCCGCCGCGGCGATAATATGTACGCCGAGAATGCGGTCGTTGCCGGCGTCGGCTAGGATCTTGACGAACCCATCCGTGGTCTTGTTGACCTTGGCGCGCGCGTTGGCCGTAAAGGGGAACTTGCCGACCTTGTAGGCCACATTAGCGGCCTTCAAGTCCTCTTCGCTCCTGCCAACCGTTGCCACCTCCGGGAAGGTGTAGATCACATTGGGAATGGCGTCGTAGTTGACGTGGCCTGATTGGCCGGCGAGCGTTTCGGCAACGGCGATGCCCTCGTCTTCCGCCTTGTGCGCCAGCATGGGGCCGGCGATCACGTCGCCGATGGCGTAAATACCGGCCACATTGGTTTGGTAGCGCGCATCGACCACGACGCGCCGCTTGTTGTCGAGCTGCACGCCGGCCGCCTCGAGCCCGAGACCATCGGTGAAGGGCACGCGGCCGACCGCCACCAACACCACGTCAGCCTCCACGCCGATGGGAGCACCGCCCGTGGCCGGCTCGATCGTCACCTTTTGCTGGGCACCGTTGCGGGCAATGCCCGTTACTTTGCTCGCGAGCTTGAAGCTCATGCCCTGCTTCATCAGTAGGCGCTGCAGGGCGCGAGCCACCTCGGCATCGGTGCCCGGCAAAATGCGATCGAGATACTCGACCGTCAGCACTTCGCTGCCAAGCCGGCGCCAAACTGAGCCCAGCTCTAATCCGATCACGCCGGCGCCGATGATCAGCAGCCGCTTGGGGACCTGCAACAGGGAGAGGGCGCCCGTCGAGGACACCACGGTTTGTTCGTCGATTTCGATACCCGGCAGCTTGGCAACGTCCGAGCCCGTCGCGATCACGATGCTGCTGGCCTCGAGGTTTTCGCTGTCGCCGCCATTGAGCGCAACCTTGACCTTGCCCCGACCGTTCAGGCTGCCGGCGCCGTGAAATACGTCAACCTTGTTTTTTTTCAGCAGGAAGGCGACGCCGTCGACGTTGCCCTTTACCCCCTGGTCCTTAAAGGCCAGCATACCGGCGAGATCGAGCTTGGGG
>DASTMQ010000379.1:0-3245 GCA_035714005.1 Hyphomicrobiaceae bacterium
TTGGCGGTGTAATTCGCTCGCATGCTGGGGCGGCGCTCTGCGCCGCCCGGCCAGGCGCGACGGCGCAGGCAAAGGCTCCTGCCCCAGCCTCGATGCGCGCGCGCCCCATCTGTCGGAGTTGATTGGCGCCGCAAAATCGCCATCGTAGCCGAAGGCGCGCATGCCGTCGTTCGCCTACCCTGACATTGTCGCATCTAACACAAGTAGAAGAATGCAAGCGCCCGCGGCTGCCCATGGCAGCCAGGCCGGTGTCACGAAGGCGGCTTCAGGGTTGGTTGGGGAGCGTCGCTTGATGCGGATGAGTGAGATGTTCACAACCGTGAAAACCACAAGCGTCAGGCGCGAGGTCGTCTCCGCAAGGTGGTGCAAGGGGAGACTAAGCGCCAAGGCTAAGACGATCGCCGTGGTGAGGGTCGTGGCAAACAGCGGGGTTCGCGTCACGGGGTTTACCCGCGCCAAGATTGCGGGCAGTTCCCGCTGCTGGGCCAAACCGTAGAGCACGCGCGATGCCATGATAATCTGCACGATGATGCCGTTGAGCGTGGCCATGACCGCGATCAAGCTCATGGTCTTCGGCGATGCGCCGGTCAAGCGCTCGAAGACGAGCGCCAAAGGCGCATCGGACGTGGCGAGGTCGCGCGCGCCGACCGTTACCAGCGATATCCAAACCACGGCCACGTACAGCAGCGTCGAAATGGTGAGCGTCATGAAAATGGCGCGGGGCAGGTTGCGCCGAGGATCGCGAACCTCTTCTGCCACATTGGCTAAGCCTTCAAAGCCAATGAAGGCAAACACCGCAAGCAAGGTCGTGCTGACGAGCCCGGCAAAAAGGGCGGGGTTGATGCTATCCGGGATGCTTTCGGGCAGACGCGTGAGGACAGCCGGTTCGGCAGCTAGCCCCGCGCCAACGAGCAAGAGCAAGCCGCCGATTTCGACGACCGTCATCAAGCCAGCGAAGCTCACGGACTCTTTGATGCCCCAGGCGGCGGTCGCACCCATCGCCAGCACAACGATGGCAATGAGAATGGGTGTTGGCAGCGCAAGGAAAACCGCGAGATAGCCGGCACTGCCCACGCTGATGGCCGCGGCCGAGACGACCGCAATCGCCACCACGAGCAAGCCGATCGTGATGGCCACTTTGTCGGACTGAAAGGCCTCGCGTGCATAGGCCGCCTCGCCGGCGGCGACGGGAAGGCGCGCGGCCAGCTCGGCAAAGGATGCAGCCGACAAGGCCATGAGCAGTGCCGCGACAAGAAATGCCAGCGGCGCCTGCATACCGGCGCGGGCGGCAGCTGCACCAATCAGGACGTAAATGCCGGCGCCGATCGTGACGCCCAGACCATACAGGGTCGCATGCAGCAACGACAGCGATCGCGCCAAACCGGGCTCAGTCGAGGGTGTCACGTCGCAGCTCTCCCCGGCTCGATGATTTTCGACACGGTCTGTCGGGGGCAGACGCCGAGGCGCCGGTTGCAGTATGGGCCGGTCGCGATCCACTCGAGACCTTCCTGCCCCCCGCGGTTCGGTGCGATTGGAGCTTGCGCCACGGACTTAAATTCGGAAAGCGTTCTCGGCGCGCCACGATTGGACCTCTAGCGAGCGAACCTCGGCTTCTACACAGCCAAAGCCTTGACCCAAGTCAATGCGGCAAGGACCCCGCCACAGCACTCACTATGCCTGCCGGAGCGATGCGCTCCTTATCCATCTCCCATTGTGGCCAGAGCACGGAGTCATCCAGGTGTACAAGCATATCCTAATCGCCACCGATGGCTCGGAACTGGCAGCCAAGGCTGTAACGCAGGGGCTGACCCTGGCCAAAGCGCTACGTGCGAACGCCACTGCCGTGACCGTTTCGGAACCTTGGAATTTCGTGTTGGCGGCGCTGGCCGAGAGGCAACATCGGCCCGAGCCGCTGGCTGATTATGACGAATGCACACAAGCGGCCGCCGAGCGGATATTTTGGGGCGTGCACCAGATCGCAAAAAAACTGGGTCAAGCCTGCGCCACGGTGCACATTAAGGATCGATATCCGGCGGAGGGGATTCTCGAGGCTGCGCAAGCGAGAGGCTGCGACCTTATTGTGATGGGCTCGCACGGGCGACGCGGTTTTGCGAAACTTCTGCTTGGGAGTCAAACCGCCCGCGTCGTGACGCTGAGTCCGACGCCCGTGCTGGTCTGCCGCTAAGACAGCCGCTAAGACAAGGGGCCCGCTGCGGGGAATTCTCCGGCAACGAGCCGCGAGCATGCGGCAATTACCGCCGGGGAGAGGGCCGCTCGGCCGCTGGCGCCAAGCTGGCAATAAAGGTGAGGAGGGCGTCGATCTCGCGTGGTTCGAAGGTGAACCGGGGCATTGCCGGATGACCCGTGACGATGCCCTCGGCCAAAGCCTCGGCCAGATTTTCGACCGGATATCGTTGAGGCAAATCTCGGAACGGGGGGGCCAGACCCATTGGACTGGCACTGATGTCATCGATGGCATGGCAGCGTGCGCACTGCTTTTGCGCTATTGCTTGGCCCCGCTCGCGCGGCAAGGATTGAGCCAACGCGGGACTTCCCACCGTGACCGTGGCGGCAAGCAAGACGACGACGGTTGCAAACTTCGATCCCATCCGGGGCCTCCGACGTTGCCAATTCTGTCCCGGCAATATTGCGGCTTCCCGCGGCGAGCTCTTTGACGCCGGTCAATCGGAGGTAGTTGCTTCCTAGCCATGATGGGGCGAGGGGCCAACAAGCTGCCCACCGCGGCGAGGCCCTTCAGGCTTGGGGGCGAGGGTCTACGCGAGCGGGGCCGACGCTCGGAAAAAAGGAGGACGGTATGGGTCAAACAAAGCACATTCTGCTTGCGACCGATCTCACCGATCGCTCCGAACGGGCCTTAGAGCGCGCCACCCAGCTTTGCCGCGACGGCAGAGCAGAGAGGTTTACGCTTCTGCATATTGTTGCCGCTGGCCTGCCCCCCATTTTGACCCATCAGCAGCTAACCGGCGCAGAGGCCTTTCTTGCTGGCAAGCTCGCCGAGCTGGCTTCATTGGGCGTGCAAACGCCGGCGCGGAGCATCGTGCGCACAGGTGACCCATTTCCCGCCATTATTGGCGAAGGCATTGCCGTTAAAGCGGATTTGATCCTCATCGGTGCACCAGGCAAGGCTCCCTACGCAGAAACAATCGTCGGCACGACGGCAGAGCGCGTCATCCGCTTCGGTGAGTGTCCCGTCCTGCTCGTCAATCGCCCCCCGCACGGTCGCT
>DASTMQ010000380.1:0-3308 GCA_035714005.1 Hyphomicrobiaceae bacterium
CACGATAGCAACATTGCTGGGGCCTCTGAAGGGGCCCTCAACGCAATTGCAGCAAAGGGCGGCCCAACGCCCGCGCTGCCCGCGCGCGGGGAGCGCGCGCGGCGAGACGTGCTGAGGCCCACCCCTTGCGTTGGCCAACTCGCGCACGCGGCGCGCGCTGGGGGGAGCTTTTTACCGCGACCGGTGGCCGGGGCGCCTGAAACCCCGGGCGGCCGCCACGATCTCGGAGCGTGTCAGGCCAATATCCTTGAGCTGGCGGTCGCTCATGGCCGCGAGCTGGTCGACGGCGGCCCGCTCGATGCGCCAAGTCATGTAGGCAACCCAGGCCCGCTTTAGGGTCGCCAATACGGCGCTCGTCCAGGATGGCGAGGCGAGGTCCGGCGTCGCGGCCGTCGTCCCAAAGGTCATGCTCATGATCATCTCCATTGCTTTGCAGGTTCTGCCAGGTTTTTGCGGGCTCCCAGTTTCGAGGCGTCGGCAACGGATCACGCAGCCAGCGCGCGGGAGCACCGTGGTCCAATCCCTAGCGCGCCGGCACGGGAGCCGGCGTTGGAATGGCCGTGGGAACGCGCGAGGAAACGGTGACTTGCGCGCGGCAACGGCCGCAGCGGCGGCCCGCGCCTGCGCCTGCCGGGCGCACTTGCCCTGCCGGGCGCACCGGCCCCCGCCGGGCTGATGGGGGTCACAAGCGCAAGAAGCGCCATGGCACAAGCGCAAGGGCAGCAACGTCCGACCGGGCATGCGCCAGGGCCGGTTGGTCGCGGGGCGTCGCCTCCTGGGGCCTCAGGCGCCCTCAAACGCCGATCTTGCCGCCGCCCTTGCGGGTGATGGCGACAATGGCGGGCCGCGGTGGGATACCCTCCTTGAAATCGGGCCAGCGCGTCGCCGGCGCCTCGAAGCTGGCGGGCTCGGCGGCGGCATCGCTTTCATCGCTTTCGCCCGGATGCTGCACGGCCAGGAAGAGGGTGGTGGCATCGGGCGTGAATTCGGGGCCGCACATTTCCGCGCCATGCGGACAGCGAAAAAACAGCTTGGAGGTTGCGCGGGCGGCGCCCTCGGTCTCCATGGCCCACAGGCCGTCGGCGCGGCCAGTGCGTTTGGGATCGTTGCCGTCGGTGGCGATCCACAACCGGCCCATGGCGTCGACCGCGCAATTGTCGGGCATGCCGAACCAGCCGTGCTCGGAGGTATTGGGATTAAAGGTTGCGCCGACGGCCGCCAGCGAGGGATCCCCGCACCTCACCAGGATCTCCCAGCGAAAGCCGGCCGCGGCGTGGTCGGCCGCATCGGGTGTGATTTCGATGATGTGACCGAAGCGGTTGTCGGCCCGAGGGTTGGCCGCGTCCACCTGTTCGGGCTTGCGCTGGCTGTTGTTGGTCAGCATCACATAGACCTTGTTGGTCTTGGCGTTGGCCTCGATGTCCTCGGGTCGGTCCATCTTGGTGGCGCCGATGAGATCGGCCGCCGAGCGGGCCTCGATCAAGACGTCGGCTTGGCTGGCAAAGCCGTTGGCCTCACGCAAGGCGCCCTGGCCATGCACGAGCGGCAACCAGTCGCCGGTGCCGTCGGCATTGAAGCGGGCGACGGCAAGGCTGCCGCTATCGAGCAGATCGAGGTTATCGGCGGGATTGCCGGCCTCGAAGCGCCCGGCCGTGACGAAACGGTAGACGTAATCGAAGCGTTGATCGTCGCCGGAGTAGATGACGTAACGACCGTCTTTGTTGAGGATGCCGGCGGCACCCTCGTGCTTAAAGCGGCCAAGGGCGGTGCGCTTGACCGGCATCGACGTTGGGTCGAACGGATTGATCTCGACGATCCAACCGAAACGATTGGCTTCGTTGGGCTCCTTGCCGATATTGAAGCGATCGACGTAGTCGCCCCAATTGTACCAGCGGCCAGGAATCCCCATCCGTTTGTGGTTTCTGAGCTCGGGATGGTTTTGCGGCAGCTCGCCGCTGAAGTAGCCGTTGATGTTTTCCTCGCAGGAGAGCCAAGTACCCCAGGGCGTGCGGCCGCCGGCACAATTGTTGAGCATGCCGAGCACGCGGGTGCCGGTCGGGTCGGCGCTGGTTTTGAGCCGATCGTGGCCGGCGGCAGGACCGGTGAGGCGCACCTCGGTCTCCGCCGTGATGCGGCGGGCGTAGCGTGAGTTGGCCACCACCGCCCACTTGCCGTCGGTCTTTTCGATTTCCAGGACCGAGCCGCCGTGGGCCATCATTTCCACTTCGGCGATGGCCTGCGTCATCTTGGCGAACGGGCCCGCGCCGCCGCGCCGCACGTCCTGCCGGCCGAGCCCCGGAAACATCAGCTCTTCGTTGGTGTACTCGTGATTGACGCAAAGGAGCCCGTGCTCGGAGGGCGCTGCGGCGCCGGGCAGGGCGAAGTAGGCAAGATAGTCGTTGTTGTAGCCGAACTGTCTGGCCTGGCCGGCCTTCGTGAGGTTGTGCGGGTCGAAGGCAGGGGCTCCCGGCAGCACGGGATCACCCCAGCGCATGAGAATGTCGGCATCGTAACCCTCGGCGACCTCGTGCGTGGCGCCGGCGCCGGCCGCGACCTCCTTGAAGTTGAAGGTCGGCGTGGTGTTGCTGGCTTCGGCGTGTGCCGCGCCGGGCGCAAGCAGGGCCAGCGGCGAAACCGCGGTGCCGAGGGCGGAGATGGCCAGCAGGCCGTGCACGAGGTCGCGGCGCGACAGGCGTTCAGCGATGACGTCGCCCAGGGTCGGATTGGCGCTCGTGTTGGTGGGGATGTTCTCCGCTGCCTCGAATGCGGAGGACAGCGGCGCTGGCGTGCGCCTTGGCATGGCTGAGGTCCCTCGGGGCTGCAGCGGACGAAGGGGAGCGGCATAGCCGGGGTCCGAGCCTTTGCCAACCCGCTTCTACCGCGCCGGCGGGCCACACCCGCTCAGGTCCCAATCTTTTGTTGGGCGCGGTCATGGCGCGCGCCATGCGCTTTAGGCCGCACGCCCGTGCGGCCTAAAGCTAAGGCGAAGCCCGAGCCGGTTTAACCCCGCACTCGTTCAACCCGCACTCATTTAACCCGCACTGGCCGTCTGGGTGGTGCGCGGATCGCCCTCGGGCAGGATCTCCGGCGAGGTGAAGGTGACGCCGTCGCGGCTTGGGTTGGGGGTCAGCGTCACGGCCGCCTGCGGCGTGCCGTCCCTGCCCAAGAGCTGGATGCGCATCAGCATGGCCACGTCCTCGTGCACGGTGTTGTGGCAATGGTTGACGTAGGAGCCGCCGTACTCGCCGAACTGGATCTGGAAGGTGACCTGGCCCGACGGCCGCAAGCGCCAGACGTCCTTGCGCACC
>DASTMQ010000381.1:0-5428 GCA_035714005.1 Hyphomicrobiaceae bacterium
GCAATCCCGCGTCCACTGGCGTTGGCGCTCACGCTTAGCCCCCAAAGCCCTGGGCCTTGAGGCGTGGGGGCAGGCGAGCCCGGCTCGTCAGGTCGGGCAGCGCCTGCCTTGGGCAAGCGGGCGGAGCCCGCCTAGGGGCAAAGAGGGCGGAGCCCGCCTAGAGGGGCAAAGAGGGCGGAGCCCGGCCAGGGCAAGCGCGGGCGGAGCCCGCCTAGGGCCGAGCCGGCGGAGGCCGCATTGAGCAAGCGGCCGGAGCCCACATTGGGCAAGCGGGCAGAGCCCAACCTAGGGCGAGCGGCAGAGCCCGGTTGGGCCAACCGGGGCAAACGCAATCCCCTTGCCCCCAGCAAGGGTGGCGCTGGGGAGCGGGGATCCGAGCGGGTCTCGACCTGAGAGGGCGCTCTAGTTGTCGAGGAAGGAGCGCAGCTTGCGGCTCCGGCTCGGGTGCTTGAGCTTGCGGAGCGCCTTGGCTTCGATCTGGCGAATGCGCTCGCGCGTCACCGAGAATTGCTGGCCCACTTCCTCCAGGGTGTGGTCGGTGTTCATGCCGATGCCGAACCGCATCCGCAGCACGCGCTCCTCGCGCGGAGTGAGCGAGGCCAGCACGCGCGTGGTCGTCTCGCGCAGGTTGGATTGGATCGCCGCATCGATCGGCAACAGCGCGTTCTTGTCCTCAATGAAGTCGCCGAGGTGAGAGTCTTCCTCATCGCCAATCGGCGTCTCGAGCGAGATCGGCTCCTTGGCGATTTTGAGCACCTTGCGCACCTTCTCGAGCGGCATCGCCAACTTTTCGGAGAGCTCCTCGGGTGTCGGCTCACGGCCGATTTCGTGCAGCATCTGGCGCGATGTGCGCACGATCTTGTTGATGGTCTCGATCATGTGCACGGGAATGCGAATGGTGCGCGCCTGATCGGCGATCGACCGCGTGATCGCCTGCCGGATCCACCAGGTGGCGTAGGTCGAGAATTTGTAGCCGCGGCGATACTCGAACTTGTCGACGGCTTTCATCAGCCCGATGTTGCCTTCCTGGATCAGATCGAGGAACTGCAGGCCGCGGTTGGTGTACTTCTTGGCAATGGAAATGACGAGGCGGAGGTTGGCCTCCACCATCTCCTTTTTGGCCTGGCGCGCTTCGCGCTCGCCCTTCTGCACGGCCTTGACGATGCGCCGGAACTCGGTGATTTCGAGGCCCGTTTCGGAGGCCAGCGTGCGGATGTCGTCGCGGATGGTGTCGATCTGACGCTTTTCGTGTTTGATGAACTGCGCCCACTTCTTGTTGGCGCCGGACATGCGCTCGATCCAGCCCTGGTCGAGCTCGTTGCCGAAGTATTCGTCGATGAACTGTTGGCGCGGCACGCCGTAGCTGTCGGCCAGCCGCATCAGGCGTCCTTCGAGGGCGACCAGCTTTTTATTGATGCCGTAGAGCTGCTCGACCAGGCTCTCGATGCGGTTGTTGTTGAGCGAAAGACTTTTGACGTCCTTGATGATCTCGTCGCGGAGCTTGTCGTAGGCTTTCTGCTGCTGGCGATTGAACTGCTCGCTCGCAACCTGCATTTCGACTTTCTTGTCCTGCAGCTTGCGCAGCTTTTTATAGGTATTGGCCACCGAGTCGAAGGTCTCGAGCACCTTGGGCTTGAGCTCGGCTTCCATGGCGGCGAGCGAAAGGGCGTTCTCGTAGTCGTCCTCGTCGTCGAGTTCGCCTTCCGGCGGCGCGCCCTCACCGTCGCCATTGAGGTCCTCGCCGTTGGCATGCACGTGCGGCGCCGGTGCGCCGGGCTGCGGCGCGACGATGGGGGGCGGAACGGCCTTGGCCTCGGGGCCTTCGTAAGTCGCCTCAAGATCGATGATGTCGCGCAGCAGGATCTTCGCGTTCATCAACTCGTCGCGCCAGATAATGATGGCCTGGAACGTCAGCGGGCTTTCGCACAGGCCCGCGATCATGGCCTCGCGCCCAGCCTCGATCCGCTTGGCAATGGCGATCTCGCCCTCGCGCGACAGCAGCTCCACCGAACCCATGTCGCGCAAGTACATGCGCACCGGATCATCGGTACGCTCGGAGGGCTCGGCTCGGGCCTGCACCACCGAGGGCACACTGGGCGCCGTGATGGCGCGGCCCGTATCTTCCTCGTCGCTCGCGGCGTCGTCGGCTTCCGCCGGTGCGCCGGCGTCTTCTTGATCCTCGCTCTCGACCACGGTGATGCCCATGTCGGACAACATCGACATGGTGTCCTCGATCTGCTCGGAGGACACCTCCTCGGACGGCAGAACGGCATTGAGTTCATCGTAGGTGACATAGCCGCGCGCCTTGGCGGTCTTGATGAACCGCTTGACGCCGGCATCGGAGAGATCGAGGAGAGGACTATCCTTCTCCGGCGCTTCCGACTGGGTGGGCACTTGGTCTTCGGACTTCTGCATCGCCATGTAGAGGGCTCCGGGGCCGCGCTTGCCGTGGATGCGCACGCATCGCCAATTCAACAAAACTGTGCGGTGGCCTGCCTCGACGCGCCGATGCGCAACGGCAAGACCACCCCGATCAGGCGGGCTAACCCGCCGGGTGAGAACCTGTCGATGAACCCACGAAGGCGGATGTGCCAGGGCCGGAGCAATGCTCGGGTGCCCTTAATGTGGGAATCGAAGCAGGCATACACAACTTCCGCCGTATTTCCTACCGTTTGTTTCTGCGGGTGTTCCTTCCTACCCTATGGGGGTTTCCTGCACCTTTATGCCGGCCGCCACGCAGGGCAGTGAAATCCCCATTTTTAAGGCTCGGCCGCGGGCGCGGGTTCAAAACAGCGTTCAGTCCTGACCCTCCACCGATCGCAACGCGTCCGACAGCTGTTGCTGGATCTCCACAATCTGCCCAAAAGCGACCTCGGATGGCTCGGCCGCATAGGCACGCTCCAAGCCTTGCAAGTGGCGCTTTAGCTCGGTTTGGGACTTGTGCATGGCGAGCGCATGCAACCACCCGGCCTCCACCTCCGCTGCCGCTGTCCCAGGTTCGGCAAACTTGTCGCCCTTGTGCGTGATGGCGCGCTCGGCTGCGGCAACCATGCTGTTGAGGCCGTTGGCGCTCAGTTGGGTGCGTATTTCCGTGGCGTCAAGAGGTCCACCCCGACTGAGCAGGCTTAATAGTTGGTCGCGCAGGGCGGCCAAGGGCTTTGCCGTCAGGGGCAACCGTGCCACCTCTTCGCAGCGCTGCTCGAGCAGCCAGGGATGGTTGAGCAAGGCCATGACAAGCCGCGCTTCCCGCGGTGGTACCGGCAAGCTGTGCTCGGCCAGCTCGTTGCTGCGGACCGGCGCCGGCGGGGTGGCGGCCGCGCGCGGCAGGCCGCCGAGGCGGGTGCGCTCGCTGGCACGCACGGCAAGCCGCCAGTCGAGCTGGGCATTATTGCGGCGCCGGTCGGCCAAGCCCGGCGCACGTCGCCCGTCGTTGCCGGCGATCGCGCGCGTCAGCTTGGCCGTTCGGGCCCACAGCACGGCACGCAGCTCACGCTCATAGTGTTCCCGCACGCCGCGATCGGCGATGCGCGCGACCAAGGTTTTGAGGCGGGCGTCGAAGGAGGCGCGCTGTTCGGGTGTTGCCGTTTCCCCCCGACGCTCCTCGCGTTCGACCAGCACATCGAACAGCGGTCGGGTCTTGTTCAGCGCCTCGGTGAAGGCGCTGGCGCCGTGCTGGCGGATCAGCTCGTCCGGGTCGAGGCCGTCGGGCAAGAAGGCAAAGGCCACGCTGTGGCCGGGCGTCAAGTGCGGCAGCACGGTTTCGACGGCCCGGTAGGCGGCGTTGCGGCCGGCGGCATCGCCGTCAAAACACAGCACGGGCATGGCGGCCAAGCGCCAGAGCAGCTGAAGCTGGCTTTCGGTCAGCGCGGTGCCGAGGGGCGCAACCGCTTGCGCAAAGCCCGCCTCGGCCAAGGCGATCACGTCCATGTAGCCTTCAACGACGATGACCTGCCCCTTATCGAAGGCCTCCCCGCGGGCATTGGCGGCATTGAACAGCACGCTGCCCTTATGAAAAAGCGGCGTATCCGGTGAGTTCAGGTATTTGGCGGGCGCGTCAGGGTCGAGCGCGCGTCCGCCAAAGGCGATAATGCGGCCCTTCAAGTCGCTGATCGGAAACATGACGCGGTGTCGGAAGCGGTCGTAGGCGACCGGAATGTCGGCACCGCTAATCAGCATACCGGCGGCCGCCAACTCCGCTCCCGAGTAGCCGGCCTTGGCCAGGTGGTCCTTGAGGGCAGATCGGCTGTTGGGCGCGTAACCCAGGCGAAAGCGAGCGACCGCTTTCCCCGTGAGGCCGCGGCGCTCGAGGTAGCGACGGGTGTCGGCGCCGGAGGCGGCGGCAAGCTGGGCCTCGAAAAAGCGGCAGGCGGCCTCCATCAGCGCGTAGAGCCGCAGGCGCTCATCGTGCTGCTCGGCCTCCTGCCGCGAGAGCTTCGGCATGGCAATGCCGGCTTCCTCGGCCAGCCGTTCCACCGCTTCGGGAAAACTCAAGCCCTCCGTCAACATCACGAATTTAAAGATGTCGCCGTTCTGGCCTGAGGAAAAATCAAACCACGAGCCCTTGTGGTCGTTGACAAAAAACGAGGGCGTCTTCTCCTGCTTGAAGGGAGACAGGCCCTTGAGCTCGCGGCCCGCGCGCTTGAGCAAAACCTTCCGCCCCACCACTTGGCTGACGGGCAAGCGCGTGCGGATTTCATCAAGCAGGGAAGGGGGAAAGCGCATCGAGGTCCCAAGCCGCCGTGGCCATCGTCCGCGTCCACATACGTGATTCGCGCACAAAGCCCTCGCCGGGCGAGGAAAAGCGCTAAGGGGGCCACCGCTTTCCACAGCGTCCGAGCCGCGCTTGGCCCCGCGGTCAACGTGGTCAATGGCGGTCAATTCATGGGCATGGCCGGCGCCAGAGCTGCGGGGCGCTCGCTTAGGCGGCGGCCAACAGCTCCTTGACGAGGGGGCTCACCTTGCCAAAGTCCATCTGGCCGGCATAGCGCGCCTTCAGGGCGGCCATCACTTTGCCCATGTCCCGGGGACCGGTTGCGCCGACATCCTTGATGACCGCGGCGATCGCCGAGCGCACCTCCGCCTCGCCCAGCTGCTGGGGCAGAAACTCCTCGATCACCTCGATTTCCTTGGCTTCCTGCTCGGCCAGATCCTGGCGGCCAGCCTTTTGGTAGATGGCAAGGGAGTCGCGGCGCTGCTTGAGCATCTTCTGCAACACGGCGGCTGCGTCTTGCTCGGAGAGCTTGTCGGTGCGGGCGGCGATTTCGCGCTCCTGCAGGGCGGCGCTGATGAGGCGCAGGGTCCCGAGCCGGGTCCTGTCCTGTGCCTTGAGGGCTACCTTGGTTTCCTCACGGATACGATCGCGCATGGGATGAAGCTCCGCCGCTGGCTGGGCTGATGTATGGCCGCAGCGCCTCACCTGCAAGCCTAC
>DASTMQ010000382.1:0-3857 GCA_035714005.1 Hyphomicrobiaceae bacterium
CGCCATGATGGCGGTCGGCGTCGGCGGCTTTATTTGGATCCAGGGCCTCTCACCCCTTCTAAGCTTCCTCAAGACCACGCCCTTTGAAACCTTCGCCGGCTATTCCTTTTCGGTGATCCCGTTGTTCCTGTTGATGGGCAACGTGGCCTCGGGGTCCGGCTTGTCGGCGCGGCTGTTTGCCGGCGCCAATGCGCTGCTTGGCCACCACAAGGGCGGCATGGCGATGGCAGCGGTAGGGGCCTGCGCCGCCTTTGGCACGATCTGCGGCTCGTCGCTGGCGACGGCCGCCACCATGGGGCAAGTGGCGCTGCCGCAAATGCGCAAATACGGCTACTCCGGTGCGCTTGCGACGGGTACGCTGGCCGCCGGTGGCACGCTCGGCATTCTGGTGCCCCCCTCGATCCCGCTGGTCGTCTACGCCATCCTGACCGAGCAGAACATCGCCAAATTGTTTTTGGCGGCCTTCATCCCGGCGGCGTTGGCGGTGCTCGGCTTTTTTATCGCCATCCGCGGCTACATCTACCTGCATCCGGGGGCCGGACCCGCGACCGAGAAGCTGCCGCCTGGCGAGCGCGCCAGGCACGTGGCCGAAACCTGGCCCGTGGTCGCCATCTTCCTCATCGTTTTTGTCGGCATGAACGGCGACTTCTTTTTCGGGCGCTCGCTGTTTACGCCAACGGAAGGCGCCGCCGTCGGGGCGCTGCTGGCGAGCGTCGCGGCGTTGACGGTCGGCGGCATGCGCTGGCGCCAGGTGTTCGGCTCCGTGCGCGCGACCGCCGAGCAATCCGGCATGATCTTTCTCATTCTGTTGGGTGCCGAGCTCTATAACGCCTTTCTGGCGCGCACCAACATGCCGCAGGTGGTGGCGCAGTGGGTGGCGGGCCTCGGGGTGTCGCCCTACCTGGTGATGGCGATCATCGTCGTCGTCTACATTCTGCTGGGCTGCCTGATGGACAGCCTGAGCATGATCCTGCTGACGGTGCCCATCTTCTTTCCGGTGGTGATGGGCCTCGACTTCGGGCTCTCGCCCGAGCACACCGCCATCTGGTTCGGCATCCTGGCCCTGATCGTGGTCGAACTCGGGCTCATTCATCCCCCGGTCGGGCTCAACGTTTATGTGATCCAGAACATTGCCGGCGACGTGTCGATGCTGGAGACCTTCAAGGGCGTGGTGCCGTTTTTGATTGCGGAGTTCTTCCGCGTCTCGCTGATCATCGCCTTTCCCGTCCTGACCCTGCTGTTGATCCGCTAGCGATCGGCCCAAAGCCTGCCCGCAAAGTGGGATCAAGCATGGGCAAACCTCCGCGTGCCCTCGGCGCGCCCGGCAGCGGGCGTGCTGCGGTTAATCGGCAGCCGTTCGAAGGTTTGCGCAGGGATCGGGCGCGGCGTCGCCCACGCGGAGCGAAAGTCGGGGTAAGTCCGGATATGGGCGGGGCGACGGCGGGCCTACAACGTCGTCAGGCGGCGATGACCGCAACAAAGCCCAGGTTCCGGAGGTGGTAATGACGCTGCTGTTGAAAAAGATCGGAGGCCTCGCGCTTCTCCTGCTCGGCGGCCTGATGGCCGCGCACGGAGGCGCCGCGGGCCAAACTTGGGAAGTCTTGCTTGGTTTGGCCGTGGCGGCGATCGGGGGCGCGCTGCTGGTGGCCAAGATCATCCGCCGCAACAGCGCGCCGTTAGGAACGCTGACCCGCCGCGACTCCGCCGGGCGGCCGTCCGCACAGCGATAGTCGATGCGGCGGGTGGCGCCGCGACCAGCGTGCAGGCAGCGGAGACGCGGCGCGGCCGCTTGGCGAGCTAGCCGCGGCTTTGCGGTCCTCAAGTCGATTGCAGGAAGCCGACGTTGTCGCCGATCACCGTGGTCGGACCAATCGGCACGGCTTCGGGATTGGCAATATTGAGCTTCACGAACTCAATCTTGTCCTGCCACACCTTGCGCAGGAAATCTTCGAACACGTTGATGGTGAGCTGCTCGCCGGGGCAGCGACGATAGCCAAAGCCAAACGGCGCAAAGCCCGCATAGTCACACACGGGCATTGGCTTGCCGCCGGCGACACCATAGACCGTGCCAAAGCCGCTATTGTTGAGCGTGACCTTGCGACCATCCGTGACCGCGAATTCCTTGCGCTCGAAGGGGCACTTGGCAAAGCCCAGTTGTTTGGCTTTCGCCTCGTCGATGTCGTGGCTGGTCGGGGTGGCATTGTAGCGGGAGGGGTCGAACTTCTGTGGGTTGTGCCAGTGTATGGGGTCAAGGCTGGTGCTGGTGTGGGGGGTGACAATATAGCCATGGCGCGCGTACGGCGGTGTCCGCGTCTCCTCTAGGGCAGAAATGCTGCCCCCGTTTGGCGAGATGATGCGGAACAGCTCCATGACGAAGCGCTCAAGCGGCGTGAAGGGGGCGCCGCGGGCATCGTCGGGGCCGCTTTCCATCGTCTTTCGGAACCAGTCCTGGGCGTCCGGATCGCCTTGGTTGCGGCTCAACTTGAGCATGATGTTGTAGAGCGTGTTGCCCCATTGGCTGAAGGCCACAAAATTGTGGAAGCATTCGAAGACGACGTCCTGGCGCTTGAAATCCTCGCTGTCGCCGCCGTTTTTTAGCCAGTAGTAGGCAAAGGTCGTCTCGGGCTGGGGCGTGCGGCCGCTGTTGAGGTCGTCGAGCTTCCGGTCGATCCAGGCCTTGAGGAAGGCCAGGTTGGAACGGACCGTCAGGTAATTGTCGTAGACAATCTTCTGGGTCGGATTGCGATAGGCAAGCACGGTGTTGAAGCTGTTGCCGACCTGCCGGATCTTCTGGGGCACGGCATCGCCCTCAACGCCGAGGTGAAGGTTCCAATAAAGGTCCCAGTAGGCCTCCAGGTAGGGTCGCATCAGCGGTTTGCCGGCATTCTTGGCGTCGAGCAACTTGGCGAAAAACCGGCTCACCTTTTCGCTGTACATGGGGCGGTAGAGATCCGGCGTGACCGCGCTCATGTAGATGCGCTTGCGGCGATTGTCGCTTCCTCGCTTCTCCAGCGCCTGCAGAAACACGGTCACACCCTGCTCGGGGTTCGGTCGCCAGGTCTCGCTCAGCATGCCCCAGAGGTCGTTGGGCAAGGCATTTTCCTTGCTCAGCGTCACGTCGATCATGGGCAACGCTGGCCGCTCGCCGTGATAGGTGCTGACGAGAAAGAAGGGAATGATCACGTTGTCGACGTAAGCGGCGTCGAAGTCTTCCAGGAACTGTTTGCGCAAACGGCTGACGGAAGCGCCCAGATCTTCCGGCGTCGGGTGCCGGCCGTTCGACTCATAGTGCGCCAGCGCCGGCGTCATCGACAGGCCGGCAACGCCCATTGCCCCGCCTTGCAGGAAAGTCCGCCGCTTCATGTTGGGATCCTTCGGTGATTTGGCGAGGCCTGAGCTTCGATCGCGCTAGCATTGGGGTTTTGCCGGCGCGGGCCAATCGGGCCAAACCCTGAAAGGCCGACGGGGTGCGCGACCCCGTGTTTAGACCGTCGAGGTTCGTGTTGGAGGGTCTGCACGATCCCGTCACGAATTCGATCCCGGCCGTCACGCCGCAAACGTGGAGCAGATCAAACTTTGACGCGCACTTAGCACGCCAACGAGGCAACGTCGGCTCTCCCTCCTTGGGGGATAACGCGATCGACCTCACGGCGGGATGGAGTTCACAGCTGCGAGCGATAAGGGGATTGCGACACTGCCGATGCGTGCAACCACAGCTGAGGCCGTTCAGCAACGACCGTTTGGGATCGATGCTTCGCGTCTCCTCCTCGGGTCGTCTGCCTCAGCTCTCCCGTGCGTCGGGTCTGCCCCCCACTGCCCCCCACTGCCACCCTGTGCGATTTGCGCGTTCGGGCTGC
>DASTMQ010000383.1:0-2969 GCA_035714005.1 Hyphomicrobiaceae bacterium
GACTGCATGATCGACCAGGGGGTCGACGGCATCTGCATCCTCGCCAACTACTCCGAGCAGTTTCTCATCTCCGATGCGGAGCGCAACACGCTCCTCGACCTGGCCTTGTCGCAGGTGCGCGGGCGGGTGCCGGTGATCGTCACCTGCAGCCACTTCTCGACCCGGATTGCGGCCGAGCGCGCCCGGCGGGCGGCCGCCGGCGGTGCCGACATGCTGATGCTGATGCCGCCCTATCACGGGGCGCTGCTGCGCGCCGACGAGGCGGGCACGTTTGAGCACTTTGCCAGGGTCGCGGAAGCCGCCGCCGGGCTGCCCATCATGGTGCAGGACGCCCCCTTGAGCGGGGTCACCCTGTCGGTGCCGTTCCTGGCGCGCCTCGCCCGCGAGTTGCCGCAGGTCGGCTATTTCAAGATCGAGGTGCCGGGCACGGCCGCCAAGCTCCGCGCCCTCATCGCCGCGGGCGGCGAGACGATCCGCGGACCCTTCGACGGCGAGGAGGGCATTACCCTGCTGGCCGATCTCGACGCCGGTGCCACGGGCACCATGCCAAGTGCGCTGCTGCCCGATCTCATCAAACCCGTGCTCGATCACCACCGCGCCGGACGGCGGGCGGAGGCTACCGCCGCCTATGCGCGCATCCTGCCGCTCATCAACTACGAGAACCGCCAGTGCGGGCTCAGGGCGACCAAGATCGTGATGGCCGCCGGGGGCGTAATCGCCAGCGAGGCCGTACGCCATCCGCTCGAGCCGTTGCCGGCGGCAGCGCGGGTGGGACTTTTGGAGCTCGTTGCGGCGCTGGAACCGATCGCGGCGCGCTGGGGTAAATGAAGCGCTCAAATCTTTCTCTAATTGACCGAAACAGGGGCCCCCCTCATGACAACTGCGCACGCCATCTATCCATCCCTTGCGGGCCGTGTCGTGTTCGTGACCGGCGGCGGCAGCGGCATTGGTGCTGCCATCGTTGCCGCCTTCGCCAGGCAAACCTCAAAGGTTGCCTTCGTCGATATCGATGAAAAAGCCGCCGCCGCCGTGCACGCGGGTCTGGGTGACGCGCCCAGCTATTTTGAGCGCTGCGACGTGCGCGACCTGGCAGCCTTGCGCGGCGCCATTCAAAACGCGCGCGAGCGCCTGGGGCCCATCACCGTGCTCATCAACAATGCGGCGCGCGATGACCGCCACGCCAGCGAAGAGGTAACGCCCGAGTATTGGGACGAGCGCTTTGCCGTCAATCTCAAGCACCAGTTCTTTGCCGCGCAGGCCGTACTGCCCGACATGAAGGCGGCGAAGTGGGGCTCGATCATCAATTTCGGCTCCTCGTCGTGGATGACGGGGCAAGGCGGCATGGTCGCCTACACGGCAGCCAAGTCCGCCGTGCTCGGGCTGACGCGGTCGCTGGCGCGCGACTTCGGTCCCTACAACATCAGAGTGAATGCGATTGCGCCGGGCTGGATCCTCACCGAACGCCAGCGCAGCCTTTGGCTCACGCCCGAAAGCAAGGCGCGCCTGATGGAGGCGCAATGTTTAAAGCGCGAGCTCAATGGCGAGGACATCGCCCGCGTTGTGTTGTTCATGGCCTCCGATGAGGCGGCTGCCATCACCAGCCAGCACTACCTCGTGGATGGCGGGCGCTTGTAAGGCGCGCTGCCATCCCCGTTTAGGTTTTTCCGTCGCCGGGACTGTGAGGCGTTGAGCGCAACCCGCGCCCCTGTCGGCGCTGCCCCGGATCTCGGAGGTGAGGCCGTGCGGGCAGCGCGACTTGCAAGAAAGCGACATTCGCGTGCACGAGGCCGTCCAGCAGGTCCGGTGAGCGTTTGCTCACACCGCCGTGAGCGGGTACGCCCGGCTGGATCGAGCGCGAGCGGGCGCTTGCAGCGGCGCGGCAAAAGCGCCCGGACGCACGGCCGCATCACCTCACGTTGAAATCAAGGAACGGTGATGTCGTGTTCTTGCGATGACGTTTTCGTTCTTGCGGTTATCGAAGGCCCCGTTGCTTGAAGCGCAACAACGCCGGCGTATGTTTAGTGCAGTGCCAGAACAAGAAAGGAAGATGATCATGAAAAAGTTGTTAGCATTGTCGCTTTTGGCGTTGTCGGTCTTTGGTTCGACGCTGGGCCCTGCCCTCGCAGCCTCGGAATCCTACGCAATCGAATCAGAGCGCGGTGCCCGTGGATGGGATGGACCGCAGGATCCTTCCGGTCCGTTCGCCCCTCCCGGCTAATGGCCGCAAATCTCTACTTGAATCCCTAGCTCAGCTAGGCACGGTGCGTTGACGATCATCACAACGCACAAAAAGGGCCCGCCCTCCCGCAGGAGGGCGGGTCTTGTGTATTTCAAAGCAATGGGGTTAGAGATGGTGGGGCATGGAGGCCATGTTTGACTGGGTTGATTGGGTTGGGCTCGGCATTCTTGTCCTGGCTGCGATCATGGCTTTGGGCGTGGTGCGGTTGTGGCCGCGAGGCCGCAATGGCAACAATAGCGGCAATGACGAGCGAACCTGACCAGGCAGAATGTGCGGGGTCGGGTGAAGCTGCCTAGGGCCGACGGGGTGCTACCCTCCCGCGATGCTGGATTGGTGCGAGAACCTTTGTCATGCACCAAAAGGGGACGTCAACCAGGCCATGCTGACCTGCCAGCTTCTCTGTTATCTCGCCTCTTTGTATCCAACCCATGCGCTCGTAGAACCGCCGTGCACGTTCGTTGCCGACGACGCAGTGCAGTTCAGCTTCAAACGTGCCCTCGCTGGCCATTGCAGTCTCGGAGGCGATCAACAGAGTTGCGGCGACGCCAGACCCTCGATGAGAGGCGGCAACGAAAATCTGACCGAGAAGCCGCGCCTTCCATGCTGAGAATGCCACTATGGCGCCATTTGCCTCGGCCACCAAAGTTGTCGGCAGAAGCGTGGTCATCCTATCGATGAAGAACGGCATGGAGCGGAGCTGACATTCTTGAGCTGGCATAAACGGCGCCTG
>DASTMQ010000384.1:0-1814 GCA_035714005.1 Hyphomicrobiaceae bacterium
ACACTGGACCGCCAAACGCAATGACGACTATTTCCGCGAGGGTCTGCCCTACCTCGACGGCTACAAGGCATTTTTCGTCAAAAACACGGCGGTGGTGCCCGGCATCCTCGGCGGCCAGTTCGACGCCGAGTTCCGCGGCCAAAACCCGGCCGAGCGCGATCAGCTTTTGACGCGAGCCAGGGACCGGCTGGTCTCCTACGAGGGACCGTGGGCCACCGTCATGCTTCTGATCTTCAACACCGAAAAGAAGCCGTTCGACGACGTGCGCGTGCGCCAGGCCCTGTCCCTCGCGCTCGACCGCTGGGCCGGTGGCGCGGCGTTGTCCAAGATCTCCATCATGAAGCACGTCGGCGGCATCATGCGTCCAGGGTCAGAGTGGGCCTTGCCGGAGTCCGAGCTCGAGCAGCAGCCGGGCTACGGGCGAGACGTCGAAAAATCACGGGCCAAGGCCCGCGAGCTGCTACAGCAGGCCGGCGTCGAAAACCTGACCGTCAAGCTTTTCAATCGCACGGTGTCGGAACCCTACACCCCGGCCGGTATCTTCGTGATCAACGAATGGCGCAAGATCGGGGTTGCCGCCGAACATCTGCAGGTGGAAACCAGGACCTACTTCGACAGTCTGGTGGCGGGCAGCTTCGAGGTAGCGATCTGGCCGCTGACGGAGCCGGCCGACGATCCAAGCGCGCAACTTTATGGCTTCATCACCAACAAGGCCTCCACGCTCAGCTATTCGCGACACAACGACGCCAAACTCGACGACCTGTTCGAGCGCCAGCAGCGCACGCTCGACCCCGCGCAGCGCTTGCAGCTGGTGCAGGAGGCCGACCGCTATGCATTGACCCAGGCCTACTCGGTGCCGATCCTGTGGTGGAACCGCATCATCGTGCACGACAAGAAGATCAAGGGGTGGACCATGTCACCCAGCCATTTCCAGGGCACGGACCTGACCAACGTTTGGCTCGACCCGTAAGTGTCCGGCGAGCCCAGCTATCGTGCGGTCGTCTGCGAGGCGCTGGGCCCCATCGAGGGGCTCGTGCTCAGGCGACTTGCCCGTGCCCCGCTCAAGCCCAACGGCGTCCGCATCGCCGTCAAGGCGGCCGGCCTCAACTTCCCAGACATTTTGATGATCCGCGGCGCCTACCAGCATCGCCCCGCGCTGCCGTTCGTGCCGGGGCTGGAAGCGGCGGGTATCGTCACGGAAGTGGCCGACGGGGTTACCGCGCCCGCCGTTGGCGACAAGGTCATCGTTGCGCTCGGCACCGGCGGTTATGCCGAGGAGGCCGTTACCGCCCGCGAGCAGGTGTTGCCAATGCCGCCGGGCTTCTCGTTCGCGGAAGCGGCGACCTTTCGGGTCGGGCACCTCACCGCCTATCACGCGCTCAAGACGCGCGCCGACTTGAGGGCCGGACAGACGCTGGCCGTGCTCGGGGCTGCCGGCGGCGTTGGCCTGGCCGCGGTTGAGATCGGCAAGGTGTTGGGGGCGCGGGTGATCGCCGCCGCGGCCGGTGAGGCCAAGTTGCGCGCCGCCCAGGAGACGGGCGCCGACGCTCTGATCGACTACGGCCGCGAGCCCGTCGAGGCCGCCGTCAAGCGCTTGACCGCTGGCGCCGGCGCCGATGTCGTGTTGGATCCCACCGGGCTCAACGAGACGGCGGCGCTGCGAGCCCTGGCCTGGAACGGCAAGCTGCTGGTGGTGGGCTTCAGCGCGGGAACGATTCCCGCCTATGCCGCCAACCGCATCCTGTTAAGGGGGGCCAGCGTGCTCGGCGTGCGCGCCGGCGAAGCCGGTCGCAAGGATCCGGGCCTGCGCCGGC
>DASTMQ010000385.1:0-2662 GCA_035714005.1 Hyphomicrobiaceae bacterium
CATGGGTGAAATTCCCCCGGCCGGCAGCATCCGCTTCAAGGGTCGCAACATCGCCGGGCTGCCGAGCTACCGCATCGCCCGCCTGGGGCTCGGCTATGTGCCGGAGAACCGCGACATCTTTCCAACCCTCACGGTTGCGCAGAACTTGGCGCTTGGCCAGAAGGACCCGCGCCGCCAGGGGCGCTGGCGCCGCAAGGACATGCTCGACATGTTTCCGAATTTGCAGGCCCGCGTCGACACGCCCGCGGGCGTGTTATCGGGCGGCGAAAAGCAGATGCTGACCATGTGCCGCACGCTGATGGGCGATCCGGAGCTCATTATGATCGACGAGCCGACCGAGGGACTGGCGCCGCTGATCGTCAAGCAGGTCGGCGCGCTGATCTCGGAAATCGCCCGCCGCGGCCTGGCGATTTTGCTGGTGGAGCAGAAGCTGTCGATCGCGCTCGACATTTCGCAGCGGGTCTATGTCATGGGCCACGGGCGCATCGTCTTCGAGGGCACCCCGGCCGATCTCAAGGCCAACCATAAAGTGCGCCACGAATGGCTCGAGGTCTGACGCCGGCTTGACGCGCGCCGGCGGTTGGCTCTCGTGCGGCAGGCCGCGCTCCCCGACCTAGGCCGCCAGCGAGCGGGCAATCGCGTCGGAGCCCTTTTCGGCAATCATGATGGTGGCCGGGTGAATGTTGGGCGAGGGGATCGCCGGCATCACCGAGGCATCGACCACGCGCAGGCCTTCAAGGCCGTGCACGCTCAGCTCGGCATCGACCACCGCGGTGGCATCCTGGCCCATGCGGCAGGTTCCACAGGGATGGTAGACCGTGCCGGCGACCTGCCGGATAAAGCCGCGGATGTCCTGATCGTCGACCACCTGCGCGCCCGGCCGCACCTCGCAGAAAATCAAGGAGCGGTAGGGTTCGGTGGCGATGATCTGGCGGCCGATGTGAAAGGCGGCCACCGAGCGGCGCATGTCGTCGTCCTCGGTGTCGCTGAAGTAGTTGGCAAAGATTTTGGGCTTGGAGCGGCGGGTGCCGTCGGCAAGCTTGATCTGGCCGCGGCTCTTGGGCCGGCAGACGCAAAAGTTAAAGCCGAAGCCGGGCCAGCGATCGAGCCCCAAGGTCAGGTGTTCGGTCGAAAAGTTGGTGCTCTGGAACTGCAGGTCCGGCACCGGCTCGCTCGGGCTTGATTTGGCAAACAGCGTCGCCTCGGTGGCGCCGACCGCGAGCTGGCCCGAGGACGCCGTCAGCCATTCCCAGGCCATGCGCGCCTGTTGCTGCCTGGAGGTCAAGATCTCGTTCAGCGTGCCCGGCGTCCGGGTCAGGAAGGTGAATCGGGCCTGCACGTGGTCCTGCAAGTTCTTGCCCACACCCGGCAGATCATGGGTGATTTCGATGCCGAACTGGCTGAGTTCGGCGGCCGGGCCTACCCCTGAGTTCATCAGCAGCACCGGCGAATTGATGGCGCCTGCCGAGACGATCACCTCGCGCCGCGCCCTGATCTGCTTGGTGACGCCGTGGGCCTCGACCTCGACACCGACGGCGCGCCGGCCTTCGAACAGGATGCGCCGCACCAGGCTCTGCGTCATGAGCTTGAGGTTCTTGCGCTTGAGGTTGGGTTTGAGGTAGCCCGCCGCCGTCGAGCAGCGCCAACCGTTGCGCACGTTGAGCTGGACGATGCCAACCCCATCGATGCGCTCCCCGTTGAAGTCGCGGTTAAAGGGATGCTGCAGGCGCGTGCAGGTCTCGACGAAGGCGCGGGCGTTGGCCGAGGGGTTCTTGATGTTGGAGATGGTCATGGGGCCGCCCTGGCCGCGGTAGCTGTCGGCGCCGGCGACGTTGTGTTCCATGCGCTTGAAGTAGGGCAGCACGTCCTTGTAACCCCAGCCGTTGGCGCCGAGGGCTTCCCAGGCGTCGTAGTCGCTGGGTGCGCCGCGCAGGAAGACGAGGCCGTTGATCGATCCCGAGCCGCCGAGCACCTTGCCCCGCGGCCAGCTGAGCCGGCGGCCATTGAGCTGGGGTTCGGGCTCGGTTTCATAGCCCCAATTGACGGCCGCGTTGGGCACCAGCTTGCCAAAGCCCAAGGGAATATGGATCCAGGGATTGCGATCGCGGTTGCCGGCCTCGATCAGGCACACGTTGATGGCGGGGTTCTCCGTTAGCCGCGTTGCCAGCACGCAGCCGGCCGAACCCCCACCCGCTACCACGACGTCGAAGGCACCATCCAATGTCTCGCTCAAGATTTTTCCCCCTTTCCGGATCCGACCCCTTTAAGGATCGTGCAACACGACAAAAAAGCGCTGCCGGCCGCGACCGCCAGCGCCCGATGCCGCCAGCGCCGCTCAAAGCGCGGCGCATGCGCGGCCGATGGCGATGCCCTAGGCCCCCCTGGGCCCGTTAGGGCGTGGCGACGAAGCCCCTTAGGGCGCGGCGACGAACAGCGGGATTTGCCGCGTCGTCTTGGTTTGATACTCCGCATAGGGCGGGAAGGCCGCCACGGCGAGTTTCCACAGCCGCGCGCGTTCGTTGGCGTCGGCGACCTCGCGCACGTGCATTCTGCGCGCCACCGTCTCGTCGCGGAGTTCGATGTTTGGATTGGCGCGCAGGTTGTGCACCCAGACGGGATCATTGGGCGCGCCGCCTTGCGAGCCGACGAGAACGTAGCTGTC
>DASTMQ010000386.1:0-12712 GCA_035714005.1 Hyphomicrobiaceae bacterium
GATCGCGGCTGCCGGCAGCCCCGCGCGCAATGATGCCTTTGACGTGACGCCGGCGCGGCTCGTCACGGGGCTGATCACGGAGCGCGGTATTGCGCCGGCATCGGCGGCAGGCCTGATGCGCCTTTATCCGGAGACCCGGGATAGCGAGGCGTGTTGACGCCGCTTCGCGCTTGAAGGCGCCTCGCCAGGCGAGGCTTTCGATGCTCGGCGGCCGAGGCCGACACTCGGCAACGGACGACCCCTCGGGTGCGCCGGCGGGAGCTCGAGGTTAATCGGTCAGGCCGCCGCCAAGTGAGCTTGCGGCCGCTGTCCCCCTTTGATTTGGGTACGATGCATGACGCGCCGCGCCGACTGATCAAACGGATCGCGTCGGTGCATAGTCGAGCGATTGTCCCACAACAACAGATCGCCGACGCGCCATTTGTGCTCATAGCGCAGTTCGGGCCGGTCGATATGTGCCCACAAGGCATCGAGCAGCGCTTCCGACGCCGCCGGGCTCAGCCCCTCCACGTAGGAGTTGCGGCGACGACCGAGGTAGAGACTGGGGGCTCCTGTCACCGGATGCCGGCAGACCGCCGGGTGCCAGGCACCGGGCGCCTGGTGCGGATCGTCGGTGGCCTCAACCCCTTGGCGCAGGAAACCGCCACTGTTGTAGGTGCCATCGTGCTTGATGCGACGGCCGCGCAACTGTTCCTTCAAGGCCTCGGGAAGCGCCGCCCATGCGGCTTGCATGCCGCAGATCCAGGTATCGCCGCCTTGTGGAGGAATTTCCAAGGCGTAAAGCATGGAGGCGTCGGGCGGCAGCTCCAAATAGCTCATGTCGGTATGCCACACCGCCTCCCCGGCCCCGAGCGCCCCGATCGGCTGGCCGCCGGCGTCAAGCACGTTGGAGACGACGTAAATGTCCGGGTAACCGGGCGGACTGAGGCGTCCGCGCTCCTGGTTCGGCGGCGGATCGAGCTCGCCAAACCTGCGGCTGAAGCTGAGGAGGTCAGTATCGCCGATCTGCTGGCCGCGGAACAGCAGGGCCGACCGCTGGTGCCAGACTTTGGCAATGTCGGCGAATTCCGCATCGCTCAGGCGCCGCAGATCGACCCCCAAGATTTCGGCGCCAACGGCGGGGGTTAATTTATTCACGGCAACGGCCATGTTCGCCTCTCCCGATCGGGCCTTCGAGCTTCTCACTCGACCGCGCTTTGCAGCAAACGACAACGATACCTGCGCAGGCGGCGAACGCAACCCCGCAAGGCCCCGGGGGAGCAATGATTTTCGCGGCTTTTCAGCGCTAGGGGCGCATGGGAAAGGCGCGCAAGCCCGGTGTCCGTAAGGGTTCGGCGAGGTTGGCAAACTCGCACAGCAGCCTGCGCGTATCGCGCGGGTCGATGATTTCCTCGACCCAGAACGCTTCGGCCGTGCGGAACGGCGAGCGCAGTTGGTTGAGGCGCGCCTCGATCTCCGCCAGCTTGGCCTGCGGGTCAGGTGCGGCATCGATTTCGGCGCGATAGGCGGCCTCGATCCCGCCTTCGAGCGGCAGCGATCCCCACCAGCCCGACAGCCAGGCATAGCGCAAAGCCAAGCGCCCGGCCGGCACGTGCGCCGCGCCGGCCACGCCGAAGGCATTGCGCACGATGACCGTGCACCAAGGCACGCTCGATTGATTGATGGCAGCCATGGCACGCACACCGTGCCGGATCGTGGCGCTGCGCTCCGCCTCCAAGCCGATCAGAAAACCGGGGCAGTCCGCCAGATACACGATGGGCAAATGGAAGGTCTCGGCCATATCCACGAAGCGCACGATCTTCTGGCAGGCCTCGGCAGTCCACGCACCGCCGTAGTGATAGGGATCGCTCGCCAACACCGCCACCGGCAGTCCATCCAGCCGCGCCAGCGCGGTGATGATCGAGCGCCCGAACATACGTCCGACCTCGAACATGGAGCCACTATCGACAACCGCCTCGAGGATCGGGCGCATGCGGTAGACCTTGCGCCGGTCGTGCGGGACGACGCTGAAAAGCATTTCCTCGCGCCGATCCGTCGGATCGCTGCGTTCGCCTCGCGCAGCGACGTCATAGGCCGACGCCGGCAGATAGGACAGAAAGCGACGCGCGCATTGAAACGCCTCTGGTTCGGTGTCGACGGCGTGATCCACGGCGCCAGCCCGACACTGCACCTCCCAGCCACCGAGCGCCTGCTTCTCGAGCTGCTGGCCTGCGCGCGCCACCACCGGCGGCCCAGCCACGAACATTGCCGAGGTGCCCTTCGTCATCACCGAATAGTGACTGGCGGCAAGTCGCGCGGCGCCAAGACCGGCCACCGAGCCCAAGCCCAGCGCCACCACCGGCACAGTGGACAGCGTCTCGGCAAGCATTTGAAAACCAATGCTCGACTGGCCGAGCCCGCCCGGCAGGTTGGCCCGACCCGAGGTTTCGATGGTCTTGACCGAGCCGCCGCCGCCGGAACCCTCGATGATGCGCACGATCGGCAGCCGCAGCTGGCCCGCCATGCGTTCCGCCAGGATTGGCTTGGTCGGGATGGTCGCGTCGGCCGACCCCCCGCGCACGGTGAAGTCGTCGCCCACCACGACCACCGGGCGCCCGTCGATGCGGGCCCGGCCCATCACGCAGTTGGAGGGCGTAAGTCCGAGCAAGCCGCCCGCGGCGTCATACTCGGCCTTCCCGGCGATGGCGCCGATCTCGTGGAAGCTGCCGGCATCGATCAACGCCTCGATGCGTTCGCGCACGGTGAGCCGTCCGCCATCATGTTGGCGGCGCACCTTGTCGGGCCCGCCCATTTCGCGCGCCATGCGCTCGCGCGCCCTGAGCTCGTCGAGCTCCTCCTGCCAATTCATCCTGGTGGCCCTCGGCACATGCTTCTCAATCAACGCCCAGCCATTAGGGCCGCTCTCCTCGGCGTCGACGCCACCCTCGCCCAGCGGCTCGCGGCAGCGCGCGCCGAGGTTGAACCGGGGCGCGGCGGCGCCTGCTTGCCGCCATCGAAAAGGCGGATGTCGCCGAGCGGCAGGTCGGTACCGATTGCCGCCGCCGACGCCTGCTGCTCCGCCATAAGCTTCCCCGCGATTTCATTGATCTTTTGTGGCAAGCCTGCAGGGCTGCGCCCGTTGGGTCAAGGCCTTAGGCGACGAGTTCGGGCACCACCCACAGAGGCGGCTCGCCACGCTCGACCCGCTCAACGTTGTCGAAGGCGTTGCGAAAGCGCGCGACGTGATTGTCCCAGGTGGGTCCGGCAAAATGCGCGGTGAGGACGACGTTATCGAGTTTGAGCAGCTGGTGGTTCGACGGGGGTGGCTCCTGCCCAAACACGTCGAGCCCGGCGCCGAACAGTTTGCCCGCGCTCAGTGCCTGATAGAGGGCGGTTTCATCGACCACCGGGCCGCGCGCCGTATTGATAAGGATCGCCCGGGACTGCATCAGTGCCAATTCTTCCGCGCCGATCATGGCGCGCGTGGAGCTATTGAGCGGCACGTGCAACGAGACGATGTCTGAGGTCTTCAGCAGTTCCCGCAGCAGGCGGAAACGCACCCCCAGCGCATCCTCGGCATCCTCGCTCAGCCGCCTGACGTCGTAGTACTGCACGCGCATGCCGAAGGCGCGCGCCAGCTGTGCCGTCTTTTTGCCGATGGTGCCGAGCCCGACGATGCCAAGCGTCTTGCCATAAAGCTCGTACATTCGCGGTGCCGGTCCGTTACCGCGCCAGCGCCCGGCGGCGACATTGCCGTGTTGCCAAATCACCTTGCGCGACACCGCCAGCATCAGCATGAGGCTATGCTCGGCGACCGAGATGGCGTTGGCCCCGCCGTTGTTGCATACGGGAACCTTGGCACGCCGCGCTGCTTCGAGATCGACGTTGTCGTAGCCGGCGCTGAGGAGCTGCACGAGTTTTAGGCGTGGCGCGGCGCGATAGAAGGCATCGGGCATCGGCACATTGGGATAGCACACCATATAATCCATGCTGGCGACGGCAGCCTCGAACTCCGGGGCCGTATGCGAAAGCAACGCTAGTTCGAAACCGCGCGGTGCCAGGTCGCGCGCGATGGCGCCTGCATCGGCCGACGGGGGCACCAGTACAATGTTCGGCATTGATAGCTCTCCGGTGGATGGGATAGCTCAGCGGCGAGACGAAAGAGATTATGCACCAACCCCGACGCCAGATGCCAACCCAGTGTCCGCGCAACCCCTCGGCACGAGCCAGGCCCAAATGGGGCCTAGCCGGGACGCCAGCACGGGGCGATGGATCGGCGCGCGGCTCATAGGCGGGCCGCTCACAGTGGCAAGGGACGGGTAGGCCGGCCCGTTTGAGAAAAAAAGATGGTGCCTGCGCGGTTCAGTTTGCGGAATTGCCCAACAAAGAGCGCGCCCCACTGCCGTGACGGGGGGCGGCAGCGGGGCGGCGAGCGACGATCAGATCGAGCCAACGGCCCGCCTACGCTCAACCGTACAGGCAGAAGCGATAGCGCTTCCACCAGTACGGGCTACCGGTTTCCAGGGCGCGCAACTTCAACCAGCGGCAGGAGCTGCCGTAGCCATAAAAGCCGGGACCGCCACCGATCAGGATGCGAACGCCATGGCGGTGATGATGATGGCCGTGCGCCAGCGCGATGGAGGTGAGCGGGCCTGTCAGCAGGACGGCGACGCCGAGGATCAGGGCTGATGCTTTCGAGGCGCTGAGTTTGGACGAGGTCATGACTGCGAACTCCTTTGGGTTTGACGTGTCGGCCAGGGGGGTGCCGACCGCATGCCCGGTAGTCGCGGCAACGCCCAACAGGGTTCAAAGGCAACGAAAAGATTTTTGCACACAGCCTCGGCGGGCGGAAATTTGGCTGGCGCCGTTACCCCAAACCTAGCCTCCTCGTGATAGCCTGGCTGGCACCCGTGCTGGCGGCGCGGACGGCAGCGGGCGGGCCCAGTTATTTTCACAAAACGCATGAACCATTGATCATGTCGGAGCGACAAGGAATACGAGACGCCGGCCCGGGTGGCGGCGCCATGCATGAAAAGGCGCACGACGCCGAGCTCATGGCGCGTATCGCTGCCCAGGATCAGGCGGCCCTGCGGGGGTTGTATGCGCGACATTGCGCGCGCGTGTTTCGTTTCCTCCTGCGTCTCGTGCGTCAGGAGGCGATCGCCGAGGAGCTAACCAATGAGGTTTTTCTGGAGGTCTGGCGCAAGGCCGGCAGCTTTGAGGGAAAGGCCAGCACGGCCACCTGGCTTTTGGCGATTGCGCACCATCGCGCCGTCAGCGCTCTGCGCCGCCGCAAGGAGGAGAGCTGGGACGAGGCCGAGGCCGCTAACATCGCCGACGCCAAGGATGGTCCCGAGGTCGAGCTCCAGAAGATCGACAAGGCGGCGATCCTGCGCCGATGCCTCGAGCAGCTGTCGCCCGAGCACCGGGAAGTCATTGATCTCGTTTACTATCACGAGATGTCGATTGGCGCGGTGAGCAGCATTGTTGGCATACCACAGAGTACGGTAAAGACCCGCATGTTTTATGCCCGCAAGCGGATGTCGGAACTATTGAAAGCCGCTGGGGTGGATCGAGGTTGGCCATGAACGAGGACAACACCGCGCTCACTGAGCGCGAAGAAATCGAAATGCTGCTGCCCTGGTACGTCGGCGGCAATCTCGATGCGACCGACCACGATCGCGTGGAGCGCTATCTTGCCCAGCATCCCGAGGTCCGCCGTCAGCTCGAACTCATCCGTGAAGAGCAGCATCAGACCATTCTCGCCAACGAGGCGTTGCCAACGCCGTCGGCGGGGGCGCTGGAGCGATTGATGGCCTCCCTGCCCGGTCGCCGGCCCGGCCTGCTGGCGCGGTTGCGCGCGAGCGAAGGCTACCGCAACATCGCCGCACTCTTTGGTCCGTCGGCACCGCGGGCGATACGCTATGCCGCCTACGCGGCGGTCGGCCTGTTGCTCGTCCAGAGCCTCGCCATCACGGCCCTGCTCGTTAAGGACAATGGCGCTGGTTATCAGACCGCGGCGGGAAAGGATGGCGGGGAGGGTTTATTCTTCTTGGTCGCCTTCACCGACACGGCCTCGACGGCCGACCTCACCCGGCTATTGCAGGATTTTGATGCCCGCATCATCGATGGACCGAAGCCGGGTGGCATCTTTCAAGTCAAGGTCCGCGTCAGCGACCCCTCGCCGGCGGCGGCAGAAGCGCTGCAGCGCCGGCTCGCGGCGCGCCGCGATGTTGTGCGGCTGGCGCTACCGGCCAAGGAGTGATTGGTTATGTCTCGCCTTCTGCGCGCCTTCCCCTTCAGCCGCTTCGGATCTCAACGGGCGCTGTTGGCGCTCGGCGCCCTCGGCCTCATTCTCACCGGCGCTGCACCGGCGCCGGCCGGGCAAGAGCTCGGGCAGGGCTCCTCTTTCTCGTTCAAGCCTGACCGGGGGCACCCCCCGCGCGTGGGTCGCCACCCCGGCACGACGAGTGCCGGCGGGCTCGAGGGGCGCCATCCTCGCAGGTGGGCCAAGCGCGTCGGCAAGGCGGGCCGGCCCTACCTGCCCCCAATCCACGCCATCCCCGCCCAACCTGCCCCCGGCGACAATGATTTTGGCAACCTGCCACATCGCTTGGAGCAGGCCACAACATCCCTTGCCCGATCGTCATCGGTTCCGCGCCAAGTGCTGATCGTGCTGGACCAGGACCAATCGAGCGAGGTTTCCGCGGCGCTCGCACGCAAGCACCGCCTAGAGCGCAAGCAATCCCAGCTGATGGCCTTGGTCGGCGGTCGCTGCGAACTTTATGAGATACGAGGCAACCGCTCGGTGGCGCAAGTGATGGCCGCCTTGCGGCGGGAGCCGCGGGTTCAGCTGGTGCAGGCCAACTTCCGCTATCGCGCGCAGGCGGCAACCAGCAGCCCACAGGCGGTTTTGCCGCAATACGCCCTGGAGAAGATCGCCTTGCCGCAGGCGCACGAACTGGCGCGCGGTCGCGATGTCGTTGTCGCGGTGATCGATTCTGCCGTCGACCAGGCCCACCCCGACCTCGCCGGCGCGATTTCGCTCGCATTCGACGCCGTTGGAGCACCGGATCGCTCGGTCGGCTTCCATGGCACGGCCGTGGCCGGCATCATTCGCGCGCAAGGCGTGGTTGCAGGGGTGGCGCCGCAAGCCTCGATCCTGGCCGTGCGCGCCTTTTACGTGCGCAATGCTGGCGAGGCTGCGGAAACCACCTCGTGGACATTGCTGCGCGGCATTGAATGGGCCATCGAGAACAAGGCCAATGTCCTGAACTTGAGTTTTGTTGGCCCAAAGGACGATGCGTTGCACCTGGCGCTGCGATCGGCAGCCGCGCGCCGTGTCATTGCCGTTGCCGCGGCCGGCAACAACGGGCCGAGGGCGGCGCCCGCCTATCCGGCCGCCTATCCGGAGGTGATCGCCGTCACGGCGGTCGACGCCAAGGATCAGCGCTATGCCCAAGCCAATCGCGGCAGCTACATCGCCTTTGCCGCTCCCGGTGTCGACATCTTGGCCCCGGTCGAGAAGGGCAAGCACTCCTATCTTTCGGGCACCTCTTTCGCCACGGCCTACGTCAGCGGCATCGTTGCCCTGCTGCTCGAGCGCAATCGGGATTTGGATACCGGCGCGGTGGTCGAGCTCATGAGGGAGGGGGCGGAAGATCTAGGACCGCAGGGTCGTGACGAGGATTTTGGGCTTGGCCGCGTCAATGCCTACGCATCGCTGAAGGCGCTGGAGCAGATGGGCAGCGATCGCCATCGCTAGGCCAGATCGGGCGGCGGCTTCAGGACGGCAGGGAGGTCGTAAGGTGGAATTCGGCACCATTCTGGTCGAGCGGATTGGTCCCGTCGCGCGCATCACGCTCAATCGTCCCGAGCGCGCCAACGCCTTGAGCCAACTCATGCTCGCCGAAATCGGCCAAGCCCTAGACGCGCTCGAGGCTGATGCTGAGGTGCGCGCCATCATCGTCCGTGGTGCGGGTTCGACGTTTTCGTCCGGCTTCGACCTGAAGGAGCAGATGCAGCGCCGGCCGAGCGGTACGGCGCAGTGGCAGCCGATCTTGCGCAACGATTTCGACACCATCATGCGTTTTTGGCACTCACCAAAACCGACCATCGCCGCCGTACGCGGGCCGTGCCTCGCCGGCGCCTGTGAGCTGGCGCTTGCCTGCGACATAACGCTCGCGGCGCGCGACGCCTTCTTCGGCGAGCCGGAGCTCAAATTCGGTGCCGGCATCGTCGTCATGATCCTGCCATGGCTGGTGGGACCGAAGGTTGCCAAGGAAATCATCCTGACCGGCGAGGATCGCATTGATGCAGACCGCGCGCTTGCAATCGGCATGATCAATCGGATCGTGCCGGCGGCAGACCTCGAGGAAGCCAGCCTTCGGCTCGCTCGGCACATCGCCGTCATTGATCCCAAATTGGTGAAAGACACCAAGCGCGCCATCAATCGCGCGCTGGAGGCCCAGGGCCTGCTGACGGCGCTTGAGGACGCCCTGGCCATCGATCTTGGCATCGAGGGTGAAGGGTCGGTGGACAAGGTCCGCTTTATGGAGATCGCCCACCGCGACGGCCTGAAGGCGGCCCTTGCCTGGCGCGACGCCCGCTTTCCCAAAGGCTGATCATGACCGCAGAGCTGGCGCGACAATTGCAAACCGCTCTCAAGCAGACCGCTCGCAAGCAGACTGGCCTCAACGAGACTGGCCTCAAGCAGACTGGCCTCAACCAGATAGGCCTCAACCAGATAGGCCTCAACCAGACTGGCCTCAAGCAAACGGCTCTTGAGCAAACCCCACCAGCCGCCTTCGGCCGGCCGACGCAGGGGCGAACGGCAAGCGCCATCGAGGGTGCCGCCGGCCTACTCCTGACCGCCGACCAGATCCAATGCAAAGCGGAGGCGATTGCGCGCGCGCTCGTTGCAAACAACATCGCCCCGGGTGAGCCCGTGCTTTGCCGAATGGCCAACGAACCCCTCGATCTGGCGGCGCTGCTCGGCATCTGGCTTGCGGGCGGCGTCGCGGTACCCCTGAATTGGGCGGCGACGTCGGCAACTGTGGTGGGCATTCAACAGGCGACGGGTGCGCGTCTCAGCGTGCGCGCCGAACGCGTCGGCTCAATATCGCGGCAGCCGCCGGCGCCGCGCGAACTTCTGCGCGAGGCCGCCCTGATCGTGTTCACATCGGGTAGCACGGGCAAGCCGAAGGGCGTCGTGCTGGCGCACCAACGATTGGCGCGGAAGCTGGAGGTCCTCGATCGGTTGCTCAGATTTACCGGCGATGACATCGTCATCGTCCCCCTACAGCTCAGCTTCATCTTCGGCATTTGGGTCAGCCTGCTTTCGATCTTGAGCGGGGCGCAGTTGGTGCTGATGGAAAAGTTCACCGCCGCCGGCCTCGCCAACAAACTGGCCGAAGGCGCCAGCGTCCTGGCCGTCGTCCCCACCATGCTGCGAACGCTGCTGGCGCAATCGCCGCTACCCGCGGCACCCAACCTGCGCAGTCTTTTGAGCGGCGGCGAGAGCCTCGGTCAGCAGCTTGCCACCAGCCTCGGCGAGGTTTTCCCGCGCACGGACATTTATGATCTTTACGGGCTGACCGAGACCGGTTCGTGCGATTTCTGTCTCCCGCCACGCGAGTTCGCCGGCGGCTTGGGTTCGATCGGGCGCCCAACGGAGGCGGTGCATTACCGCATCGTCGGTGCCGACGGAGCACCGGTAAAGCCCGGCGCGGCCGGCGAGTTGTTGCTCAAGACCCCGTTCGGCATGTTGGGATATCTCGATGATCCCGAGCTCAGCGCCGCCGCCTTCGTCGAGGGATATCTGCGCACGGGCGACCAAGCGAAGCTGCGTGCCGACGGCCGGGTCGAGATCGTCGGGCGCCTGAAGGAGATTATCTCGCGGGGCGGCAACAAGATTGCTCCCGCTGAAATCGACGCCCTGCTCATGCGCCATCCGCTGGTGACCGGGGCTTTGTGCGCCGGTGTGACCGATGCCCGCTTGGGCGAGGCGATTGGCGTCATCGTCACCCTGGCACCCGGCGCGGCGTTGACAGCCGACGCGCTGCGCCACTGGTCGGCTCAACGGATCGAAAAGTTCAAAGTTCCCGACGTGATCTTGATCCGCAACGCTTTACCCACGGGCAGCACCGGCAAATTGAGCCGCGCCGCGGTCGCGCGCCTCATTCTGGCGGGCAGCGAGGAGACCGGAACCCTTCCGGCCTAGAACAGGCCCTCGATTTGGCCCTGTTCGTTGAGGCGAATGCTATTGGCGGCTGGCACGCGCGGCAGGCCGGGCATGGTCATGATCTCGCCCGTAATCACCACGACGAACTCGGCGCCAGCGGAAAGCCGCAGCTCGCGGATCGGTACAATGTGTCCGCTCGGCGCTCCGCGCTTGTTGGGGTCGGTCGAGAACGAATATTGCGTCTTGGCCATGCACACGGGCAGGTGGCCGTAGCCTGCATCCTGCAACTCCTTAAAGCGGGACTCGATCGCCCCGTCGCAGGCGATATCGGCGGCATGGTAGATCTCGGTGGCAATGGTCTTGACCTTGTCGCGCAGGGGCATCGCATCGGCGTAGAGCGGCTTGAATTTTGCTTGTCCGCCGTCAGCGACCTCCACCACCTGCCGCGCCAGTGCCTCGATACCCTTGCCCCCGTCGCCCCAGTGCGTGCACACAAACGCCTTGGTGCCAGCGCTTTCGGCAGCCTGCATCACCACCGCCATTTCGGCGTCGGTATCGGTGATGAAGCGATTGATGGCGACCACGGGCGGCACGCCAAATTTCCGCACATTTTCCAGGTGCCGCTTGAGATTGTCGCAACCCTTGGCGACCGCGGCGGTATTCTCATGCTTGAGTTCGTCCTTGCCAACACCGCCGTGCATTTTGAGGGCGCGCACCGTGGCAACGATCACGGCCGCCGCTGGATTGAGACCCGCCTTGCGGCACTTGATGTCGAAGAACTTCTCGGCGCCGAGGTCGGCGCCGAAGCCGGCTTCGGTGACGACGTAGTCACATAGCTTGAGGGCCGTGCGCGTGGCCAGCACCGAGTTGCAGCCGTGCGCGATATTGGCGAATGGCCCGCCATGGATGAACACCGGGTTATTCTCCAGTGTCTGCACCAAGTTTGGCATCAGCGCATCCTTGAGCAGCACGGTCATGGCACCATCGCCTTTAACGTCGGCCGCCTTTACTGGTTTGCGGTCGCGCGTATAGCCCACCACGATGTTGCCGAGCCGCCGCTCGAGATCCTTCAGATCCATCGCCAGGCAGAGAATAGCCATCACCTCGGAAGCCACCGTGATGTCGAATCCATCCTCGCGCGGGAAGCCATTGGCCACCCCACCCAGCGAATTCACGGTGGCGCGTAGCGCGCGGTCGTTCATGTCCATGACGCGTCGCCACGATATGCGCCGGCTGTCGAGACCCGCAGGATTGCCCCAGTAAATGTGGTTGTCGATTAGGGCCGAGAGCAAGTTGTGCGCGGACGTAATGGCGTGGAAATCGCCGGTGAAGTGCAGGTTGATGTCCTCCATCGGCACCACCTGCGCATAACCGCCGCCGGCCGCGCCGCCCTTCATACCGAAGCATGGTCCAAGCGAGGGTTCGCGTAGGCAGCTCATGGCCTTCTTGCCGATGCGGTTGAGGCCATCGCCGAGCCCGACCGTCGTCGTGGTCTTGCCCTCGCCGGCGGGCGTCGGGCTGATGGCGGTCACCAGGATGAGCTTGCCGTCGGTGTTCCTTTGCGCCGCATTGATGAAATCGAACGAAACCTTGGCTTTGTATGGGCCGTAGTTGAGCAGCGCATCGGCCGGGATGCCGATCTTCTTGCCGACCTCCGCGATCGGCTTCATCTTCGCCTCGCGCGCGATTTCGATATCCGACTTCACGGCCATGACTTTCCCTCCACAGAGTTTCGCGCGAGAACTGAAAATTTAGGTGCCCGATTTCGCCGTGGGCCTGGCGAAAACGTCGCCCGCCTTGATGCCAACCGATGTCGCCCACTCGCTGGCCGCGACCTTCTTGCCGTCGGCACCGCGCACGCGTTTGACCCGGATGGCACCACCGGCGGCGGCGATCGTCATGCCGTTAGCGTCGAGGCTGAGGATCTCCCCCGGCTTACCGCGCTCGGATATTTTGCTGGCGTCGAAAATATCAACCTTGTGGCCGTTTACCACACCCCACGCCCCCGGCGCGGGATTTGCGGCGCGAATGAGATTGTAGACTTCGGCCGCGGGCTTGAGCCAGTCGATCTCGGCCACGTCCTTCTTGAACCAGCTCTCGTAGGTCTTCTTGCTGTGATCCTGCGCAACCCTGGGTGCCTTGCCGGCGCGCACGAGATCGATGCTTTCCATCATGGCATCGACGCCGAGCGGAAACAGCTTTTTGAAGTAAACGTCACCCAAAGTCTCGTCGGCACCAATCTCGACCTTCTTTTGCAGCAAGATCGGACCTTCATCCAATCCCTCGTCGGGCCAGAAGATCGACAGGCCAGTTTCGGTCCGGCCCATGGCGATCGGCCAGTTGATCGAGGAGGGACCGCGGTGCAGCGGCAGCAACGACGGATGGTATTGGATTGTGCCGAGCTTGGGGGCATCGAGCACCGGCTGCGGCACGAACAGCGTGACGTAGGCCATCACGCACAAGTCGGCGTTCGTCGCCCTCATCAATTCGAGCGCTTCCGGGGTCTTCCAGCTCTTAGGTTGATGTACGGGCAGGCCCTTTTCCTTGGCG
>DASTMQ010000387.1:0-17469 GCA_035714005.1 Hyphomicrobiaceae bacterium
CTGACGGCGGGATGCGCCCAGACAAAATCGATGGCGACGTCGGCGATGATGGTGGCAAGCCCCGCGAGCAGCAACCAGCCGCCCATCGTTTCGCCGTGGGTGAGGCGAAAGAGCCCGCCGAGGCCAAGCCCGATGCCGAGCCACGGCAGGGCCAGGCTGACGGTGGCCAGCATCCAGGCGCAGACGCCCGGTTCCTGGTTAGGCCGAAGCACGCTCAACCACCAAAATGGTGCCCCGAGCGCCGGTGACCTTGACCCAGGTGCCGACGGGCAAATCCGGTCCCTCGGCCTGCCACAGGGTATCGCCGACGCGCACCTTGCCGCGGCCGTTCTGGATGGCCTGTTCGACCATCAGCGAGCGGCCGACATACTGCTGGCCGCGCTCGTTGAGATTGGGCAAGTCGCTCACGGCGACGTCCGGCCGCACGTAGCGCCGCACCCAGAACACGGTAGCGACGGCGAGCACACCGAAGGCGATGACCTGCCATGGCCAGCTGACACCGGTGACGAGCGCCAGCGCGCCGACGACGACGGCGGCGATTCCGAACCATAAAAAGTGCACGCCCGGCAAAAAGGTTTCGAACGTGAACAAGAGGGCGGCGAGGATGAACCAATTCCAGGCCCCGAAGCCGGCGAGGAAGGCGAACGCGGACGGCATGTCAGTCCTCCTGGTGGCGGATCCGAAAGGGCGCGCTGGCTAGGCTCTTGGCTTTGACGTGCGTCAAGGAGAGGCGCCGTCAGGCGGACGGCACGCTGCTGTTGCGGCTGGGGCGACCGCCGGGGGCTGACTGCGGCCCGCCGCCGTTTTTGGCGAAAGCTTCGCTTGTGATTTCCGCCAATCCCGCCAACGAGCCGATGACGGCGGAGGCCTCGAGCGGCATCATCAGCACCTTCTGATTGGGTGAGCGGGCAATGGCTTCGAGCGCCTTCACGTAGTTGTTGGCGACAAAGTAGTTGATGGCCTGGACGTTGCCGCCGGCGATCGCCTGGCTCACCATTTCGGTGGCTTTGGCCTCGGCCTGGGCGGCGCGCTCGCGCGCTTCCGCGTCGCGGAAGGCGGCCTCCTTGCGGCCTTCGGCGGCGAGCATCACGGCCTGCTTCTCGCCTTCCGCTTTGAGTACCGCGGCCTGGCGAAGGCCCTCGGCCTCCAGGATTTGTGCGCGCTTGTCGCGCTCCGCCTTCATCTGGCGCGCCATGCTATCGACGAGGTCGCGCGGTGGTGCGATGTCCTTGATTTCGATACGGGTGACTTTGACGCCCCAGGCTTCGGTCGCCGCATCCACTACTTGCAGCAGCTTCGCGTTGATGGTGTCGCGGTTGGACAGCAACTCGTCGAGATCCATCGAACCCATGACGGTGCGGATATTAGTCATCGTCAGGTTGACGATGGCGCCTTCCAAGCGGTCGACCTCGTAGGCCGCCTTGGCGGCGTTGAGAACTTGATAGAAGTTGACACCATCGACGGTGACCATGGCGTTATCGCGCGTGATGATGTCCTGCGAGGGAATATCGATCACCTGCTCCTTCATATTCATTTTGGCGCCGACGCGCTCCATCACGGGCACCAAAATATGCAGGCCGGGATTGAGCGTGCGGGTGTAGCGCCCGAAATTCTCAACCGTGTAGTTATGACCTTGCGGCACGATCTTCACCGTCGACCATAGGGCGACGACCGCCAGCACCAGGAAAACCACGACAAATGCTTCGAAGCCGCCGATGCTCATCTGCACAGACCCTGCCGTCGAGACCCGCTTGATATTTAGGAACGAACTGCGGCAAGTTTTAGGGTGGGAATGCAAATGACCGGTAAATGACAGATTTACGGATAATGAATTCGAAAGTGTTTTCAGGGGCTTTTCAGAAGGCCGGTGCGATTATCGCCGTCGCCTTTTGTCAAATCCAGCCGCTCAATTCGCGCCGCACGATCGCTTCGATCACGGACATCCCGGCTGCGCCGTCGTTGAGACAGGGAACGTAGGTGAAGCTCTCCCCACCGTTGGCCAGGAAGACGGCGCGGTTTTCCATGTCGAGCTCTTCCAACGTCTCCAGGCAGTCGGCGGCGAAGCCGGGCGCGATCACGACGAGCCGACGCACGCCGGCCTTGGCGAGCCGCTCGATGGTTTCGATGGTGGCAGGTTCGATCCATTGATCGCGACCGAAGCGTGATTGGAAGGTCGTGTGCCATTCCGCCTGTGGCCAGGCCAGGCCGGCACGCAGCAACTTTGAGGTCGTCTGGCAGTGTTGATAGTAAGGGTCGCCCAAGTCGACGTTGCGTTGCGGCATGCCGTGAAAGGAGATCACCACGGCCTCGGGTTTGCGCTCGAGCCGTGCCATCGTCTGGCGCAGCGATTGCGCCAATGCCTCGATGTAGCTCGCCTCCGCGTAGTAGGGCGGCACGACGCGCACGGCAGGCTGCCAGCGCAGCTGCATCAGGGCACGGAAGGCCTGATCGCAGGCGCTGGCTGTGGTCGCGGCCGCATACTGGGGATAGAGCGGCACCAGTAACAGCTTTTCGCAGCCCTGTGCCTGCAGACGGGCGATGGCGGCCCCGGTTGGCGGATTGCCGTAGCGCATGGCCCAGTCGACGACGGCCTCCGCGCCCAGCGCGGTCGCCAGTTTTTCGCTCTGCGATCGCGTGATCGTCTTGAGCGGGCTTTCGTCGCGTTCCCGGTTCCAGATCTTGTCGTAGTCCTTGCCTTTGCGACCGGGCCTGAAGGTAAGAATGATGAGATTGAGAATCGGCCACCACTTGAGGCGTGGCACTTCGATGACGCGCCGATCGGATAAAAACTCCTTGAGATAGCGGCGCATCGGCCAATAACTCGTCGCCTCGGGCGTGCCGAGATTGAGCAGAAGCACGCCGATCCGGCCGGCGCCGGGCGCGGCCGGGGCCGCGACGGAAAGGGGGCCTTGTGCATTTTGCGCGGTCACCGGCGCCTTCCTCATTGGCGCCACGTTGCCGGGCCGGCAACCGCGCCTTTAGCGAAATTCACCCCTCCCTGCGCGCCGGCGGTCGGCCGACGCTCACGTAGGTGAAAGCCTGGCGCGCCATCTCTTCGGGACGATAGATGTTGCGCAGATCGATGAGAATGGGACTTTTCAGCTTTGCCCGCACGCGGTCGACGTCGAGCGCACGAAACTCATCCCATTCGGTGCAAATGACAAGGGCGTCGGCGCCCTCGGCACAGGCGTAGGGATCGCCGCTGTATTCGACATTGTCGAGCAGGCCTTTTGCCTGTTTCATGCCCGCGGGGTCGTAGGCGCGCACCTTCGCGCCAGCGTCCTGCAGCGCCGTGATCACCGCGATCGAGGGCGCATCGCGCATGTCATCGGTGTTGGGTTTGAAGGTCAGCCCCAAGATGGCGATCGTGCGGCCACGCACGTTGCCGCCGCAAATCTCGATCACCTTACGGGCCATGGCGCGCTTGCGCTGGTCATTGACGGCAATCACCGTCTCCACGATGCGGCTCGGCACCCCGAAGTCGTGGCCGGTCTTCATCAGTGCCAAGGTGTCCTTGGGAAAGCAGGAGCCGCCAAAGCCCGGCCCCGCGTTCAAGAACTTGGGCCCGATGCGGTTGTCGAGACCAATGCCGCGCGCCACGTCTTGCACATCGGCACCGGCGCGTTCGCACAAATCGGCAATCTCGTTGATGAAGGTGATCTTCGTCGCCAGAAAGGCGTTGGCGGCGTACTTGATGAGCTCTGCGGTGCGACGGTCCGTGAACACCATCGGCGCCTGATTAAGATAGAGCGGGCGGTAGACGTCGCGCATCATTTTGCGGGCGCGCTCGTCTTCGGCGCCGATGACGATGCGGTCGGGTCGCTTGAAGTCGGCGATGGCGGCCCCCTCGCGCAGGAATTCGGGATTGGAGACCACGGAAAAAGGCAGATTCGGCCGAGCCTCGGCGATGATGCGGGCGACCTCGTCGCCGGTGCCGACCGGCACCGTGGATTTGGTGGCAATGACCTTGTAGCCATCGAGCGCGGCGGCGATCTCAGAAGCGGCCTGGAACACGTAGGTCAGATCGGCGTGGCCGTCGCCGCGTCGCGACGGCGTGCCAACCGCGATGAAAATCGCCTCGGCGGTTTTCACCGGTGCCGTCAAATCGGTGGTAAAGGCGAGGCGGCCTTCACGCACGTTGCGCGCGACCAGGTCGGCAAGCCCCGGCTCGAATATGGGAATTTCGCCGCGCTTGAGCGCGGCAATCTTGTCGCTGTCGCTGTCGACGCAGGTGAGCGAGTGACCAAAATCGGCAAGACAGGCGCCCGAGACCAAGCCGACGTAGCCCGTGCCGATCATTGTGATGCGCATGCGCCAATGTCCCTAGCTAAAGCGGATCATAAAAGCGTCGGATCGATCACCATGCTTTGGCCGTGCTCCGACGATCTTGCGGCCGCGCGCCGCGCCAATCGGGTTTGCCGCGAGGAGGCAATGGCGCCATTGCCTGGCGACTAGCAAACGGCCCCGCCCTATGCAACCTCAACCTGCGTCCGCCCGGCCGCACCATCCACAGGGGTTCGCACACGCGAGCGCAAAGGGGCAACGCATTCGCCGCCGCCGGCCCTTACCGGCTGGGGCGCGCAGGGCTGCGGCGCCGGGCGGCCTTTTTGCCCGCGCTGGCGCGCGCGGGTAGGCTGCCCGCCCGCGCCGACCTCGGCACGCTGGCGGCCGGGCGCGCCGGGCTCGGTTGCTGTTCCCGATCGGCCGGCAGCAAGCTCGAGAGCTGCTCGGCCGCCTTCCAATAGCGCAGGACGCGTTTGGTGAGCTGGCGCGGCCGATCGGCAAACAGGCGTTCGGCGTGGAGCCTGGCGATGTCTCGGATCTGGCGCTGACCTTTCAGACAGGCGGCGCGCAAGGCGTCGAGATCGGCCGGCGGCAGGCCGGCCGTGCCGTTTTTTTGCGCAAAGCCAAGCAGCACGGCGAGATCGTGATCCTCGCCCAACAGGCGCGAGAGCTCCTTGGCCTCGGCGGCGCGTGCGCCGAGGCTCTCCGGCCAGCCGCGGCCGAGCAATTGCATATGACGCCAGTGCGCCTGGGTGGCTTTGCGCCAGCTGTGGAAGGCCTCGTCGCTCTCGGCTTGGTAGGCCTGGCGAAAGCTGCGCCTCGCCTTGCGATAGCTCTGCTCCAGGCCAGCCGCCACGTGCACGAGGGCAAGCCCACGCAGCCGCTCGGCGGCAAACAACTTTTCCGCCCGCTGCAAGGCGCCGCCAAGGCTGCGATCGGACGCGGGCCGGGCGGCACCGTTGGCCAGGCCGCGGTGGCGGGCGACGGCGCGTCTGAGCCGTTCGGCCACGTCGCTTGCCAGGCCGCCGTTGCCGTTCTCGAGCTTGCTCAGTGTGACGAGCATGACGTCGAGGTCACGGCTCTGGGAAAGCCGTTGGCCAAGGCCGGCAAGCTGTCGGTTGCTTTGTTTGAACCAGCTCTCGCCCAGGGCCGGGCGCACCAGGCGCAGCATGGCGCGCAGCCGCTTGAGGGACCGACGCGCATCATGCACGGCGGCGGCACGATCGTCACGACGCGCCAAGGCACTGCGCGCGATCTCGATCTGCTCAAGGGCAATGCGCCGCACCTCTAGCGCCAAAGCCGTTTTCAGCTTGAGACGATACGCCATACGAAAAATGGGCGGGCTATGCGCCGCGCGTGCTCATCCCTTGCTGCCAGTGATCAACGCCAATACCATCGCCAAGAGCCACCCCCGTCTTTTTACTGCGGCTGAGAAACCTGCGCCCGCGCCAAGGCAATCCATTCGCGCACGCGCTCGGTCGGATTTGAATGCGTGAAGAAATCGGTAATAACGGCAACACTGTCCGCACCGGCGGCCCAAACCTTTCCCGCGCGCTCAGGGGTAATGCCGCCGATGGCCACGAGAGGTGTCGACCCAATTCGCTCTTTCCACTGTGTGATGCGCTGCAAGCCCTGCGGCGCCCATTTCATGACCTTGAGTTTGGTCTCGAAAATAGGGCCAAGGGCAACGTAGGTCGGCCGCGCCGCCAGGGCAATGGCCAACTCCTCTTGGCTATGCGTGCTGATGCCAAGGCGTGCAGACTTGCCACGTATGGCGCCGAGGTCGGCCGCGGCGAGGTCTTCTTGCCCCAGATGAATGAAATCGGCCCCAAGCTCAAGCGCCTCACGCCAGTAGTCGTTAACGATCAGCTGGCAGCGGTGGCGGGCGCAAATCTCCAAGCTCTCCCCGATCTCGCGGCGGATGCGGTCGGGGGCGGCCTCCTTTAGCCGCAGTTGAACGGTCTTCACCCCGAGGGGTACCACGCGTCCAAGCCAGTCGAGGTCGGGAACGATGGGATAAAAGGCGTCGAGGGCGGTCGCGCGCATCAGGATGGGTCCAGGCCGAAGAAGGGTGTGCCCGCGACCGGCGTCGAGGGCGCCGCAGTATCGCGCATTTCCATCAAGCCGGCCTCGAAGGCGGTTCGTCCCGCCGCGATGGCGGCGGCGAACGCGGACGCCATGCGCACCGGATCGGCGGCGCGGGCCACCGCGGTATTGAGCAGGACGGCATCGAAGCCCATCTCCATCGCCGCCGCCGCATGCGACGGGGCGCCGATACCGGCATCGACGATCAGCGGCGTGTCGGGAAAATAGGTCCGCAAGGAGCGCAGCGCATAGGGATTGGCGAGCCCACGACCGGTACCGATTGGGGCGGCCCAGGGCATCAAGACCTCGCAGCCCGCATCGCGCAGACGTTCGGCGGCGATGAGGTCCTCGGTGGTGTAGGGAAAAACCTTGAAACCGTCGCCGATCAGCGCGCGGGCCGCTTCGAGCAAGCCGAACAGGTCGGGCTGTAGGGTGTCATCGTTGCCGATGACCTCGAGTTTGACCCAGTCGGTGCCGAACAGCTCGCGAGCCATGTGGGCGGTGGCGATCGCCTCGCGCGGCGTGCGGCAGCCGGCCGTGTTTGGCATCACGCGCACATTGAGACTGCGCACGAGTTCGAAAAAGCCCATGCCGGAGTTAGCGCGGGCCGACTCGCGGCGCACCGAGACGGTGACAATGCTGGCGCCCGCAGCCTTGACCGATTCGGCCATTACTTTTGGCGAGGGATAGAGCGCCGTACCCAGCAGCAGGCGCGAGGAAACGCTCACGCCATAAAGGCTGAGGGATGGTGGCATGGTCGGGTTTGGCAGCGCTGTATTCATGGCTCAGCCGCCCTGGCGTGGGGAAACGATTTCGACCTTGTCGTCGCCGGCAAGCGGCGTCGATTGGCGGGCGCCGCGGGGCACGAAATCACCGTTGAGGGCCGTCGCGACGCCCGTCTCGGCAAAGCCAAACTGGGCCACGAGCTCGGCCAGTGTGGCCGCGCTGGTTACCGTCGCCTCGCCGTTGACGAAAACTTTGAGCTGCATGGGAGTGTCTGGTTGCCGCGATGCTGCCTGATATTTGCGATGGCCTTGTTTCGGATGCAAGCATTGCCGGGCCGGCCGCACCCGATCCGGGCTACCTGGCCCGGCAAATTCGCCGGGCGGGGGGCGCTGCCGGCATTGAACATGGTTCAAATATGGCGGATCCTCCCGCAGCGGCCGCGGGTTCTCACTGGATGGGGCATTGACATGTTCGAGACCCTGATGCGATCGCGGCGGTTCGCCCCCCTGTTTTGGTGTCAGTTCTGCTCGGCTTTGAACGACAATTTTCTCAAGAATGCGCTGGGCATGCTCATTCTCTTCGGCCCGGGCGGGGCGACGGGGAGCCCAGGCCAGCACGCCGGCGTGCTCGTGACCCTTTCCGGCGTGGTCTTCATTGCCCCGTTCTTTCTGCTGTCGGCCATTGGCGGGGAAGTGGCCGATCGGTTCGACAAGGCCCACATCGCCCGCTCGATCCGGCTGGCGGAAATGCCCATTGCCGGCATCGCCGCGGTTGGCTTTTTTCTGCATTCGGTCCCGATCCTGTTTGTCGCGCTTGCACTCTTTGGCGTCGTGGCGGCGCTGTTTGGCCCGGTGAAGTACGGCATCTTGCCGGAAAAGCTCGAAACGGCGGAGCTTGCCGCCGGCAACGCGCTGGTGGAAGGCGCAACCTTCCTTGCCATTCTGGCCGGGACCATCGCCGGTGGCGTGGCGGTGGCGGAGGCGCAAAGCGGCGCCGCGGTGGGCCTCGTCATTTGCCTGTTGGCGCTGAGCTCCTGGGGGTTGGCACGGCTCATTCCCGAGGCCGGTCCCGCTGCGCCGCGGCTCCAAATCGACTTCAATCCTTGGACCTCGACGAAAGGGCTGCTGCGCGAGCTCAAGGCGGACCGGCGCCTGTGGGGTGGCGCCCAAATCGTCTCGTGGTTCTGGGTGGTGGGCTTCGTTACCCTGTCCTTGCTGCCGACCCTCATCAAGGAGGGGATTGGTGGCAGCGAGGGTGTGGTCACCTACTGTCTTTCGGTGTTCACCGTCGGCATCGCTTTGGGCTCGCTGCTCGCGGCGCGCGCCAGCCGCGAGCGTCCCAATCTGGCGCTGGTTCCGATCGGCGCCCTGCTGATCGGCGTTTTTGCCCTGTTCGCGGCCTGGCTTGCCTCGGTGGTCGTGCCGGAGGGCGACAGGATCGGACCGTGGGCCTTCGTGGCCTCGCGCAACGGCGTGTTCGTGACGGTCGCCCTGTGCGGGCTTGCCGTTGCGGGGGGCCTCTTTGTCGTGCCGGCTTTTGCGGCAGTGCAGGCCTGGGCACCCGTTGATCGCCGGGCCCGGGTGGTAGCGGCTGTCAACGTTCTCAACGCCGCCTACATGCTGGCTGGCGGCGCCGTGGTCGCGGGCCTGCAGTCGGCCGGTGTCGCGCTCTCGACGCTGTTTGCGACGGTGGGTGTTGTGAGCCTCGCCAATGTGGCGATCGTGCTGCGGGCGTGGGACCGTGAGGTGCGCCAGGATTTGGCCCGCACCTTTGGCCGGCTCGCGCCCTCCCGCTGAGGCCATGCAACCCTTAAGTTTTGCGCCCGCCTCTGGCAACGGCGGGGATGCGTCAGGTTGACTCACCCCGCTTTATTCGGGGGCAGGAGAACGGAATAACTCGGGCGGCCGGCCGTTCCCTCGCCAAGCCTAATCCGGTTTCGCCCCGCATCGAGGCTGGATGGGTTAGGGACGCTTCTTCGGCGTGCGAGGGAGCGTCCCGTTTGCCCGATGCGGGTTGTCGGCTCAACCCGACCCGAGCCGGGATGAGCCTCGCCAAGCCACCGAACGCCCATTGTTACCGAGGCCCGAACGCGCGACTGGACGACCATTCGATCCCGGCAGGTTGCCGCCTTGGCGACAAGGCGGTGAGCGCCGGCGAAAAGATTATGGCTACTTCCGATCCCCATCCCTCCGACCACGGAACAAGATCGCGGAAAGGTTGTGCGCGGGGTCGGCTCGGATGCTCGCGAGAACAGCGTTCTGCCTTTGCCCACGGGCGGCAGTTGGGCTCTTGCTTTGCCTCGTGCCGGCGCTCGTCGGCACCACGCGTCCGATCTTGGCCCGCGGCGAGCCGGCCCGCCAATTTCCGCCATCGACTGGGCCGCCATTTATCACGAGCGCTGCGCCAGTCCGGTGACCCCGGGAGCCGCGTCGGCGCCAAGACCGGCGGGTCGTTGCCCATAAGATCGAAGAAGCTATAGGGGGCGGCGTTGGGTGTACCGTTGACGGAGAGTGTGGCGAGCAACGCAATCGGTCGCGGCACCACCGTGCCCTCTTGCTGTCCACTGCCGCGCTCTCGTCCAGCAGCTCTGTCGCCATCACACACCGAGCGCGCGAGGCCGGCGGCATGGCACCAACGGTGGTGGAGCAAGTTTGCAGCCGTTACCGAGTTGAGGAGGCCATGGTGCCAACCAATCGGTGAGAGAGGTCGAGAGCCGGTGGCCCGCGGCGCTGCCGACTGAGGTCGCGTTGGGTGCAGGCGTGCCTTTGCCCCGCGACATTGCGACCCGTGACCGGCGCAGTCCGAATGGTGTTGGGGCTTTGGGTGCCAAGGTTTTTGCTCTATGAGGAGGGCGGCGTGCAATGCGCGGAACTGCAGGCTCGCCGCAACCGTCATAGCTTGAGCCTGGCCTTGGAGGTTCGCATTGATGGCGTCTCAGCACCGGGCAACGGCGCGCTCCGCGCGCGGCCACCTGCGCGCGGCGACCAGCGATTTGCATGCTCGCCTCGACGCGCGGCTCGCGCCTCTGGTGACGCAGGGTGAGGCAGGCTATCGGGACTTCTTGTTACGATCCGCAATGGCGCTACTGCCCGTAGAGCAAGCCTTGAACGAAGTCGACGTTGCCAATTTGCTGCCGGACTGGCCGCAACGTTCGCGGTCGCGCGCGCTGCGCCTGGACCTGGCAGCGTTGTCGCTGCCGGAACCCTCGGGTCCGACCGTTCCCGCCATCTGCGGTGAGGCCTTCCAGTTTGGCATGCTTTATGTGCTGGAAGGATCACGCCTCGGCGCCCGGCTGCTGCTGGCCGAGGTCGAGGCCGCGCTCAGTCCCGCCAGCCGGGCCGCGACGCGGTATCTATCGCACGGGCAGGGCCTCTCCCTTTGGCCCACATTCTTGCAGCGACTGGAGGCATCGCAGCAGGTGCGCCGCGAGCCTGATGCGGCCGCGGCCGGCGCACGCGCGGTGTTCCGGCAATTCCTGGCCGCCAGCGGCGATGGCATTTGCGACGGAGTGATTTTAGGGCGTGGCTAGCGCAGCCGAGATGGTCGATCTCAGCAATTGCGATCGCGAGCCGATTCATCTGATCGGCGCCGTGCAATCGTTTGGTCTGCTGCTGGTCGTGTCGAGCGATGCCTGGGTGATAACGCGCGCCTCCGGCAGCACGACGGCCTGGCTCGGCCGGACGCCGCAGGATGTCATCGGCCGTCCCCTGCGCGCCGTTTTCACCGAGGAAGCGATCCACGCGATGCGCACTCAGCTTCACGGTGCCATTATGGGCGACATGGTCGCGCGTCTATTCGATCTGCAGATCACCGACGCTGGGCCGCGCTGCGACTTGGCGGTGCACATGGCCGGCACCTCCATCATCGTCGAATGTGAGCCTTCGATCAGCGACGGCTCGGACAACACGGGCTTGATGGTGCGCGGCATGATCGCCCGCCTGCAGCAGGCGCATGACTTGCGGGCTTTCTACCGGATGGCGGCACGTGAACTGCGCGCCATGACCGAATTCGATCGGGTCATGGTCTATCGCTTTGATCAAGATGGATCGGGTGAGGTGATCGCCGAATCGGCACGCACAGGGTTGGAATCCTACCTGGGCCTGCATTATCCCGCTTCCGATATCCCGCGACAGGCCCGAATTCTCTACGAGCGTAACTGGCTTCGTCTGATCGCCGACGTCAATGCCGCCCCGTCACCCATCGAGCCGGCACTCGATGCCGCCGGTCAACCCCTCGATCTTTCGAGAAGCGTGCTGCGCAGCGTCTCGCCGATCCACGTCGAGTATCTGCGCAACATGGGGGTGTCGGCCTCGATGTCGGTGTCGATCCTGCACGATGGCAGACTGTGGGGCCTGTTTGCTTGCCACCACTACGCGCCGCATCGCGTCTCCTTTGGCCGGCGTACGGCCGCGGAACTTTTCGGGCAGATGTTTTCATTTCTGATGGAGAACCGCGAACGCGAACACGAGTCCGCTTACGAGGTGCGCGCGCAAAAGCTGCACCAGCAGCTCGTGACCGCCATGGCCAGCGAGGCCACCCAGTTCGAAAGCATCGTCTCGCACCTGGACGATATTGCCGACCTCCTGGCCTGTGACGGCATTGGGGTGTGGATCAACGATCGAGCCACCCTGAAGGGGCTCACGCCCACCGAGCCGGAATTCGCCGCCCTGGTTGCCCATCTTAATGCGAAGGACATCAGCAGCCAGATCTACGCGCGTTATGACATCGGTCAGGAATTTCCGCCGGCGCGCGCCTTTGCCGAGCGGGCCGCCGGCATGCTTGTGGTGCCGCTCTCGCGCCCATCCCGCGATTATTTGGTGTTTTTTCGCAAAGAGGTGGCGCGCAACGTCAATTGGGCGGGCGATCCGGCTAAACCCGTCACGGTCGGGCCGCTGGGCGATCGATTAACGCCGCGCAAGAGCTTTGAGGTGTGGAAGGAGACCGTGCACGGTCAATCCCAGCCGTGGCTAGCCGTTGAATGCCGCATTGCCGAAGGTCTGCGCGTCAGCTTGCTCGAAGTCATTCTGCAACTGTCGGCCCTGGCCGAGGATGAGCGGGTCCGCGCCCAGCAGCGTCAGGAGTTACTGATTGACGAGCTCAACCATCGCGTGCGTAACATTCTAAGCCTTATTCGCGGCGTCATCACCCAGAGCAAGGACCCAGCGCACACGGTCGACAGCTTCACGGCCGTGGTCGGCGGCCGCATCCAGGCGCTGGCGCGAGCGCATGATCAGATCACCGCGGACAAGTGGGGTCCTGCATCCTTCAGCAGCTTGCTGAAGGCGGAGGCGGGCGCCTATTTGGCCAATGGTGCCGAGCGCGTCATTCTGCATGGCCCCGATGTCCTGCTTGAACCCCAGGCCTTCACGACCATTGCCCTGGTCATGCACGAAATGATCACAAACTCCGCCAAATACGGGGCTTTGAGTGACCATCGCGGGCGTGTGACGGTCACTACCTCTCTCGACCAACGAGGCAACCTTATTATCGATTGGGCCGAGCGGGGTGGTCCCGGGGTGAAACCACCAACACGTCGGGGTTTTGGCAGCACGGTGATCCGGTCCTCGATCCGTCACGACTTAAGCGGTGACGTGGAGCTCGACTTCGCGGCAACCGGGCTACATGCGCGCTTTAGCATCCCCTCCACCCAGTTCCGCACCTCGCGCAGCCCGGCGAGTCGGCCGGATGCGGCCTCCGCCGACAGCAAGGATGGGGTTGTTGCCATGCCTCGGGATGTCCTTTTGGTCGAGGACGCCATGATCATCGCGCTGGATGCGGAAGACATGATGCGCGAGCTCGGAGTCGAGACCGTGCGGGTCACGAACAACGTCAATGGAGCGCTCAAGGCGATCGTCGAGCGTCCTCCCGACTTCGCGCTGCTGGACGTGAACCTTGGTAACGAAACCAGCTTCAGGATCGCCGAGCACTTGAAGGCGCTTGGAATTCGCTTTGCGTTCGCCACGGGTTACGGCGATGATCTCGCGTTCCCGCCAGCCTTCGCAAACACGCCGAAGCTGCGCAAGCCCTACATCTCCCAATCGATCCGAGACGTGCTGATCGGCTAGGCTCGCACCGCCCCGATGCGCCAGCGTGCCTCGGCGGCTTGGGACGCACGCACGCGGAGTTCACGCGACAGGCCGCGCAGTTCTCACGATCGCCAGCAACAACGGATCCGTCGCACGTTGCCCGTCTCGTCGATGCCATCGGCAGCGCCGCGCGCGGGCGGGTCCTCGACGTCGCCTGTGGTCCCGGAATCGTGACATCGGCGCTGGCCGCTATCGCGCGCGAAGTCGTGGCCCTGGATTTGACGCCGGAGATGTTGGTAAAAGCCAAAGAGCGATGCGCGGCGGCCGGTCGCACGAATGTCGTATTCACACAAGGTTCCGCGACACATCTCGCCTTCGCGACGGGTAGCTTCGACGCCGTCGTCACGCGCCTATCGTTTCATCATTTTCTCGAACCGCAGACGGTGCTGGCCGAAATGCTGCGCGTCCTCAAGGTGGGAGGGACGCTCGCCGTCGCCGACGTTGTCAGCGCCGAAGACGCGGGCAAGGCGGCGCTGCAAAATGCCATCGAGGTGCTGCGCGATCCCTCGCATGTTCGCATGCGGTCCGCCTCCGAGCTCGTGGCCTTGATCGCAGGCGCGGGTGTCGCGGTCGAGCGACGGGAAAGTTGGGACAAGGCGCGCGAGTTCGAGGAATGGGTTGGCATCGTCGCCGACCCGGAGCGCGTTGCGCCACTGCGAACCGTGGTTCGCGCCTTGGCGGAGGCCGGTCAGGACGCGGGGTTGGCTCTCGCCTTGCGCGATGGGGCCATCCATTTTGTGCACAAGTGGCAATTGGTTGTCGGCACCAAACCCAGGTGCCCCTGCGAGGCCGGGCAACTCGCGCCGATTGCGCGCCCGCAGCGCGCTTGCCCTTTTGCGGATGCCGGCGCGGGCAGGCCTTCAAGGTGGACCGCTCCTTCTCGAAAGAAGCAATGCTGCCGGGCGGACGCGCACATGCCGCAGGCCGCCTGCAAGCCCACCTCACGCGTCCCTCTCCACAGATTCGGCGCCCCCCGAGAATCGCCGCTCCAAGCGCGCAATCTCGGTCTCGGTCAATTTGCTGACCAGCGGGTCGATCCTGGCAAGTGGTTGTCCCTTTCGGCCCGCGAGCTGCCGCGCCACCGGCGCGGCGGGCCAGGGCGGACGACCAAGCTCGCCAAAGGCCGCGAGCACCCGGCTTGCCAGCGTCGGTACAATGCTCCAACTCACGGCCGCGCAGAGGGCCAAAAGGTTTAGCCCCGCGCGCGTTGTCACGGCGGCCCGCGCCGGATCCGACTTGATCGTCGTCCAGGGTGCCTGCTCATGCAGGTAACCGTTGGCAAGCCCCCAAAGCCCGCGCGTCTCCGCCGCGGCACGACGAAACGCCAGGCGCTCATGGCAGCTGCGGAGGAGGGCGATCCTTCGCTCGACCTCGTGCGCCAGCGCCCGCTCCGGCGATCCGGGCTCACCCTCGGCGGGAATGCGGCCGTCGAAGGCGCGGCAGGCAAAGGTGGTGGCGCGGGTCGCAAGATTGCCGAACACGTCGGCGAGGTCTTTGCCGACGTCGGTGCTGAACCGCCGAACGTCGAAATCGACGTCGGCGCTTTCGGGTGCATTGGCGATCAACCACCAGCGCCAGAGGTCGGCCGGCAGAGCATCCAGCGCCGTGTCCGTGAACACGCCGCGGCGCTGGCTGGTTGAGAACTTGCCGCCCGCGTAGGTCAGCCAATGGAAGCCCTTGATCACATCGACCGTCTTCCAGGGCTCGCCGCTGCCAAGCAAAGTCGCTGGGAAGCTCACCGCGTGGAAGGGCACGTTGTCCTTGCCCAGAAATTGCACATAGTCGAGGTCGTCCGCCTGCCACCACCAGCTACGCCAGTCCCGCTCGCTGGGTTTGGCGTCAGACCATTCTTTGGTGGCAGCAAGGTAGGTTATGGGTGCGTCGAACCAGACGTAGAAGACTTTCGCCTCAAAGCCGGGGCGGGGCACGGGAACGCCCCAGGCCAGGTCACGTGTGATGCAGCGGTCGCGTAGGTCTGAGGTCAGCCAGCCGTGGGCCAGCGACGTGACCCAGGCCGGCCAGCCATGACGGTGATCGACCCAGGCGCGTAGCCGGTCGACGAGCAACGATTGGCGCAGGAAGAGATGCGGGCTGGTCCGCAGCGCCAGGTCGCGGCTGCCGGAGACCGCCGATCTCGGCGCCAGCAACTCGGGCGGATCGAGAAGGGCTCCGCAGCCGTCGCATTGGTCACCGCGCGCGGCCTCGTATCGGCAATGTGGGCAGGTGCCGAGGATGTAGCGGTCGGGTAGGAAGCGGTTGTCCGTCGGCGACCAAACCTGCTCAACGTCCCGCTCCTCGATAAGCCCTGCCGCCTCGAGGCGGCGGTAGAAGTGCTGGGTCAAGGCACGGTTCTGCGCCGACGACGAGCGGCCGAAATGATCGAAGGACAAGCCAAATCTGCGGTAGATGTCGGCCTGTATGGCGTGCTGTTGCTTGCAAAAGGTGCCGACATCCTGGCCTGCAGCCGCGGCGCTGAGCTCGGTCGGTGTGCCGTGCTCGTCGGTGGCGCAGATAAACAGGACTTCGGCACCGGTCTGGCGGCGGAAGCGCGCGTGCACGTCGGCGGGCAGCAGCGAGCCGACGAGATTGCCGAGATGTTTGACGCCGTTGACGTAGGGAAGGGCGCTGGTTACGAGGTAGCGGGTCATTTATTGCATCCTTTGCGCGGACGCCGAACCCTTAAAAGAATCAAAAAGCCCTCCCGTCGGGACGGAAGAGCTTGGGTTCAGCACATGTCTCGCGCGGACGCGCGTCAACCCTTCCGGCCAGTATCCCTGCGGTCGGGCCGGAACATTCGAGCGGTGACGGTCACAACTGTCGTGCGCATGCCCGCAAATTAGGGCTTGGCGCCCTGAAAATCAACTGGATGCGGCGCCCGAACTGTGCGAGGAGAAACATCGATGGCAAGCGGCCAAGGATGAGCCGATGATGCCGGACACCCCAAGCCGTACGGCCGTTGCCAAGGTGCACGCGCAGGCCGTTGTCTTATTTGGCATCTCGGGTGCCGGCAAGGGTACGCAGGCCGATCTTCTCGTCCGCCATCTCGCTGTGGTTGATCCTGGACGTCGCATCGTTCATGCCGACCAGGGCGCCCTGCTTCGCGCGCGCGCAGGCCAGGAAGACGAACTGGGTCGCCGCATCAAGGCGATCATGGCAGCCGGCAAGCTCGTGCCAAATTTTGTCGCCACCAGCCTACTCGCCGACCACGTAAGCCGCAATTTTTCCAGCGAAACGCATTTTGTTTTCGACGGGGTCGCGCGCTACGATCTGCAAGCTTTGATGTTTGACGAGCTAATGGTCTTTTTCGATCCCGCCGAGTATACGATCATTGTGCTTGAGCTTCCGGTTGAGCAAGCGAGGCAGCGTCTGGCGCTGCGCGGTCGCAGCGATGAGGCGACCGAAGAGCAGACGCGAAATCGCTTTCGTTGGTGGGCGGAAAAGACGCTACCGGCCATTGCCCTATTGGAAGAAATGGGCAGAAGGGTGCATCGCATCGACGGGTCGTTGCCCGCCGTGCAGGTCCACAAACTGATCCTGCAGAGCCTTTCTCTCACTGAACGGCCGCCCGAGTGACCGGCCGCCCGGGTGACCGGCCGACCTGGGTTTGCCCGGGGTCTGTCTCTCGTCTGCATTGGGGTCCGTCGCGTGCTGCAAACGGTCTATGCCATGTGTGGTCTTGCCTTTTCCGGCAAGTCGTCGCTTGCCGCCATTCTGGCGCGCGAGCTGAAAACCGAGCTCATCAGCCTCGATGCCATCAACCATGAACGCGGATTGCGCGGCGGCGACGGCATGAGCGATCGGCAATGGGAGGAGACGAGCGCCACGGCCATGGCTCGCCTGCGGCTGTTGCTGCGGCACCGATGCTCCGTGGTCGTGGATGACACCTTTTCGCATCGCTTCCTACGCGACCGATGCAAGCAAGTTGCGGCTGACCATGGCAGCCGTTTCCTGATCATCTTCATGGCTACACCATTGTCGGAAATCGAAGCCCGCCGGGCGGCCAACGATCGCGATCCTGTCCGCCATCGCATGCGCGATGAAGTCTTTCGGCAGCATCGGGATCGCTTTCAATTTCCCGGAGACGATGAGCCCGTTGTTCGCATCCGCAAGGCTAGCGATGTCGAAGACTTGCTCTTGCGGGAAAGGCACGCCTGAGGCGGGCGGGCTTTTATTTCTTGGCAACGAATAGCCCGCTCTGGGTGTGAACCAAGACGCTGCCCTGGTCAGCGATCAGGGCCTCCACATACTCCAATAGCTTTGCTTTGGTGGGGTCGTCGGGCGAGCCTAG
>DASTMQ010000388.1:0-4215 GCA_035714005.1 Hyphomicrobiaceae bacterium
AATCGCGTTCATTGGCATCAAGCCCCTTGAAGCGTCCGCGCGGCACCACGCTGAGGCCTAGCTTGGCCACCAGGTCGCTTTCCTCCGGGCCGGAAAAGCCCATGGCGAACAATACGAGGTCGGCCGGCAGCTCACCCGCGCTGCCGGCAATCGGCTTGAGCGCGGCATCGACGCGCGCGAAAAGCAGTTTTTCCACCTTGCCATTGCGGCCGGCAAAGCCCGCGGTGGAAATCGAGTACTCGGTCTTGGCGCCCTCGGCCTGGCTGGAGGAGACGCGCAGCTTCAGCGGCCAATGCGGCCAGGACAGCGCCTTGTTCTCCTTGACGGGAGGTTGCGGCATGATCTCCAACTGCGTTACCGACTTGGCACCCTGACGCAATGAGGTGCCGATGCAGTCGCTCCCCGTGTCGCCGCCGCCGATGACGATCACGTGCTTGCCCGCCGCCGTGATCTGCGGCTCCTCGCGCTGCGGCTGACCGGCAACGCGCCGGTTCTGCTGCGGCAAAAACGTCATGGCGAACACCAAGCCGTCGAGCTCGCGCCCGGGCGATGTCGCAAAGAAGTCGAACGGCTGCTCCGAACCTGCCGCCAGCAGCAGGGCATCGTGTTCGGCCTCGAGCCGCGGCGCCGGCAGGTCGCGCCCCACATGAACGTTGCAGTGGAAGACGACGCCCTCGGCTTGCATTTGCTTGATGCGGCGCTCGACGATGCTCTTTTCCATCTTGAAGTCGGGAATGCCGTAGCGCAGCAGCCCGCCGGGGAAGGGATGCTTGTCGTAGACGTGCACCTCGTGACCGGCGCGCGCCAACTGCTGCGCCGCCGCCAGGCCTGCCGGCCCGGAGCCGACGATCGCAACCCTCTTGCCGGTCTGCTTCTCCGGCGGCTCGGGCGCCACCCAGCCCTCGGCCAAGGCCTTGTCGGCGATGCTGCATTCGATGGTCTTGATCGTCACCGGCTGGTCGTCGATGTTGAGCGTACAGGCGGCCTCGCATGGCGCCGGGCAGACGCGGCCGGTAATCTCGGGAAAGTTATTGGTCGAGTGTAGATTGCGCGCCGCCGTCCGCCATTGCTCGCGGTAGACGAGATCGTTCCAGTCCGGGATCTGATTGTTTACGGGACAGCCGTTGTGGCAGTAGGGAATGCCGCAGTCCATACAGCGCGACGCCTGCACCCGGGCGTCCGCCTCCGACAGCGGCACCACGAATTCGCGCCAATGCTTCAGGCGCTCCTCGACCGCGGCATAGCCGCGATCGTGCCGCTCGAACTCCATGAAGCCGGTGATCTTGCCCATCGTGTCCGATCTTTAATTCAGGTCTTGAGAGGACGTGCGCGCCGCATCAAGGCCGAGCGCGGCTTCGCAGCGCGCGATCCAAGCGCGCACGTGCCGGCGCTGGGAAAAGTCAAAGCCGCCCTCGGGGGCGAGCCGCGTATAGGGCAAGAGCACAAGATCGGCAATCGAGAGCCGGTCGCCGACCAGCCACTGGCGTCCCTTGAGCAGGGTGTCCATGAGATCGAGCGCCTGTTCCCCGCGCTCGACGCGCTGCGGCTCGCGCGCCGCCTTCGGCCGACCGAGATAGACCATGTGGAAGCGGCAGACCGCAAGGTAGGGTTCGTGGCTGTACTGCTCCCAGAACAAGAGCTCGTCGACCTTGGCGGCAATAAACGGATCTGCCGGCAGCAGTGGGCTGCCCTGCGCCAGGTAGCGCACAATGGCGTTGGACTGGGCCAAGCGCCGGCCGTCGGCAAATTCCACGGCCGGGATCTGCGCCATCGGAAACTTGGCGACGAACTCGGGCGTGCGGGTATCCCCCTGCAGCACCTCGATCGGCACCCAAGCGTAAGCGAGCCCGAGAAGGTCGGCCGTATACTTGACCTTCAGGCAGTTCCCGGACCCCAGATCGCCGTAGATCTTCATGAGGACAATCGCCCGTGACGAACAAAAAACTGCGCCTTGCGGCGTCTTTAGCCTTTGGCCGGCAAGCCGATCTCGAGCACGTCAAAGCCGGTCTTATCGGCGGCCTGATGCTTGCTCATCTCTTCCAGCGCCCGCCGGTATTCGACCGGCATCACCTTTTTGAACTTGCCCTGATAGTGCGCCCAATTGTCGAGAATGGCCTTCGCCTTGGCGGAATTGGTGTAGTGGGCATGCCGGGCAATCAGCTGGTGCAGCCGTTCGGCATCCTGCTTGGTCATGTCGCCCATGATGTCGACCAGGCCGTGGCTCTCGAGATCGCCACCCTGGTTGGACAGCTGGCGCATGACCTGCTCCTCGGCCTCCACGGGCTCGAGGTCGATCATCGACAGATTGCAGCGCCGTTCGAAGGTGCCGTCCTCGTCAAACACGTAGGCGATGCCCCCCGACATGCCGGCGGCGAAGTTGCGACCGGTGGGCCCGATGACGACGATGATGCCGCCCGTCATGTACTCACAGCCATGATCGCCGGTCCCCTCCACCACGGCAACGGCACCCGAGTTGCGCACGGCAAAACGTTCGCCGGCAACGCCGCGGAAATAGCACTCCCCGCTGATGGCGCCGTACAGCACGGTGTTGCCGACGATGATGCTCTCCTCGGGGGTAATGCCCGAGGCCGGGTCGGGGCGCACGATCAGCTTGCCGCCGGATAAGCCCTTGCCGACGTAGTCGTTGGCTTCGCCGACGAGATCGAGGGTCACGCCGTGCGCGAGCCAGGCGCCAAAACTCTGGCCGGCGGTGCCCTGGAAGGAGAGCCATATGGTATCCTCGGGCAATCCGCTGTGGCCGTAGCGCTTGGCAATTTCGCCCGACAACATCGCCCCGGTGGCGCGATCGCGGTTGGAGATGGTGAGCTGCTCCTTGACGGGGCGCTTCTCGGCAAGCGCCGGCATGGCAAGCTCGGTGAGCCGCACGTCCAGCACCTTGCCAAGGCCGTGGTCCTGCCGCTCGGAATTGTAGATCGCCACCGTTTCCGGCACATCCGGCTGGTAGAACAGCTTTTCGAAGTCGAGCCCACGCGCCTTCCAGTGCCCGATCGCGCGTTGCTTGTCGAGGCACTGGGATTGGCCGATCATTTCGTTGAAGTTGCGATAGCCGAGGGCCGCCATGATCTCGCGGACTTCCTCGGCGACGAAGAAAAAGAAGTTAATGGCGTGCTCGGGCTGACCCTTGAACTTGGCCCGCAGCAGCGGGTCTTGCGTCGCCACGCCAACGGGGCAGGTGTTGAGGTGGCACTTGCGCATCATGATGCAACCGAGCGCGATCAGCGGCGCAGTGGAGAAGCCAAATTCGTCGGCACCGAGCAAGGCGCCGATGACGACGTCACGCCCCGTGCGAATGCCGCCGTCGACCTGGACGGCGATGCGGCCCCTGAGCCGGTTGCCGACCAGGGTCTGGTGCGTCTCGGCGAGCCCGATCTCCCAGGGCGAGCCGGCGTGTTTAATGGAGGTGAGAGGCGAGGCGCCGGTGCCACCCTCGAAGCCGGCGATGGTGACGTGGTCGGCGCGCGCCTTCGCCACCCCGGCCGCGACCGTGCCGACGCCAACCTCGGACACCAGCTTGACCGAGACGTCGGCCGCCGGATTGACGTTCTTCAGATCGAAGATGAGCTGCGCCAGATCTTCGATCGAATAGATGTCGTGATGCGGCGGCGGCGAGATCAAACCGACCCCCGGCGTCGAATGGCGCACCTTGGCGATGGTGGCATCCACCTTGTGACCGGGCAACTGGCCGCCCTCGCCGGGCTTGGCGCCCTGCGCCATTTTGATCTGCATGACATTAGAATTGGCGAGGTATTCGGCCGTGACGCCGAAGCGGCCAGAGGCCACCTGCTTGATCGCCGAGCGCATGGAATCGCCGTTCGCCAGCCTCTTGAAGCGGTCGGCCTCCTCGCCGCCTTCCCCGGTGTTCGACTTGCCGCCGATGCGGTTCATGGCGATCGCCAAGGTGGTATGCGCCTCGCGCGAGATCGAGCCGAAGCTCATCGCTCCGGTCGAAAAGCGCCGCACGATGTTGGCCGCCGGCTCCACCTCTTCGAGTGCGACCGCACGGCGTCCCATTTCCTTGGCGCTCTTTAGACGGAACAGGCCGCGCAAGGTCATCAGCTGTTCGGTCTGGTCGTTGATCTCTTGCGCATAGGCTCGATACTTGTCGGGCAGATTGCCGCGCACGGCGTGCTGCAGGTCGGCGACCACCGTCGGCCGCCACATGTGGGCTTCGCCGCGGATGCGATAGGCATACTC